>CAZLCY010000132.1:0-7050 GCA_964558075.1 uncultured Bacteroidales bacterium
GACGCTTAAGAAAATTCTGCCGGAAGCTTTTGCAATTGTAAAAGAAACAGCTCGACGTTTTAAAGAAAATGAGGAAATAGAGGTTGATGCTCTTGATTATGATAGGGATTTGGCTGTGGCTCATGATTTTGTTTCTGTTGAAGGCAATACGGCAACTTGGTATAATTCATGGATAGCGGGTGGAACTGAGGTTACCTGGGATATGGTGCATTATGATGTGCAGCTTATTGGAGGGGTGATTCTTCATGAAGGTAAAATTGCTGAAATGACTACCGGTGAGGGGAAAACATTAGTTGCAACGCTACCGATTTTCTTAAATGCTCTTGCGGGTAAAGGTGTGCATGTCGTGACTGTAAACGATTATTTGGCAAAACGGGATGCCGAATGGATGGGACCCATCTTTCAATTTCATGGTTTAACAATTGATTGTGTTGATAAGCATGAGCCAAATTCTGATGCACGAAGAAAGGCTTACTTGGCAGATATTACCTATGGTACCAATAATGAATTAGGCTTTGATTATTTACGTGATAATATGGCAACAAGCCCCGAGGATTTGGTGCAACGAATTCACAATTTTGCTATTGTTGATGAGGTCGATTCGGTGTTGATTGATGATGCCAGAACGCCTTTAATTATTTCCGGTCCCGTTTCGAAAAAGAATAGTAATGATGAACTGTTTATTGAATTCAGACCAAAAGTAGAAAAGTTGTTTAATATTCAAAAAACGCTTATTACTAAAGAATTTGCTGATGCTAAAAAATTAATTGCCAGTGAAAATAAAAAAGAACAGGAAGAGGGAGCAAAATTATTGTTGCGAACTTTCAAAGGTCTTCCGAAAAATAAGGCTATAATTAAGTTTTTGAGTGAGCAGGGGATGAAAACCTTGTTGACGAAAACAGAAAATTTTTATATGTCGGAAAATAATAAACATATGCATCTTGTAACTGATGACTTATATTTTATTATTGATGAAAAAAATAATTCGATTGAATTAACGGAAAAGGGAATCGATTTTCTGTCTGAAGATACCGGTGATAAGGACTTTTTTGTGATGCCTGATATTGGTGATCAATTGGCTGATTTAGATAAAACGGATTTGGATCCATCTGAAAAAATGGAGAAAAAAGATGCAATTATTCAGGATTATTCTGTGAAATCGGAACGTGTTCATACGCTTAATCAATTGTTGAAAGCATATACCTTATTTGAGAAAGATACCGAATATGTGGTCATGGATAATAAGGTGAAAATTGTTGATGAACAAACCGGTCGTATTATGGAAGGACGACGTTATTCTGACGGCTTGCATCAGGCAATTGAAGCAAAAGAACGGGTAAAGGTTGAGGCTGCGTCGCAAACACATGCAACTATTACTTTGCAGAATTATTTCCGTATGTATAAAAAGTTATCGGGAATGACCGGTACTGCGGAAACGGAAGCTAAGGAGTTATGGGATATTTATAAACTCGATGTTGTGGTTGCTCCTACAAACAGACCGATTGTTCGTGAAGATAAAAATGACAGGGTGTACCGAACTCGTCGTGAAAAATATAATGCGGTGATTGATCATGTGGAAGAGTTGGTTGAGAAAGGGAGACCGGTTCTTGTCGGAACAACTTCGGTTGAAATTTCGGAATTACTTTCACGTATGCTTACCCGAAAAAAATTACCACACAATGTATTGAATGCAAAATTACACCAGCGTGAGGCAGATATTGTGGCTGAGGCGGGAAAAGCACGAACTATTACTATTGCTACCAATATGGCTGGTCGCGGTACGGATATTAAATTGACTCCCGAAGTAAAAGAATCGGGCGGTCTTGCAATTGTAGGTACCGAACGTCACGATTCGCGTCGTGTCGATCGTCAGTTACGCGGTCGTGCCGGTCGTCAGGGAGACCCGGGGTCTTCGGTGTTTTTTGTATCGCTCGAAGATGATTTAATGCGTATGTTCGGTTCGGAACGTATTGCGAAAATAATGGATAAACTCGGTCTTGAAGAGGGGGAAGTTATTGAACATAATATGATTTCTCGCTCGATTGAACGGGCTCAGAAGAAAGTGGAAGAGAATAATTTTGGTATTCGTAAGCGTTTGCTGGAATATGATGATGTGATGAATTCTCAACGTGAGGTTATTTACACTAAACGTCGTCATGCTTTGTATGGTGATAGAATCGTTGTCGATTTTGTAAATATGATGTATGATACTTGTGTGTCTATTGTTGAAGAAAATCACGGGAATATTGATTTTGAGGACTTCGAAATGGAATTGTTGCGGGTGCTTTCTTTGGAATCACCGGTTACTGAAGAAGACTATTTGCGATTGTCGACCGACGAAATAATTGAACGTGTGTATGACAGACTACTCGAAATTTATGAACGACGTGTTCGTACTATTGCCGAACAGGCAATGCCGGTAATTAAGAATGTGTTTGAAAAAGAGAGCGAAAAATATAAAAATATTGTTGTACCGATTTCCGATGGTAAACGCATATTTAGTGTGGTTACAAATTTAGAAAAAGCAGTTAAATCTGAAGGAAAAGAATTGGTTCGCTCATTCCTGAAATCTTTTATTTTAGTGAGCATTGACGAAGCGTGGAAAGAGCATTTACGTGAATTGGATGATTTGAAACAATCGGTTCAAAATGCTTCGTACGAACAAAAAGATCCGCTTTTGATATATAAATTCGAATCATTCAGTTTATTTCAAAACATGCTGGTTGAGGTAAATAAGGAGGTTGTGTCGAGTGTGTTAAAAGCTCATATTCCCGTTCAGGCAGAGGCAACAGAAGCTCGTGATCAAAGACGAAAAACACAAAATTTACAAGCACGTAAAGATGATGTAAATCAATCTGCACGTTCGCAAGATACACGTGAGAAACAAAAAGCGAGTCCGGTTCGTGTTGGTCCGAAAGTTGGCAGAAACGACCCATGCCCCTGCGGTAGTGGTAAAAAATATAAAAGTTGCCACGGTCGAGCCGGAGCTGGTGATGAATAGCAGGGGTAGTAGAGATTTAGTAAAGAGCTATTCCATTTATTATAAACGTTATTCCGCTAAAGAGTTATTTCTTTCTCAGTGAACTGCCCGAAGGGTGAAAGGTGCTTGATTTATATAGCTTTTTTTCTTTTTTGAATGAAATGTGATTTATATTCATCCCAATCCGAAATTGGTTTTCGTGCCACACCTGAATCAACAGCTGCTTTTGCAACCCCAACAGCAACATATTCGCATAATCGCAGGTCATTCGGTTTTGGAATAATGTATTCTTTCCCAAAGTTAAGTGTTGTGTTGTAATCGTCCATAATTTTTTGTGGCACTGGTTCTTTTGTTAGTTTTGCTAAAGCATGAGCGGCTGCAATTTTCATGTCTTCGTTTATTTCTGTTGAGCGAACGTCTAATGCTCCGCGAAAAATGTACGGAAATGCTAAAACATTATTTACTTGATTTGGAATATCGCTTCGTCCGGTTGCAAAAATAATATCGGAACGTGTTTCTATTGCTTTTTTGTAGCTAATTTCCGGGTCGGGATTTGCCATAGCAAATACTATTGGTTGGTTTGCCATGCTTGTAATCATTTTTTTTGATACAATATTTCCTATTGATAAGCCGACAAAGACATCTGCTCCTTGTATGGCATCTTCTAATGTTTCGACTGTGGTATCTTGAGCAAAAAATTGTTTTGATGAATTTATGTTTTTTCGGCGTGTTGTAATTACTCCCTTGCTATCGAGCATTATTATGTGTTCTTTTTGTGCGCCGAGTGAAATGTATAAATGAGCACATGAAATAGCTGCAGCACCTGCTCCGTTAATTACAATATGTAAATCTTCGATTTTTTTACCGGCAATTTCGCAGGCATTAAGTAAACCTGCTCCCGAAACAATTGCGGTACCGTGTTGGTCGTCGTGCATTATGGGAATGTCGAGTTCTTTTTTGAGGCGTTGTTCTATTTCGAAGCATTCCGGTGCTTTTATGTCTTCTAAATTGATGCCTCCGAATGTGGGGGCAATGTTTGTAACTGTTTGTATAAATTCTTCGACGTTTTCGGTATTTACTTCAATGTCAAATACGTCTATATCTGCATATATTTTGAAGAGCATTCCTTTTCCCTCCATTACCGGTTTGCTTGCAAGTGCACCAATGTTGCCAAGTCCCAAAACAGCGGATCCGTTACTGATAACGCCAACTAAATTTCCTTTTGCAGTATATGTGTATACTTCTTCAGGATTTTTATCGATTTCTTTACATGGTTCAGCAACACCCGGCGAATAGGCTAATGATAATGATTTCTGTGTGTTATATGGTTTAGTCGGTATTACTTCAATTTTACCCGGACGTTTTTCTGAATGGTATGATAGAGCTTCTTTTCGTATATTCATAAGTTTTTACGATTTTATCATTATGAGTATCATTTTCATCTGACTTTCGGCTACTATTGCGTGAGGAATATTCGCCGGCATAACAATCATTTCTCCTTCCGAAATGGTATGTTCTTTCGAGTTTATGCTTACCTGAGCACTGCCTTCTACAATTTGTACTAAAGCATCGAAAGGGGCGGTGTGTTCGCTCAAAAATTGACCTTTGTCAAAGGCAAACAGCGTAACATTGCCGGTTTCTTTTTTACTGATTATTTTACTTACAATAGCATCTTCTGCATATTGAATTGATTGTTTCATTGAAAATGGTTGTGCGTGTGCAAAACCTATATTTGTGTTATCTACAGAGATTCCCATACTTTTTGTTTTTTTATAATGTAAAATGAATCACATACATAATAACGTATATATGGAATTCATTGTTTTTGTCGTATGATTTATTCAAACATTTCATCTTCTATAAGAATTTTCATATCCTCATCGACAGTGCCAATACCGGCAATGCCGAATTTTTCTATAAGCACGTTAGCTACGTTTGGTGATAAGAATGCCGGTAATGTCGGTCCGAGGTGAATATTTTTCACTCCCAACGAAAGAAGAGCAAGAAGTACAATGACTGCTTTTTGTTCGTACCATGCAATGTTATAAGCGATAGGTAATTCATTTATATCATTGAGTTCGAAAATTTCTTTCAGTTTAAGAGCAATGACCGCCAATGAATAGGAGTCGTTACATTGTCCGGCATCGAGAATGCGGGGGATACCATTTATATCTCCTAATGGTAATTTATTGTATCGGTATTTTGCACACCCGGCAGTAAGAATTACCACATCTTTTGGTAGTTTTTGTGCAAATTCGGTGTAATAATCTCGCGATTTCATGCGTCCGTCGCAACCTGCCATGACAACAAATTTACGAATTGCACCGCTTTTTACTGCATCTACAATTTTATCTGCAAGTTGAAAAACCTGATTGTGTGCAAAACCACCAATAATTTCTCCGGTTTCTATTTCTGTCGGAGGTGGTAATGTTTTTGCGTGTGCAATTATGTGTGAAAAATCTTTTGGTTTACCGTCTACTCTGTCGGGAATGTGAACGCAGCCTTTGAAGCCCGATGAACCTGTTGTGTATATTCGTTCCATGTATGATGATTTTGGCGGAACAATACAGTTTGTGGTAAATAATACCGGACCGTTGAATGTTTCAAATTCTTCTTTTTGTTTCCACCATGAATTACCATAGTTCCCAACAAAATGCGTATATTTTTTGAATGCCGGATAATAGTTTGCCGGGAGCATTTCGCTGTGGGTGTACACGTCTACGCCGGTTCCTTCGGTTTGTTTCAGCAATTCTTCCATATCCTTTAAATCATGACCACTAATAAGAATTGCCGGATTGTTTCGTACGCCAATATTTACTTTTGTTATTTCCGGATTTCCGTATGCTCCGGTATTTGCAGAATCAAGCAGTTCCATAACTTGTACACCGTACGAACCGCATTCGATGGTTAGGGCTACTAATTCGTCTACTTCTACATCGTTTCGTGTTGTGGTAAACAACGCACGGTGCATAAATGCAAATGCAGAGGTATTGTGTTTGCCCAAATTGTGTGCATGTTCTGCGTATGCAGCCATACCTTTTACGCCAATTAATATAAGCGATTTGAGTGAACGAATGTCTTCATTTTTTTCGTTCAGAATGCCAACTAACAGACTTTGAGCTAAAATTTGTTCATCGGTTTCTGATATGATTTTAGCTTCATCCGGTATTGCTTCCGAAAATGTAATTCCGCTATTTTCTAGTTCTTTTCGCAATTCATTCCGTACAAGTTGACCTGCTTTTATTTTTTCAATAATTTTGGCATCATCAAAGTTAGCATTGGTAATGGTCATAAATAAAGCTTCAAACACATATACATCTGCTTCGCGGCAGGGAATGGATTTTTCGTGTGCCGTGTGTGCAAAAAACGATACGCCTTTTGCTGTGTATACCAATAAATCTTGCAGATTTGAAACTTCATCTGTTTTTCCACAGACACCCTTTACTGTACAGCCGGTGCCTTTAGCTGCTTCTTGACATTGAAAACAAAACATACTCATAATTATACTTTTTTTATTCGTCACTTATTTTTATTACTTCAACAGGGCATCCTTCAGCTGCTTCTTTAACTGCATCAATATGTAAATCGATGGGTGCATCAGGTATTACTTCTGCTAAATCATCTTTCATTTCAAATACTTCCGGACATATTTCTGCACATAATCCGCATCCGATACATCCTTCTTCAATTGTTACTTTCATAGCTCTATTTTTATGTTTAACATATAGTTATAACCACTTTTCTTCGAGAATGTTTCCTCGTACACCTACAAAAATAGCTTTTATAGGTATTTTTCTGTCTGCCCGGTTTACTGCTTGTTGTGCAATCTGTAATAGACCTCCGCAACAGGGCACTTCCATTATCATAACCTGTAATGTGTTTATATTTCCGGTATCTATCATTGCCGTAAGCTTATCAATATAACTTTCGTTACTATGGTCTAATTTCGGACATGCAATTGCAAGACTTTTTCCTCGTAAATATTTGTCGTGGAAATTACCTACTGAGAATGCAACACAATCGGCAGCCAATAGCACATCTGCATTATTGAAATACGATGCCTGCGGATT
>CAZLCY010000133.1:0-6997 GCA_964558075.1 uncultured Bacteroidales bacterium
AAGGGGAAACAGCTTGTATTAAACATTTTCCCGAGTCTAGATACCGGTGTCTGTGCTGCTTCTGTTCGACAGTTTAATAAATTGGCAGCTGGGTTTAATAACACAGAAGTGCTTTGTATATCACGTGATTTACCATTTGCTCAATCTCGGTTTTGTGGAGCAGAAGGTATCGAAAATGTAGTGACTCTGTCAGATTTTGCAGATGGTAGTTTCGGTAAAAAATATGGATTGGAAATTGCAGACGGTCCGCTCAAAGCATTGCATTCTCGTGTTGTTATAGTTATAGATGAAAACGGAAAAGTTGCGTACACTCAGCAAGTACCCGAAATAGCAGAAGAGCCTGATTATGAAATGGCTGTTAAAGCCTTACAGAAGTAAAAATATTCTAAACCGAGTTTAGATTTTTTTTAAATGTAAACTCGGTTTTTATTTTCTAAATAGTTTTCCACGTAAAACTCCAAAGACAGCGTTACCCTCTCTTTTTATTAATTCATTGTTTGCACAAGAAAACTCTCAATTAATTAATTCTCGAAAGACTTTTCTTTTGAGTTTTCCATGCAGAGACCTTTAACAAGAGGACTCTTCTCGCACATACTAAATATCTATGTGCTATATAAAAAAAATCATGTTAAAAAAATGTTGAATCAATTCGTATTTAATACATTATAAAACAGTCATATTACTGTACATTTGTGAAAAATGAAGGTATTATATGGCAGCAAAAAAAGCAGTTGAAACCCCATTAATGAAGCAATACTATCAAGTTAAGGCAAAACATGCCGATGCTATTTTATTGTTTCGGGTTGGTGATTTTTACGAAACATTTTCTGATGATGCAATTAAAGCTTCCAGAATATTAGGAATAACTCTTACTAAGCGAGCTAATGGGTCGGCCTCTTCGGTTGAGTTAGCCGGATTTCCATATCATGCTTTAGATACGTATTTGCCAAAATTGGTTCGTGCCGGTCAACGGGTTGCTATTTGTGAACAATTGGAAGACCCATCACAAACAAAGAAAATTGTTAAACGAGGTGTTACCGAGTTGGTAACGCCGGGAGTTTCTTTGAGTGATACCATTTTGCAAAATAATGAGAATAATTTTTTAGCTGCTGTTCATTTTTCCCGAAGTAATATAGGTATTGCCTTTTTAGATATTTCAACCGGAGAATTTCTTGTTGCTCAGGGAAATAAAGACTATATTGACAAATTGATTAGTGGCTTTCAGCCGAAAGAGGTATTATATGATCGTACCAAAGAATCTGTTTTTTTTGATTCTTTTCCGGATAATTTATATACGTATAAATTAGATGATTGGATTTTTACTGAAGATGCTGCACAAGATAAGATATTATCTCATTTTGAAGTAAATTCGCTCAAAGGTTTTGGTATAGATTTTATGGAAGATGCTATTATTGCTGCCGGAGCAATATTACATTATCTTGATATTACAGAACATAAACAAATCAACCATATTCGTTCTATATCTCGAATAGAGCAAGATCATTATGTCTGGTTAGACCGTTTTACTATTCGAAACCTCGAATTGTTTGGTTCGCCCAATGAACATGCAATTTCTTTATTACACGTAATAGATCGAACACAGACTTCAATGGGAGCACGAATGATGAAGCGGTGGTTAGCTTTGCCTTTAAAGGATAAATCTGAGATTGACAACCGTTTGGGGGTTGTTGAAACGTGTCTTGCACATCCTGATTTATTGATAACACTTCGCGAGCATTTGCATCTTGTGTGTGACTTGGAACGAATAGTTGCCCGTGTTGCCGCCGGACGTATTTTGCCTCGTGAAATTGTACAACTTTTGCGTGCATTTTCGTCGCTTGAGCCGATTAAGGATATGTGCTTGACGCAAGACAATGTATATTTAGAAACACTTGCAGAACAGCTTAACCCTTGTAAAAAACTTTCAGAAAAAATTTCTCGTGAAATTGTAGCCGACCCACCCAATAGTCTGCAAAAAGGAGGCGTAATTGCCGATGGTGTAAATGAAGAACTTGATGAATTACGTCAAATTGCATTTTCCGGAAAAGATTATTTGTTGGAACTGCAACAGAAAGAGGAACAACGAACCGGTATTTCGAAAGTAAAAATAGCATTTAATAATGTGTTCGGTTATTATATTGAAGTCCGTAATGCCCATAAGGATAAAGTTCCCGAAGATTGGATTCGGAAACAAACACTGGTTAATGCAGAGCGATATATTACGCAAGAACTCAAAGAGTATGAGGAGAAAATTTTAGGTGCCGAAAGTAAAATTATGGTACTTGAACAAGAAATTTTTCATACCTTAGTATTGGAAATATCACGCTATATTAAAACTATTCAGCTTAATGCTAGTGTTTTGGCCACTATTGATTGTTTATGTTCGTTCGCATATATTTCTCAAGAACATGCTTATAAAAAACCAATGCTTTCTGATGGTACAGACCTCCGTATTAAAAACGGACGTCATCCGGTTATTGAAACTCAGTTGCCACCCGAAGAACCATATATTGGGAATGATATTTTTCTCTCTAATGACTCTCAACAAATAATAATTATTACTGGTCCAAATATGGCAGGTAAGTCAGCTTTGCTTCGTCAAACAGCTTTAATTGTACTTATGGCTCAAATAGGTTGTTTTGTTCCCGCTGATAAAGCAGAAATTGGTATAGTTGATAAAATTTTTACTCGTGTTGGTGCTTCTGACAATATCTCAAAAGGCGAATCAACTTTTATGGTAGAAATGAATGAGGCAGCGAGTATCCTTAATAATGTGTCTAATCGTAGTTTGATTTTACTTGATGAGTTGGGGCGGGGAACAAGTACATACGATGGTATTTCTATTGCATGGGCTATAGTGGAATATCTGCACGAACATCCTTCTTCTGCCGCAAAAACATTATTTGCAACCCATTATCATGAGTTAAATGAAATGGAAAAATCTTTTTCGCGGGTAAAAAATTATAATGTTACAGTACGTGAACATAATAATAAAGTAATATTCCTCCGAAAGTTGGCAAAAGGAGGAAGCGAGCATAGTTTTGGTATTCATGTTGCAAAAATGGCGGGTATGCCGAAGTCTGTCGTAAAGCGTGCAAATGAAATTCTTAAAGACCTTGAAGGAACATATCGTAAAGGACAATTATCTAAGCCGGTAAAGGATATAGCTCAACATAGAGAGGGATATCAGTTGAGTTTTTTTCAATTAGACGATCCCGTGCTTTCACAAATTCGTGATAGTTTATTAGAAATTGATGTGAATAATCTTACGCCTATGGAAGCTCTTCAAAAGTTACATGATATTCAACGGGTAATACAGAAGTAGATATAAAATAGGTTAGAATAGGGTAGAATTCATGTTATGTGTTTTATGATTATGAGAAAATTCATATATGTGTTGTGTTGCTTTCTGTTTATTGGAAGCGTATTTGCTCAGCCTAATTGGGATTTTAAACAAATGTCGCTTGTCTATGGCAGGGTCTTTTTTTATGAAAATCCTAAAATACATACATTTGAAATGACATTTCATCGTGGCACCAGACGTGGTGCTGTTTTTCCTCTTTATTTTGGTGCAGGCTTTAATTATTCTTCTTCCTATCAATATAGAGAATATGGTGCGAAAGTTTTGTTTAATTTGTTTGTTATGAGTTTTGGTGTTTCTCGTAATTATCGTGTGTTTCCGTATATGTTTTATCAATATAATTATAAAAAATATCGTATTGAACCGCCTCAACCCGATATACTGATTCCGCGGATAGGTTTTGGTTTTTCGGGTATTTCTATTCAGCGAGAGAGGGTTAGTGTGCGACCCGATTTTCAATTTGGGTATTCTATACAACCTCCCAATCCGGTTTTTTTACATCATATTGTTGCAGAAGTAAAAGTAGGTATTTCAATGAATATATAGTTCGATTCAATACCAACGCAGTTTATTATAGTGTGTGCCTGATATGTTTTAAATTATTTATTTTATGAGCAAAAACGAAATCACCTATGTTTCTCAAGTATTCTCCCGATTCTGAATATTTTTTCGAAGAAGGTTGTTTTATTACTGAATTATTAAATGTTGATGATGACGCTGATGTTTCTATTGCTCAAGCTCGTGTTTCTCCCGGCGATACCACCAAGTGGCATGCTGTGAAACATACTACCGAGCGGTATGTGATTCTCTCGGGAGAAGGACACGTGGAAATCGGAAATGAGACTTCTCGGCACATGAAGAAGTTCGACGTAGTATCTATTCCTGCCGGTGAACGCCAACGAATATTAAATACAGGAATTGATGATTTAGTTTTTCTTGCAATTTGTACTCCGCGATTTGTAAAAGAAAATTATGTGGAGTTGTAACGAAGCTTTGTTTTTAACCGGAAATAAGATTGGTCTCAGTAATAGTATTGAATTAATTATTGAGCAGATTGATTATTCAATATTTGTAAATACAGACTGAACATCATCATCTTCTTCAATTTTGTCCAGTAATTTTTCTATTTCCTCAAACTGTTCATCGTTCAATTGAATAGGGGATGTCGGTATGCGTTGCAATTCTGCTTTTTCAAATTCTATATTCATGTTTTCAAGAGCTTGCGATATATTACCGAAATTTGTGTAATTGCTAAATACACGAACACAATCATCATCTTCTTCAGTATATTCTAATCCATAATCAATAAGTTCAAGCTCAAGTTCTTCAACATTAGGTACAAGATTTGTCGGAATTTGAAATACTGCCATTCTGTTAAATAAAAACTCTAAGGATCCGGTTGGAACAACTTGTCCACCGTTTTTGTTAAAATAAGATTTTATGTTTGCAACTGTTCGAGTTGGATTATCGGTTGCACATTCTACTACTATGAGCACACCGTGAGCCGCTTTACCTTCGTATATGACTTCGAATATTGATTCGCTGTCTTTTCCGTTTGCTCGCTTTATTGCCGCTTCAATATTATCTTTCGGCATATTTTGTGCCTTCGCATTCTGAATTGCGGTGCGAAGTTTTGCATTCATTTCAGGATCTGTTCCTCCTTCTTTTGCTGCAATTGTTATAGATTTTGCAAGACGAGGAAACAATTTAGACATTTTATCCCATCTTTTTTCCTTTGAGGCACGTCGGTATTCAAAAGCTCTTCCCATTGTTCTATTTATTCGTCGTCGTCATCTGTTTGATCAATAATATCGGCATCACTCATACCCCCAAGATTATCATATTCACTTAAATATTCAACGTCTTGATATTTTTCTAAGTATTCTTCTTGTATCGTGTTTCGAAGGATACCGTTCGAATCATAATCAGCATCATTACTGATTATTTTTTTTGCTTCTGCAATTGACATTCGTACCATATAGTATTTCTCATCTGTTTCAAATGGTAATGCAAAGCGTTCGTTACCGTCTTTGTCTGTGTATGAAATGAGATGTTCGAAAAATCCGGTAGGATATACTAATTTAATTTGCTCTTGAATTTGAGGCTCTAACTTTTCAAAATCTTTTATTATTCGAGGTTTTTGCATAGTTTAAGTAGTTAAAAAAGTATGTAAACATGTATTTTAGATTTCTGTTTCGAGAGCGTAAAAATACTATAAATTTAATTTTATAAAATATTTACACGATTTTTTTTATGGATTTTATCATCGTTTCTGCCAGTTCGTGTGCTTTTTCGTGAGAGTTGCTTTCGGCATATATTCGAATAATTGCTTCGGTATTTGATTTACGGAGATGAACCCATTCGGTTTCAAATGAAATTTTCAATCCGTCAATTGTTGAAATGTTTTCTTTTGCATACAGAGATTGAACTTCTTTAATTACTTTGTCGACATCTGTTTCAGGTGTGAGTTCTATTTTATTTTTTGAAATTACGTACTGAGGATATGTTGCACGGAGCTCCGAACAGGTTTTTTGAGATGTCGCCAAATGAGATAAAAATAATGCGATACCGACAAGAGCATCTCTTCCGTAATGTGATTCGGGGTAAATAATGCCACCATTTCCTTCACCACCAATAATGGCGTTTGTTTTTTTCATCATATCAACAACATTTACTTCACCCACTGCAGACGCTGAGTATGAACATCCGTGTTTTTCGGTAATATCTTGTAATGCCCGGGTTGAACTTAAATTGCTGACTGTATTTCCCGGTGTGTGCGATAGTATATAATCTGCAACAGATACTAAAGTGTATTCTTCGCCAAACATAGAACCGTCTTCATTAACAATTGCAAGTCTGTCTACATCAGGGTCAACCACAAAGCCAACGTCAGCATCAGTTGATTTCATTGTGTTTGCAATTTCGGTAAGATGTTCGGGGAGTGGTTCCGGATTGTGCGGAAAATTTCCGTTTGGTTCACAATAGAGAGGGATAATTTTTTCTACGCCCAATGCTTTGAGAAGTTCAGGGATAATAATTCCGCCGACCGAATTTACACAGTCAATAGCAACTGTAAAGTTAGCTTGTTGTATTGCATCACGGTTTACAAGCGGCAGATTACAAATTTGTTCAATATGAATAGCATTATATGAATCATTTGAAATAACTTTTCCGATAGAATCAATATCGGCAAATTGCATGTTTGGTGTTTCTGTATAGGCTATAATTTCGGCTCCTTGATCTGCATTTAAAAACTCTCCTTTATTGTTCAATAATTTGAGAGCATTCCACTGTTTCGGATTATGGCTTGCTGTAACAATTATACCGCCATCAGCATTTTCCATGGGTACTGCAATTTCGGTGGTTGGTGTACTTGCATACCCCAAGTCGATAACGGTGTACCCGAGAGCAACAAGAGTTTGACTCACTAAAGATGAGACCATCTCGCCTGAAATACGGGCATCACGTCCAATAACAATTTTTCGTGTCGGATTATCTGTGTGTTCAGCAATCCATGTACCGTATGCTGATGTAAATGAAACAATATCAAACGGAGTTAAATTTTCTTGTGGAATACCACCAATTGTGCCGCGAATACCCGAAATAGATTTTATTACAGTCATATAAATATGTATA
>CAZLCY010000134.1:0-6959 GCA_964558075.1 uncultured Bacteroidales bacterium
TAATGTAACATAATCACTTAGTTTATAACTATCAACAATTTTTTTTAATTCATTCATGTCTTTCTTCATATCAAAGAGCAGTTTAAATAAAATTTCGCGTTCGGAAGCATAATTTGATTCTTCTGAATTTTTTGGAATGAGTGCGGGAAAACGAGTGTCGTATGATTGTGGTAAATATGATTTGATTATATCATATGTAATATACCGTTCTTTTTCAATTACAGATATTTGTTCGGCAATGTTTTTTAACTGACGAATATTTCCCGGCCATCGATATTTTATTAATAAATCTATAGCATCTTCATGAAAATTGAGTTTTGGCATTCCATATTTTTCGCAACTGTCGTTTGAGAATTTTTTGAAAAGAAGATAGATATCATTTTTTCTTTCACGAAGGGGCGGTATTATTATGGGAACTGTATTAAGCCTGTAGTACAAATCTTCCCGAAATTTCCCTTGTTCAATTGCTGAATGTAAATCAACATTTGTTGCGGCAATAATTCGCACATCTGTTTTCTGTATTTTTGAAGACCCAACTCGTATATATTCGCCGTTTTCTAAAATACGGAGCAGTCTTACTTGTGTACTTAGTGGTAATTCTCCAACTTCGTCTAAAAAGATAGTCCCGCCATGTACTACTTCAAAATATCCTTTTCTGCTGTCAATTGCACCCGTAAAAGCACCTTTTTCATGTCCGAAAAGTTCAGAGTCAATAGTCCCGTCGGGTATTGCTCCACAGTTAATAGATATATATTGATTGTGTTTCCGGCTGCTGTTTTGATGAATTATTTGTGAAAAAACTTCTTTTCCTGTTCCGCTTTCTCCTGATATTAATACAGAAAGATTTGTTGGGGCAATTTGCAGTGCTGTTTCTATTGCACCGTTTAATTGTGGTGAATTCCCAATTATTTCAAATCGTTGTTTAGTCTGTTGAATATTCATAGAAATTTTTTTTTTCAAAAATAAGAAAATATTAGATTTTTTAAGATAATTTTTGAAAATGATTCTGACGTTTTGGCAAGATTATTGTCATTTTTTCGAAAAAAATGGTATTTATGCAACTTTATGTGTGAAAATTATGTCTTACTTTCAAATAATATAATTATGAAAAAAACAGTATATATTTTAGCTCTTGTATGTGTTCCTTTTTTCGGGTTTGCTCAATGGGGAGATCCTGATAACAACTCTGTTTCGAAAGATGAAATGCAGACAAATCGCTCTGCACGTGCTCAATGGACACTTGATGTTATTGATGTTGGTACAACTTCGCAAAATCAAGCGGTTCAAGCAAAATTTGAAATTACTAATGTTGGAAATGCTCCTTTAATTATTTCAAATGTTAGTCCGGATTGTGATTGTACTGCACCAGAATGGCCGAAGGCTCCCATTATGCCGGGACAAAAAGCATATATTATTTTAGAATATGATGCTGAGTCGGCAGGGAAATTTCAAAAAGGTGCAATTGTAACAATGAATACGAATCCTTCTCAATATAATATTGTAATGAAGGGGATTGTGCAAAAATAATAATTCTTTTACAAAGCGGTGTGATTGTTATTATGCCGCTTTTTTTATGCAAAAAAAGAAGGATTATTTCTGATGAAAACGGTTCATAAATCTTATCTAAGCTGTGTCAATTTGACTAGAGCAATAAATAAATTTTTTTTTTTACTGTCAGTACCAAGATTTTTATTACTTTTATCATATTAAATAAAAAAATATGATGAATGTCTTTTATAACATTGGTATGTATTTTCTCTTGTTGAAACGGGTGTTTTCAAAGCCCGATGATACACGTGAATATTTTAAAGCAATAGGGAAAGAGATTGTCTTAATCGGATACAATTCGATACCAATTGTGTTTATTATATCTTTTTTTATTGGTGCTGTTATTACATTGCAAACAGCATATAATATGGAAAATCCTATTTACCCTGAATATCTTATTGGACTCGGAACACGTGATAGTGTGATACTGGAATTTTCATCTACAATTGTAGCATTGATTTTGGCCGGAAAAGTCGGCTCTAGTGTTGCTTCTGAAATCGGCACTATGCGGGTCACTGAACAAATAGATGCACTCGAAATGATGGGGGTTAATTCTGCCAGTTTTTTGATTTTACCGAAAATCGTTGCCTCATTATTGACGTTTCCTATATTATGTGTTTTTAGTATGATATTTGGAATAGTAGGTGGCTGGGCTGCCGGAGAATTCAGCGGGGAGGTGCCCACTGCTCAATATATTTATGGTATTCAATATATGTTTATACCCTATTATATTGTGTATAGTCTTGTCAAAATGCTTACGTTTGGGTTTATTATCATAACGGTTTCCAGTTATTTTGGATACTACACAAGTGGCGGGGCTCTTGAAGTGGGTAGGTCAAGTACGCGTGCTTTTGTGAGTAGTAGTCTTGTTGTGTTGTTGTTTAATCTTATTCTTACATCTATTTTATTATAATGATTGAAATTAAACATATATCAAAATCTTTTAAAGATACACAAGTATTATTTGATATTTCTACTAAGTTTGAGGAGGGGAAAGTAAATCTTATAATCGGACGGAGCGGTTCGGGTAAAACTGTTTTGCTTAAGTCTATTGTCGGTTTGCACGATGTAGATGAAGGAAATGTGTTTTTTCACGGAAGAAATTTTACCCAAATGGATAATAAGGAACGAAAAAAAATTCGTAAAGAGATTGGAATGGTTTTTCAGGGAAGTGCCTTGTTCGATTCTGTTAATCTTGAGGAAAATGTGATGTTTCCCTTGAAATTGTTTACTGACATGTCTGAAGAAGAAGCTCGTGAGCGTGCTAATTTTTGCTTGAAACGGGTACAGGTTGTTGATAAAAATCATTTATTCCCGGCGGAAATTAGTGGTGGAATGAAAAAACGTGTTGCTATAGCACGTGCTATTGCTCTTAATCCGAAATATTTGTTTTGTGATGAACCGAACTCAGGTTTAGACCCTAGAACGTCCATTGTTATAGATAATTTAATTAAAGAAATTATAACCGAATATAATATTACCTGTGTTATCAATACGCATGATATGAATTCGGTAATGGAAATAGGGGAAAAGATTGTGTTTATTAATCAAGGACGTAATTGGTGGGAAGGTAATCAGAATGAAATATGGAATAATGATAATGACGAGTTTAACGATTTTTTGTTTACCTCTGAATTAACAAAACAAATACGAAAATCAATGATATGAAGCGGATGAAGTTTTTGAGCATAAGTCTTATTCTATGTGTTTTTTGCGGCAGGTTACATGCCCAAGATTTTGAGCTGTATCAAGGTAAGCAAGTCCTTGCTCATACCATTGTTTTTAAGTGGAATTCTTTGCATAAAACATTTTCACAATCTTCATCTCCATACCAACCGACACTCCAATTTGCAGATGTATTATTGAAAATTGAGGCGTCAACACCGGAACAAAAATTCCCTAATGCATATCTCCCCGATTCATGTGATGAATGTGTTGATTTGTCTTTAATTTATGAATGTGAATATACTGCTGATATTCCTATAGAACAGGTGTTGGCATTATTTCGAAATCTTCCTGAAATTGCGTATGCCGAACCGCTGTATCTCGAACAAGAGTTGTATGTTCCCAATGATCCGGAAATGTCTTTACAGTGGATTATGAATACCTGTAAAATCTATCAGGCATGGGATATAGAAACGGGGGATGAAAATGTGGTTATTGGTATTACCGATTCGGGTTTTGATATTGATCATATTGATTTGATTAATCAAATTAAATATAATACCGACGATCCGATTAATGGAATTGATGATGATTTTGATGGCTATGTAGATAATTTTAGAGGCTGGGATTTTGGGAATAAGGATAATAATCCGGATGTTGCTGATAGTGACCATGGAACATGGGTGGCGGGTATTTGTTCAGCTGAGCCTGATAATGATATCGCGATTGCGGGTGTTGGTCTAAACACTAGATTTTTACCGATAAAAGTTGCTACCGACAAAGGACATATTACTCGTGGATATGAAGGTGTGGTCTATGCAGCTGACCATGGTGCAGATATTATTAACTGTTCGTGGGGTAGTGAAGGTACATTTTCTCAGTATGCTCTTGATGTTGTTACATATGTTACATTTAATAGAAATGCATTAATTATTGGAGCTGCGGGGAATAGTAATAATGATGGAATTTATTATCCTGCATCATATACTGGTGTTGTGAGTGTTGGAGCTGTTGTGCTGGGAGACGAAAAATGGACGTCAACGGCAACAAAAGGTTCTAACTGGAATTATTATGTTGATGTTGTTGCTCCCGGTTCGGGCTTTCGAACTTTGGAGAAAAATGATGGTATTACCTCTGTTTATGGAGGGACTTCGTTTGCCGCACCTGTTGTTTCCGGTATTGCAGCATTAGTTAAAAGCTATTATCCGGATATTTCTGCACTCGAATTGGGAGAACGAATTAGAATCTCGACAGACGATATTTATGATATTTCCGCAAATCAGGAATATCTCCACTTGCTCGGTAGTGGACGGGTAAATGCTTTGAAAGCTTTGGAGGATTCGGTTAGTCCTTCTGTGAGAATGACTGATTTTACTTTCGCAAACACAAATGGTTCATACATGTTTTTTCCGGGCGATACTTTAGAGTTGCATATTAATTTTAAAAATTATCTTGCGGATGCAACAAATATTTTTGTATCTGTTGCCTGTGAAAATTCATATATAGCACCTATTAACGGTTCAGAGTTGTTTGAAAGCTTTGATTCTCAGGAGGAAAAAACAACATCAGCACCTTTGCTCTTCGAAATTGTTGAAACGCTGCCTGCTGATGTTGAAACGTTTTTTAAAATAACGTACTCGGGCAACGATTATTTCGGATTCGAATATTTTCCGGTGTCGTTTAACCCGTCTCATTATAATTTCGAAATTAACTCCATTAAATCAACGGCTACTGCAAATAGTACTATAGCTCACTTGCTGCCGGGTAAAACGGATGAATATGGTCTGGTCTATAATAATAATGTGTCGTGTATAAATGAAGGAGGATTACTGTTCTCAATGTCTCCTAATACCGTTTTTGCACGAGTTAAGCAACATTATGATTTTTCAATTGTACAGTTTCCCGAAGAGCTTACGTCCGATTCTGTCGATTTATTAATTTATAGTGCATTTGAAAATGATATGCAAAAACTCGCTTTCGATCAGTATATATATGCCTATAATGATGTTGATGCCTTGTTTTATGAATATCGAATTTCTCAAACTACAGATTCTGTGTTTACTGATGTGTATGTTGGTCCATATATCGATTGGCTTATTATGAATCAGACATATAATAAAATGGCATTTGTCGATTCATTGCAATTAGGATATGCCTATTCTCTCGACCCTTGGGGTATTTATGCCGGAATAATGCCTTTGCATATTCATCAGACTCATTTTTATGCTGTTGATGATGCTACCGGGGTGGATTCTGTGTATATTAAAGATGGATTTTCTGATGATGAAATACAATTTACGCTGACTCGAAATAAATTTATTGCAGGTGATTTTGAAGATGGGGGTATGGTTTCATCGGTTTCCGGAGCGTATATTCCGGAGTTGCAACCAGACTCAGTTGCTATTATTCGTTTTGGTCTTGTATTAGGAGAATCTCTTGAAGATATTGTGCAAACAGCTTCGCAGATTAAGCAAAATTATATTACTGATACATCAACACCTCCTACATTCTTATCTATAATTGAAAAGGATGGTAATCAGCCTACTGTTTCTCAAACACCGTCTGAAATTCAGATTTCATATCCGATACAGTCACATGAGGTGCGGTTTTCTGTTAATTCAATTATTGGTACTGAAACGTTTAGTGAAAATATTCCTGTTAATCTGCAAACCGGACAATACGCCATTTCTACACTCAATTGGCATAATGGAATTTACGTGGTGCAAGTACAATATAATGATATGAATTATGTTCAGAAGATATATGTGTACAAGTAGAAATGGTATGAGGAGAGTCTTTGTTTGGTTTGTGTTGGTTTATGTTGGTATTGCAGCTGTGGGACAAGAATCAGCAGATTTTTTAAAACTTGAACAAGATATCAATACTGTGTATAGAGAAATGTCTCGAAATATAAGTCCTGAGCATAATCGTACATTAAATAATGAATTATTGGAATTGTTTGATTCGGTGCTGAGTTTACCGCAAAATTATTCTTATGCCTTTGATAGTCTTATGTTTGCACAGGTAAGCCCGCATGATAAGTCATTTCGGATTTTTTCTTGGTTTTTTTTGCAAGAATCGGGTAGGTATGAAGTATATGCAATACTTCAGCGAAATCCTGATTGTGAATGTGAACAACAGATTTTTACATTACATAACTCGGTTTATGATTTTGCTTTGTACGATACACTCATCTGTGATGTTGATTCATGGTTTCCTGCCTGCTATTACGAAATTGTTGAAGAGCGGAAAGAAGAGAAATATATAGTATTGGGTTGGAATCCGTACTCACTACTTACGCAATATAAAGTTATTGAGACCATATCTTTTAAAGACTGTGAGCTGATATTCGGGCATCCGGTTTTTGTTATTGAGGACGAACAAGATACTCTTTCTCGTGTGATTTTTAATTATTCAGCCAAAGTATCTATGCTTTTGAAAACGGAAAAAATAAGGTGGAAAAAAATGATTGTATCAGATAATTTAGTTCCATCAGACCCAGATTTTGAGGGTGTTTATGAATTTTATGGTTCAGATGGTTCGTATAATGGTTATGTTTATAACAAAGGATTATGGGTGTATATGTCTGATATTGATATTTCTAATAAAGGATCACGTATAGCCGATTTTTTCAAAAATATTTTCCGCAAAAAATCGAGTGCAATTTATTCCGATACTAATGAGTTTTATTAAGCGTCTGTCAAATGGTTAATTATCAATTGTTAATGGTTAAACACTCTGTGTTC
>CAZLCY010000135.1:0-6907 GCA_964558075.1 uncultured Bacteroidales bacterium
ACTTTTTCCCCATAACCGAAAGAAGCTGTACTTTTAGTGAAAAGATAATAAAGATCGAGGGATTTTGCGATGGCTTCTCCCAATTGTTTTGGGAGACTGCCGTTACAGTGTATTGGAGAAAAAAAATAGCATAGTCACTCATTTTTTTGTATTTTTGAATTATGAATTCAAAAACAAAACATATAAGTAAATTGATAAGAGACTCAATCAATCAGGTTGATTCTGATACCGAAGTAATTTTATATGGATCTCGTGCTAGAGGTGATGAACGTCCGGATTCTGATTGGGATTTGCTTATTTTGACTAATTATACCGTTGATTTACTTATAGAAAGAAAATTTAGAGATAAATTATATGATTTAGAATTAGAAACCGGAGAACCATTCTCAATTTTTATTTATTCAAAATCTGATTGGCAAACAAAGCAGCGAATAACTCCTTTCTATTATAATGTAACTCAGGAAGGAGTTACGATATGAATAATAAAGAACGAATTGAATATGTAAAATATAGGATAGAATCTTCACGACAAACATATGATGCTGCCAAAGTTCTCTATGATAATGGATTTTGGAATTCTGCAATAAATAGATTGTATTACGCACTTTTCTATTCGATAAATGCATTGTTAGTACTGAATAACATTCAAACAAAATCACATTCTGCTTCTAAAACACAATTCTCTCAATACTTTATCAAAACAGAAAAGTTTGATAAAAAATATGGAAAGTTATTTGCTGAATTATTTGATTGGCGACAAAAAGGGGATTATGACAACATCTTTGATTATAATGAAGAATTGGTTGGACCTCTGTTTGATCCAGTATTAGAGATGATAAATCTGATAGAAGAAGAGATAAATAAGACACTGTAATTGAGTAACCAACTGATTAACTTTCAGCCTTTCGAAAAATCTCTCACAATGTATCTCCCAAGCACTATGTATATTCTAAACGACTCCGGTAGGAGTCGAATATCTGTAGAAAAAGATTCAAGTCCTATTTTGAATCCGTAGGATTCATACATTATAAATATATACGACATCCTACGGAGTCGTGACATAACATAATAATAATCAGCTTATTTTCTACAGACATACAACCACGCTGTGGTTGAGAGTGGAGCAAAAAATACAATCATCACATATTCACACAAGTTAATCCCCAATTCCCTCCTTTTCGGTTTCATACCCTTTTATGTTGAGCAGACATAAAAAGTTTCGTAATTTTTTCTCTGTATTCAAAAAAACGTACTTTTATTGAAAATAGAGAACATGGCGGGAGGTTTTAAGACGGCTTGTTGCGATAATTTCGGGAGACTGGCGTTAGCGTTAATAAAAAAACGCATGAAATTTTGCTTTTTGACACAAATTTGCTAAATTGCGTCTTTAACTTGACGGAATTATGATATATTTAAAACGAGAAATAACAGAAAGCATTATAAAAAAACTACAACCAAATAAGGTTGTTATTGTTTTTGGTGCACGTAGAGTTGGAAAAACTGTTCTTGTAAAAGAAATTCTAGACACGGTAGACGAACCTGTACTTTATTTAAATGGAGAAGATATTAATGTACACGACAAACTTGCAATAAGAAGTGTTGAAAATTACAAGCAACTTTTAGGTTCATATAAATTTCTTTACATTGACGAAGCTCAAAAAATTCCGGAAATTGGCTTAAAACTAAAAGTTATGATTGACGAAATTGAAGACTTGAAAATAATCATCTCAGGCTCTTCTTCTTTTGACATTCATAAGAATGCAGGAGAACCGTTGACGGGAAGAAAATACACATTTAACCTTTTTGCACTTTCTGAAAATGAATTTAATCAGGTTGAAAATAAAATTGAAAAAATCGATAAAGTAAGAGAACGGTTAATTTTTGGTAATTATCCCGAACTGCTTCAACTTCCAGACCGAAAAGACAAAATAGATTACCTGAATGAAATGGTCAGTTCATATCTCCTAAAAGATATCCTGATTTATGAAAACATAAAGAATTCTCAAAAAATATTTAATCTCTTACGATTAATAGCATTTCAAATTGGAGGAGAAGTGTCATTGCAAGAATTAGGGAAACAACTTGGAATAAGCAAAAATACTGTAGAAAAGTATCTTGATTTACTAAGCAAAGTATTCATCCTTCATAAAGTAGAAGGATTTAGTCGAAACTTAAGAAAAGAAATTACAAAAAATTCCCGATGGTACTTTCTTGACAATGGAATAAGAAATGCTGTGATTGCAAACTTTAATACGATTGAATCACGAAATGATATTGGAGCACTATGGGAAAACTATATGATTAGCGAACGACTCAAGTATCAGGAATACAACAGACTGTCATCTAACAACTATTTCTGGAGAACCTATGAGCAACAAGAATTAGACTGGGTGGAAGAAAGAGATGGTTCTCTTTTTGGTTATGAATTTAAATGGAAAGAATCAAAAGTTAAGATTCCAACACAATGGAAAAATGCTTATCCAGATTCGTCATTTGAAATAATAAACAAAGACAACTTTGAAAAATGGTTAACATAAAAAGCCTAAAGCTAAAAAGTAAGCAGCCGATAGGCTAAAAAATCCTATCGGAGAACCTCTCATCCGTTAGCTAACGGACGTGCGAGTCGTGGACATAGCGGTTTAGCAAGATAGAGAGCGATGTGTTTGATACTATAAATACGAAGATTCATATTCTCTTGTGTTGTGCACAGATAAAAAGTTTTGTAATTTTTTCTCCATATCCGAAAAAAGCTGTACTTTTATTGGAAGTATAATAAATGGCAGGAGGTTTTGAGACGAACTGCCGTGCTGTTTTTATAAAAAAAAGATACTGCAAGCAACAATCATCTGTAAAAAGACGTATATTTGTACGTAATTACGAACTTAAATTTAATTATCATGTTAGCAGCAAATTATTCGGAATTCAGATCTGATTTGAAAAAATTCCTTGATAACGTTGAAGATAATAATGAAACTTTGATAGTTAAGAGAAAAAGTGGAAAAGGTACAGTCGTGATCTCTCTTGACGAATATAATTCAATAATGGAAACATTACATTTACTGGGAACAAGCAAGAATAGAGATAGGCTTTTAAAATCAATTTCTCAAGCGAAAAAAGGAAAAACAATCACTCCTAATCTTGATGAATAATGAATTTGAAATTCACAGAGATTGCCTGGGATGATTATACATATTGGCAAAAAGTTGATAAGAAAATTGTCAAAAAAATTAACTCTTTGATAAAGGATATTAAAAGAAATCCATTTGAAGGAATTGGAAAACCAGAACCGCTAAAATATGATTTAGCAGGGAATTGGTCGAGACGGATTGATAAAGAACATAGGATTGTGTATTATATTAATGAGAATGATTTGGTAATAATAAGCTGTAGATACCATTATGATTAAAATACAAAACAGAAAAAACGGCTTTTAGGGATTTAGAAAAACTGATTAAACTTACTATTCTGAAAAAAGAAGGAGAAAAGAAAGGTACATATTACAAATTGAATGTCTGAAAAATGTCCGATAAATGATGATAATGTCCGAAAAGTGTCCGAAATATTTTTTTCACAGCTAAGTATATTTGCAATTCGCACCAGTGACCGCTGCAACCAAAAATTGCAAAAAAGCATGTCTTTGCCAACGCTGACAAACAGACGAAAAAAAGCATGACGGCATCATAATCAAGTAACCAACCGTTAACCTCTCACAATGTATCTCCCAAGCACTATGTATATTCTAAACGACTCCGGTAGGAGTCGAATATCTGTAGAAAAAGATTCAAGTCCTATTTTGAATCCGTAGGATTCATACATTATAAATATATACGACATCCTACGGAGTCGTGACATAACATAATAATAATCAGCTTATTTTCTACAGACATCCTTCTACTTCAATTATTTCACCTTCAAATAAGGATAATTGTAATATTCCTTTATTTATTAATGTTTGAATCTGTGCTTTTGGACAGAGAGTCCCGTTATAAAACAACACAAAATCAGAAGTAAATTTAATGCGAATTTTCATGTTAAATAAACTCTGAATATGAACAAATCTTTTAGCAGATTAAAAAAAATATATTGTTAGAATTGAAATAAAAGCATTTCATAAAGCTATCCTACAATCACTCCTTTTAATGTTGCTGAATTTGATTTTATAATACGCACCATAACATAATCGCCAATATGTGCATTCCCGCAAGGAAAAATAATTGTTTTATTCTGAGAATTTCGTCCTTTTAGTTCTTCATCAGATTTTTTGGAAACACCTTCAACCAACACAAGAAATTCTTTTCCTTCATCTTTTTTATATTGCTCGGCTGATATCTTTTTTTGCAGATGTATAATTTCGTTTAATCGTTTCCTTTTCACATCTTCGGGCACGTCATCTCTGAAGTCGCGGGCAGCAATAGTACCGGGACGTTCAGAATATTTAAACATATACGACAAATCAAAGCCTACTTCTTTCATTAACGATACGGTTTCCTGATGTTCTTCTTCTGTTTCACCACAAAATCCGGAAATAATATCTGAAGTTATAGATGCTTCGGGCACAATATTCCTGATTGCTGCCACACGTTGCATATACCATTCTCTGTCGTATGTTCGCCCCATACGTTTAAGCACACTACTACTTCCGCTCTGAACCGGCAAATGCACCCATTTACACACATTATCATACTCAGCCATCACGTACAATAAATCGTCGTGCATATCTTTGGGATGAGAAGTTGAAAACCTAATACGTGTATCCGGTACTATTTCCGCAACCCGACGTAACAGATCGGGAAATAAAATACGGATTCCATTATCGTCATAATTATAGGAATTTACATTTTGCCCCAACAGAGTAATTTCTTTATATCCTTTTTTCACAACATCCTGTACCTCGTTGAGAATAGACTGCACATCTCTGCTCCTCTCCCGTCCTCGTGTATACGGAACAATACAGTATGTACAAAAATTATTACAACCACGCATAATTGAAATAAAGGTAGATATATGCGATTCATCAATCCGATACGGAACAATTTCTTTATATGTTTCTGTTCGTGAAAGCTTCACATGTATCGCCTGCTTATGTGACTGAGCATCAGACACAAGCTCCGGCAAATTTCTATATGAATCCGGACCTGCAACAATATCTGTTTGTATTGCATGATTAAATAATTGATCTCGTAATCGTTCTGCCATACACCCAATAACACCAACCAAAACCGAATCGTTATTTTTTTTTATTTTTTTTATATCATGCAAGCGTTGAAAAACTCGATTTTCGGCGTGTTCACGAATAGAACACGTATTGAGTAAAATAAGATTTGCCTCGTTAATATTGGTTGTATAATCAAATCCGGCATCATACAGAATAGACGCAACAACCTCACTGTCATTAATATTCATCTGACAGCCATAGGTCTCTATATATACATGTTGTTTCATAATCTCACTAAATTGTATGCAAAAATAATAGTTAAAAATTAGTATTCAGACAAATTGAAATAATTATTAATTTATCAATACAAAATATTAGTCGCCTTATGCCTCTTGCCTTATGCCTCTTGCCTTGTCAATGCCTTTTGCCTTTTGCCTTTTGCCTAATTTTATTTCATCTGCTCATGCAACCCCGATATATCTACAATTTTAATTTGTTTTCCTTTGGCAAAAATTAATTCTTCATTATGTAATTCACGAATAACACGGGCAAGTGATGGACGGGCAACACCGAAAATTTCGGCTAATTCTTGTTGCGAGTTTTGCAAAACAACTTCATCTGCTTGCTGCACATAATGCAATTCCAGTAAATGCCGTATAAATTTGCCCCGCAGTGTTGAAAACTGATACATTTTCATTTTTGTTGTTAAAAATTGAAGACGATTAGACAATACCCGTAAAAAATTTGTCATTACCATTGGTGTTTTCGACAAAATCTCCGTAATCGACTCCCGGGGCAGATATAATGCTCTGCAATCTGAATCTGCAGATACACTCACAGGAATAATATGATTGGCAGAATAAAGAGAAGCCGGCGATAAAGTTGCCGGTGCTTCTAAATGTTCCACAACAAATATCTGTCCCTCCGAACTCATAAATTCGGTTCGCACTTCCCCACTTAACAAAAATATAAGATTATCATAGATGTCTCCTTCGTGAACAATAATTTCTCCTTTTGTGAAATTTCTAACCTGATGATGAACAGATTTTATAAGTTTACCAACTTCTTGATTGGTAAGACCATAAAATAAATTTTCTGAACTCAAAACATCGGTATACTGTAAAAAACAAAAACTACAATGTTCATTACATGGTTCTATATCCTCAGTATCAAAATTATTTTTCATATAATATATATCTAAAAAAAAATCAAATTGTAACATTTGTTACAAAATTACAATTATTCATACAATATATTTGTATTAAAATTAAGAAATTATGATACGCGAAATTGTAACAATAGATGAAGATATATGTAACGGTTGCGGAGAATGCATTCCCAACTGCCACGAAGGTGCTTTGCAAATGATAGACGGCAAAGCACGGTTAATAAGCGATTTGCTCTGCGACGGTCTCGGTGCCTGCATCGGCCATTGTCCGGTGGGTGCAATTACAATTGAAAAGCGGGAAGCAGAACCGTATAACGAAATCAAAGCAATGCAGCTCATGATTGAAAAAGGAAAAAAAACGGTTATTGCTCATTTGCACCATTTAGCAGACCATAACGAAATTGATTTTCTTAATGAAGGTATAGCATACCTTCACGCCCATAAAGATTCTATAGACTTTAATATTGACGATGTTATTGCAGAACTTACACAAGCGAAACTGACGAAACAACAAAACAGTACAGCTATGCACAATTCTCACGGAGGCTGTCCGGGAAGCCAAACAATGAATTTCAGTTCCGGAA
>CAZLCY010000136.1:0-6851 GCA_964558075.1 uncultured Bacteroidales bacterium
CAATAATTGTACTACACACCCTATCGAGAAAATACCGATCGTGCGTTACCATAAACAAAGTCAGATTAGAAGCCGATAAAAAATTCTCCAACCATTCAATAATTTCAATATCGAGATGATTAGTCGGTTCATCAAGAATAAGAATATCAGGTTTTTTAATTAGCAATTTAGCTAAGGCAACTCGTTTTTTTTGCCCACCGGAAAGCACAGAAATACGAGTATTCTCATCAGGCAGATTCATAAGAGAAATCATACGCTGAACCTCTGTTTCATAATCCCAGGCATCAAAAGCATCCATTTGGTCGGTGAGTTCCTGAATATCTTTTTGACTATCAGCCAGTAACGCCTCATAATATTTATCTCGAACAGCGAGTAGTTCGGCATGAGCAGAAAAAACTTCTTGATAAATTGATTGATTCGAAACAAGATTAGGAGATTGTTCCAAAAAACCAATAGTAGTATTCGGATGAATTTCGATAGTACCCGAAAAGGGAACATCAGCACCGGTAATAAGAGACAGTAAGGTTGATTTTCCCGTACCATTATTAGCAACTAACGCTATCTTATCACCCTTGTTTATAGAAAACGAAACATCAGAAAACAATTGAAGTTCACCAAAATATTTCACTACTTGAGAAAGCCGAATATATGCCATAGACAAAAAAAAGGTTGTCAAAAATATGACAACCTTATATTATTAAGTTAAAATAATCTCAACAAAGCAATCAATCTGTTTTAAATCCAATAAGAACAGCAACACATCCACGAGCAAAAGTATCAGAAATACGTTCATCATCAGTTTGCACCTCAATAGAAATTATCAACTGTTGACTTGCTTCAAGTTTAAAATCCCAAATTCGTGCAAAATCTTTATCTTGATTTGTAAACAAGATATTTCTATCAGCATCCATAATTTGAAACTTAATTGTGGGTAGATTTTCGTCACCACAAATTGCTATACGATACTCTTGATTAGAGTAAAATGTTTTATACAATTCTGCCGATTCACCTTCTGATAACTCAGTTGCATTATATATACCATCATGAACAAAAGGTTCTAAATCAGGTCTACACTCATTCTTTGCAAACGATCTACATTGCCCGTAACTTACTGTACTCAGAAAAATAAAAGTAGTTACTACACCTATAATTGACCAAACTTTTTTCATCTTATAATATGCTTTTAATTATTGGATAATTGAGTTTCTTAATTCTAACGCAGCAGATTTTAACTCATCATACTGTTCTTGTGAAATATTTATTTTTTGAACCGATTTAAAATCTGTTTTTTTCGTTTCAACATCTGTTACAACTTCCACTTTTTCTTTTTTAATCTCTACATTATCAAATGCTGCCTTTACGGGAGAAAGAGATTCTAAAATATCAGCAACATCTTTATTGTCTGAATATGTTTCTAATAATTGTATAAGTTCGTTGAACGATAATTTTTGTTCCACAATACGAGTTATCATACTTGTTTGACCAACACTGTCGGCAAGACTAGTTGCTAAATATAACCCCTCTATCCATCCACCTGCAAGTATTAAAGCTGCTGTTTCCGGTCTATTATCCTCTTTAAGAGTAGAATTTGAGTTCATAAATGTTTCGGAAATAATTCGTACTACAGAGTCACGATTATCATGATTCGCCTCTAATCTATCAACTATGGACTGATCTATAGCTGTTAACAAATCTAATCCTATGGCTAATTTCTTTGAAACATTCATATATTGCATTACAATAGCATCTTGTTCAAAGATACTCGCATAACTTAAATTTGCACCATACACACCTAAATTTAATGCTTTTTGCTTATCAGTGTTGTATTTTTTTGCATTTGAAATTGGATTCAATAATGCTTCATTATATGTAGCTCCGGCTTTTTTGAGTAACATTGAAGTTTCCACAGGAGATGGTAAAGAAATCATTACTTTCTTCACATCTTCTACTATTTTTTGCTTCATTTGAAGATCAATAGCATTTTCTGCATCTTGAGACTTATCCGTTCCTGAGTTGCAACTCATAAAAGATATAAAAACTCCAGACACCGCTAAAAAACGAGCAGTTCGAAATAATTTTTTTCGCATAGATATTTTTTTTTAATTATTTGATTGCAAATTTATGTTTGAGTAAAAGTAATATATTTTTTTTAATTAACAAACAAAGATTATTTTTTTATGCCAAATATACAGATTTTTTTTTTGTATTCCGCAATTCACACATTAAATATATATTTTTGTAAAAATTTCATTAAATAATACAAAGTTATGAATCAAAATGAAAATAAAACAAAAGAATTAAAAAAAAAGCTATTTTCAGGGGATACTCCATTAGTTCTTGATACCATTAAAGATATCAGGAAAAATGGAACAATCGAAGTTATCCCCTTATTATTAGACCTCCACATTCTTACCCAAGAAGCAATCGTGAAACAGGCGATACAATCATGTTTGTATGATTTAAAAACACCTCAGGTGGCACCCATTATTATTGATGCTTTAGCGAAAAAAAAATATGCACATATCAAATCATTTCTTGTTGAATGTATGTGGCAAGCAAATATTGATTTCAGTAAATATAGCGACACTATTATACCTCTTATATATAAGGAGTCTTTTGATGTTGCCATTGAGGCAATGACTGTTTTGGAAACTATTGTTGATTCTATTCCTTGCGAGGATGCGGAGATATACAAAAAACAACTCTCGTTTGCTGCTGAAAAAAAGGAATCTCCTCATAAAGATATTATTCTTCAAGCTATTAACATTTTACAGCTGTAATTATGAGTACGCACATCATTCTTATTGCCGGAGGTAGTGGTTTTATCGGTTCACACATTATTAATACATATAAACATATGTATACATTTCGAATACTAACCCGCTCAAATCAATCAACAATTCATGATTGCGATGCATTTCACTGGAATCCGAAAAACGGCACATACGATGAGGCTGCATTTAAAAATGTCACAACCATTATAAATCTAAGTGGTGAAAACATTTCCGCAAAACGATGGTCTCGCAATCAAAAAAAGAACATTTTATCGAGTCGCACAACCCCTCTCCTTACACTTTATAATGCTTGTGAAAAACACGGAAGTTCAGTCAAACAACTCATTTCAAGTTCGGCAACCGGTTTCTACGGATCTGCTTTTTCAAACAACGTGTTTCATGAAGATTCGCCTCAAGGAGATGATTTTTTAGCTTCTGTTTGTGCTCAATGGGAAGAACATGCAAAACAATTTAAAAAATTACATATTAAAACGACAATTATACGCACAGGCATAGTTTTCGATTCACACAGCGGAGCTTTTCCCCAGATGATTCGGACATTACCTTATTATTTTGTTGTTGTTCCGGGAAATGGCAAACAATATGTTCCCTGGATACACATATCTGATTTAGCAGCTCTCTATATGTATACAATTCAAAAAAATCTGCATGGCACTTTCAATGCTGTTGCTCAAACAAACACACAATATAAAGACATCATTTTTTCAATAAAAAAAATCACAGGCTGTTTCGCTTTTCATATTCCTCAAATACTCTTACAAATTCTTTTAGGTGAAATGTCGGTTATCATTACGAAAGGCAATAAAATCTCAAACGAAAAAATTAAAACCCATGGCTTTTCTTTTACTTATTCAGACCTTCACACTACCCTTAAATCATTACTTTGACAAGAATTCGTTTTTTTTGTTTTAAACGAATAATTATACAAAATTCACGTAATTACCCTGCCCAACTTTCGCGATCCAAACTTCGATATTGAATAGCTTCGGCAATATGCTGTGCTTGAATATTCTCTGATTTTTCCAAATCCGCAATTGTTCGTGATACTTTTATAATTCTATCATACGCTCGTGCCGACAAACCTAATTTTTCCATAGCCTGTTTCAAAAGCTGTGTTCCAGCTTCATCAAGCACACAGTATTTTCGTATTGTTCGGGTTTCCATTTGAGCATTACAATGAATTTCTTCATTCTCCACAAAACGATTTTGTTGTATATCGCGTGCATGCATCACACGTTTACGAATAGAAAGACTCGATTCTGCACGAGTTTGTTTCGATAATTCCTCGAACGGAACTGGCACAACTTCTATATGAATATCTATTCGATCTAATAATGGGCCGGAGATTCTATTCAAATATTTTTGCACAACTCCCGGACCGCACACACAATCTTTTTCAGGATGATTATAGTATCCGCACGGACAAGGATTCATAGATGAAATAAGCATAAAACTTGCCGGATAATCGACACTAAATTTTGCTCGTGAACTATTTATTTTCCTATCTTCTAATGGTTGCCGCATAACTTCAAGAACAGTACGTTTAAACTCGGGTAGTTCATCTAAAAAAAGCACCCCATTATGTGCAAGAGAAATTTCACCGGGTTGCGGATATGTTCCGCCTCCCACAAGAGCCACATCGCTCACTGTATGATGTGGCGATCGGTATGGCCTCTCTGTCATAAGTGAAACATCGGTCGATAATTTTCCGGCAACCGAATGTATTTTTGTAGTTTCTAAGGCCTCTGTAAGTGTTAACGGAGGCAAAATAGATGCTATACGCTTTGCTAACATTGTTTTTCCTGAACCGGGAGGACCAATCATTATAATATTATGCCCCCCGGATGCTGCTATTTCGAGAGCTCGCTTCACATTTTCTTGTCCTTTTACATCTTCAAAATCAAAAGAACAGTTATGAATATTTTTAAAAAATTCTTTTCTGGTATCAACTATTGTCTTTTCCAAATCAGCTTTTCCATTAAAAAAATCAATCACTTCCCGCAAAGATTCAACACCATACACATCTAAATTGTTAACAACCGCAGCTTCACGTGCATTTTCTTTGGGCAAAATAAATCCTTTAAAACCATATTTCTGTGCTTCAATAGCCATTGACAATGCACCTTTTATTCTATGCACACCACCATCGAGCGACAATTCACCCATTATTAAATATTCATGAATTTTTGTATGATTCATCAATTCAGATCCAGCCAAAATAGCAACAGCAAGAGGCAAATCATACGAAGTTCCTTCTTTTCGAATATCTGCCGGTGCCATATTTATCGTTATTTTTTTTCCGGGCCACTTAAAATGATTACTTCGCAACGCAGACTCAACTCGTTGCTGACTTTCCTTTACTGCACTATCGGGCAAACCGACAATAAAAAAATTAATTCCGTTTGCGACATCTGTTTCAACGGTAATGATACGTGCGTCTATACCATTTACCGCACCTCCGTACGTTTTTACTAACATGTTGCGACATTTTTTTTACGTTTTTCACAAAAAAAACGCAGTAATTTTTATAATAACTCTTGTTCTATTACATGAATAAGAGCATGTATTATTGTTGTATGAACTTCTTGAATCCTATCAGAATATCCACCATGAGGAACTGTTATACCCACATCAACCATTTGCAAAACCTCAGCATCCTTATTCCCGGTAAGTGCCACTGTCGACATTCCCAATTTGTGAGCAGATTGTACTGCATTAATAATATTGGGGGATTTTCCCGATGTTGAAATAACAAGTAAAGTATCCTCCTCATTACCTACAGATTCTACAAAACGACTAAAAACATATTCAAAGCCATAATCGTTAGCTACACAGGTAATATGAGAGGGGTCAGAAATTGCAATTGCCGGTAATGCTTTTCGTTCTTTCTGATATTTTCCACTTAATTCTTCGGCAAAATGCATAGCATCGGTCATTGAGCCCCCGTTTCCACAAGAAATAATTTTACCTCCATTTCGAATAGATTCGATAAAAAAAACTGCAGCCTTTTCGAGATTCTCGAATAAAGATGCTTGAGATAAAAAAGTTTCAAAAACTTGTTGCGACTCTAAAAAATCAGCACGAAATACATTCTGCATACTATCTTATGATTACTTGTGATACATAATTATATATACAAGTTATTTGTTGTCTTTATTTTTTCGCTTAAAAATATAAGCTTTATTTTCTTCACGTTTCAATAATCGTTCTATATTCTTTTTGTGCGTTAAGACTAACAACACCGAAAGTAATACGGAAAAAAACATGAGTGATACTATTGTCGTTTTGCCAACTAAAATTATCATAATTGGAAATGAAAAACCTGCCATTAAAGAACTTAGTGACACATATTGTGTAAGAATAAGCGTACACAAAAATACGACAAAAGCAACTAATGCTGCTTGTGGAACAACAGCAAAAGCGACTCCCAACAATGAAGCAACACCTTTCCCTCCGCGAAATTTGGCATACACCGGAAATATATGACCAAGCACCGCAATTGCACCAAATAATAATTGCAAATTAACATAGTCTGCCGTTCCGGGAATAAGATAAGGAAAAAAAATAACGAATTTAGCCGGGAAAAATGCTTTTAAAACATCTATAATAAAAACCGGGATTCCGGCTTTTTTTCCCAAAACACGAAAGGTATTTGTTGTTCCTGCATTCCCACTTCCATATTCACGAACATCTATACCATAAAAAAGTTTTCCTATCCATATTGCTGTTGGTATTGATCCTATAAGATATGCTGCAAGTACGGCAAGAATTATATATATATATTCCATAGTTTCTTGTTATGATTTGAATACACAAAAATCTATAAAAAAACGTATCAAACCAAACTTTTTAAAAAAAATCGACCATTAACAGACATACAACACTCATAAACAAAGAGATAAAAAAAAATCACATTATACTTATATTTTTGAGTATTTATATAGTCTCTGCCCGAAAACTCCAAATACTGCGTATTCTCAACATATTATTTGGTCATTTAAACACGTAAACTCCCAATTAATAAGCCTTCGAAAGCCTTGTCTTTGAAGTTTTCCA
>CAZLCY010000137.1:0-6828 GCA_964558075.1 uncultured Bacteroidales bacterium
AACTCATTTTTCGGGTGATATTGGTATATCAACCAATGGGTTTTGGGCGATTTCTCCCGAAATTGCACGACGGCGAGTTCAAGAACTAAAAAATAGTGGTGTTTCCGGAATTGCAGTGAGTTCCGATGCCTTTCATGATGAATATATTCAACAAAGTAAAGTAAAATATGCGGTAGATGCTATAAGTCGTTCCGGATTAACACGCCATTCTTATCTTATGAAAAGCCTGTGTCACTCCGATATATTACAGGCACACGCAAATAATCTCTTGTCAGAAAAATTAGCTCAAAAGGTTAATTTTGATGCAAATATTCCAATTGCAGAACCATACATTCGAAGTATAGGAAAAGGGAGTTTAATGAACATTCCCAAGAAGAAAAAAATTCCGAAACAGATTGCGTGCACCCAACTTTCTGAGTGTCTCGGAAAACGAGGTTTATTCAATCCGGCAATGGTATATGTTGATGTGTATGGAAATGTTATGATTTGTTATGGAGTAATCATCGGAAATGTTTTTCAAACACCTTTTGTACAAATTATTTCTGATTTTTCGGTTAATCAGCATAAACTTATTTCCAATCTTGCAATGTCTCCGCATAATGTATATGAGTTAGCACAAAAATACAAGTCAGATGTCCCCAATAAATTCTATGATGAATGTGATATGTGTTACCTAAGCAGAAAATCATTACGAAAAATTTATCCTAAAGTCTTAGGGCCGGCAGAATGTTATCCATAAAAAAAGCGATGAATTATTTTCATCGCTTTTTTTTATATTGAATAATTTTATTCTTTAAAATCCTTTTTTCGGTGTAATCATTTCTTCAATTAATACCCCAACACATCCCATGGAGGTCGATTTCGGTCGAAGGCTTGAATTTAAAGCATCAGAACTATCATCACCTGATGGAATGGAAACAACAATACGTACTGTTTTGGTCATTAAAACGGTAAATTCAAATACTTGAAGGTAGTTGTCTGTTTTATTATCATACAACACTTCGTTCGTTTCCCAATCAATTATTTGATATTGAATGTGTGGTCCGACAGATTCTTCACCACATACCGAAAAACGGTAATCCTTTCCTTCGTAAATCGGGAAACGAAATTCAGATGTTTGTCCTTTTAATAATAGGGCACTACGAGAATCTTCAGCAATCGAATATAAGTCGTCTTGAGTTTGTGCACATTTTTTATGATATTCAACACATGCAGATTGAGCAAACAAAGAAATTGTAAAAGAACTAATTATAAGTAATAAACCTGATGTAATAATTTTTTTCATAGGATTGTAAAGTTTCTTAATTTAATTAATGGATACAAAAATATAAATTTATTATTAAAAACAAAGGCAATATATATAAAGTATTGTGATTTTTTATAAAAAACCAGTAATTTTCAGTAATTATTTTATAACAATCTCATAAATAATGTTTTTGCCAATTTTTTTATTGATTTTTGTTTTTATTGTATTTCTATTAAGCATCAGTTCGTGCCGAATGGCAGGGGAATTAATTGAAACGTACATGATATGATTTTGAATAAATATTTTCTCAGTAGCTTTCGCAAATACCGGACCAACAATTTCTTTCCAAGATTCTTTTGCAGAAACCTCCAACATTTTTCGGTAAAATCCTTTTTTCTTAAAGAATTCATCAAAAGCTGAGCCGAGATGTTGAAAGTTAGTTCGTTGCATTGAGTGTATTATTTAATTTTTCTGAGAGCTTTTATTCTATCTGAAACAGGTGGGTGAGAGTAGTAAAAAAACACATACCATGGGTGAGGTGTTAAATTGCTTAAATTCTTTTTAACTAAAGTTTTAAGTCCGGTTTCTAATGGTTTTGGATTGTATTGTGTGCCGGCAAATGCATCTGCTTCATATTCGTTTTTGCGAGACAGCATATTTATAACAATGCTGATAATAAAAGAAATGGGGGCATACAGCATGCTAAATACAAATAGTGCTATATGGTATTTTCCCGGTTCATATTCAATGTTCAGAGCTTCGGTAAGTGATGGTTCTGCAACAAATAGTCCGAACAAAAAGAGTAAAACTGCGGTTTGAAAAAGTGACGCAAAAATCATTTGTAGAGTGTGTTTCTTTTTGTAATGACCAATTTCGTGAGCAAGAACGGCAACAATTTCTTCAGTGCTGAGTTCTTGAATAAGTGTATCGAATAATACAATACGTTTTTTTGAACCTATCCCACTAAAGTAAGCATTAGCTTTTGTAGATCGTTTTGACCCGTCAATCACATAGATATTATCGAGTTTAAAGCCAACTTTTGATGCAAAATTTTCAATATCAGTTTTGAGTTCTCCATCTTCCAGAGGCGTTTGTTTGTTAAATAAGGGTACAATAATGCTGGAATAAAACATAGTAAAAAATATCATTATTGCAGATAAAACAAGCCATGCGTAAATCCAAAACGAAGAACCGAATGTGTCAATTAAAAGGAGCAGTACATATAAAATACCACCACCAAGAATTGCAGTAATGAGCCATGATTTTAATTTATCGAAAATGTAAGTTTTGTAGCTCATTTTATTGAAACCGTATTTTTCTTCTATTGTGAAGGTGTTGTATAATTCAAATGGCGTAGAAAGTATATCCGATGCGAAAAATAAAATGCCGAAAAAAATAAGTCCGGCAAAAATATGAGAGATTTCGGAAAATGATTCATAAATATACGAATCAAGCACGGCAAAACCATTAAAAAACAACATGCCTAAAATAAGCACAATAGAAAAAGTGCTCGAAAGTATATCTATTCTGCTTTTTTCTTGTTCATATGATTGTTGTTTTTCATATTCTTTAGTGTTGTATATATCGTTTACCTCCTCCGGAATTTCTGCTTTTCTATTGTTACTGTTGATGATTTCTAAAAATCGTTCTAAAATATAATCAAAAAGAAGTACGCCTATTATTATCCAAAAAATTGTATTCATAATTTTATTTTTTTTAGTAGCTCAAAAGTACAATTTTTATGATGTTTTTTTTGAAAAAAATGTAATTTCTTTTCAAATACTTTTTATTGGTGCATTTTTTGTCATTATGTGTTATAACAATTTTTTTATTAAAATTATCGTTCTATAATTAAATACTTTTTGTATTTTTACATTATATTTCAACATAAATATATTTCATATGAAAATTTTCAATTTGGTAATAATGAGCTTCTTTTTTGTCTTTGCAAGTGCAATAGGACAAAATAATGTTGAATTATCAGAATTAGTTAAAAATAATTCCGGAAAATATGTTTACAATGGTGAAGTGTATACCGGAACTGTGTATGCTAAACATGAAAACGGAACGATTGGATTGATTGGTGAATTAAAGGAAGGTTTAAAAGAGGGCGTGTGGCAATACTTTTACAGTACCGGGGAGAAAAAACGTGAATCTACCTATATTAATAATAAAAAAGAAGGTATTACGTATCATTGGTATCAAAACGGGCAAGTGGCAAAAGAGATAATGTACCGAAACGATAAAAATATTGATCAAAAATTGTGGGACGAAAATGGCAAACGAAAACCTAATCCCGGATTCGATTCTTTTAGATAATAACTCCCTATTTTTAAATCTTTTTTTTTTATGAATGTCGCAGTAATCGATCTTGGTACAAATACCTTTAATTTGCTTATCTGCGAGGTTTCTCATTCGTCATATTCTATACTTTTTCATACCAAAACCGTTCCTAAATTAGGTCAAGAAAGTTTTTTTTCGGGTATATTGCCTGCCAAGGCTATAAAACGCGGTCTTAAAGCATTGCAAACACTCAATTCTCATATTCTTCAACATAATTGCCATTCGGTTATTGCAATTGGTACGTCTGCTTTGCGTCATGCAAAAAATGCACAGGATTTTGTTGATGTGGTTAATCGTGAATGCGGATTTACTATTTCAATCATTTCGGGAGAACAGGAAGCTGAATATATTTATTTGGGTAATAAATTAGCTTTTGATTGGGGCATGCAAACAGTTCTTATTATTGATATTGGAGGAGGTAGTAATGAGTGTATATTGTGCGAAGGTGAACGGCTTGTGTGGAAAAAAAGCTTCGAAAATGGTATGCAGCGTATCCGAAATGCGTATACATCATCCTTTCCATTGCAACGTAACGTTTCTCAAGCAATTGCCGATTATTTGAACGAAACGTTTCAGGAATTGAACGATGTTATTCGTACATATAATATTGATATTTTGATTGGTTCTTCCGGTCCTTTTGATACATTTAGAGATATGTGTGTTGCGAAAAATGGTATTGTGCAGGGGGATTCATCATCATTCGAGTTTGAGAAGAATGAAATTCTTAGTCTTTTTTCTGTTTTATTGAATTCTAATCTTGCACAGCTTGTTGCCGTGCCGGGAATGGATAAAGCACGTGCAGAACATATTCCTGTTGCGGTGCTTATTACACAATATTTATTTCAACTGTGCAAAGAACCTCGTATGGTTCAAAGTTCGTTTTCTCTTAAGGAGGGTGTTATTAGTACACTTATTTCCTAAGCATTTTTTTTGCTGTTTCATAAAGATTATGTATTTTTCATTTATTATGTATCTTTTCACGGAGTATTGATTTTTTTTATCTTCTATGGATTTTCAACAAACTCATTTACACATTACTGAAAGCTTACTTGCTTTTATACAAACGGAAAAAAAAGTTTCGGGATTACTCGAAAAAGTGTGTAATTTAATTACCGAAACCTTACAGCCTGCCGTAAAATCTGTTCGTATAGAATTTGATGGTGAAGAGTATGACAGTGATAATTTTTTGTATAGTTCTTCGGTTATTCGAAGTCATATTAAGCTGAGTGAAAATCATAGTCTGTTAATTAAAGTGTTTTTCGATTCATCTATTATTATTTCAGATACTTTTGAAGAGTATGTATTCGTGAAAAAATATATTTCTTCTTGGAAAACTATATTGAAAGGAGCTCTCTCTCAATTTTTATTGGGCACAATACAGCATAATTATATGGAGCGAATAAAGGAGTTGCAAGGAATTGAAAAAGCTCAGTTTTTGTTGTATGATAATAACAATCGTGATATAAATGAGGTATTTCAATCTATTTGTGATTATTTGCCGGAGGCTATGCAATATCCCGATTATACTGTTGTTCGTATTCGGTACAATACAGTGACGTATACAAGTAAAAAATTTATCGTAACACCGTGGTGTCTGAAAGATGTGTTTGAATATCCTGATGGTGGAAGTGGGAGTATTGAAATATTTTATGTGAAAGAATTTCCGCAAGCTGATGAAGGTCCATTTTTGCATGAGGAAAGAAACTTTTTGCATAATTTGGTTTCTCTCATTTCGGGTGCTTTGAGCAAATCAATTTTAAAAAAACTTTTGCATGACAATACAGAACGACTGAAAGAGTTACGTGCAATAAACACAACCTCCGATATTGTGCAACAAGCTAAAAGCTTGGAAGATGTGTTGCCTCAAATTTGTCGTATTTTATCGGAGTCTTTTCAGTATCCTGAATCAACGGTTGTGCGAATAAAATATGAAAAAAAGGAATATACCACACAACATTTTGAGGTGACACAGTGGGGGATAACGCAATCGTTTCATTCTGTTTTTAACAAAAGAGGATGTATTGAGGTCTTTTATACGCAGAAATATCCCGATGCAGATGAAGGTCCTTTTTTGAAAGAAGAGCGTAGTTTACTTATAAATATGGCGACAATTATTTCGGGCAGAGCAGTTAAAGATGTGTACTTTAATCTGTATCGAATGAATAGTGAACGCTTGAAAGAGTTGGATGCAATTAATAGAACAGCAAAAATTATTGAAGAAGCAAATAGTGAACAGGAGGTCTTACAACGAATATCGACGGTCTTACCTTTGTCGTGGCAATATCCGAAACATACCGCATGTCGTATTCGTTTTTTAGGTGAAGTATATCAAACATCTAATTTTGAAGAAACCAGATGGATACAAACAGAAACGTTTACAACAATTGATGGAAAAAAAGGAACAATCGAAATAGCTTATTTAAAAGAATTTCCTATTGAGTTTAATAAAACACCCTTTTTACGAGAGGAATTTAATTTGCTTCATAATATTGCTAAGCTTATTCATGGCTATTTGAATAGCTATAAAGGTTTTGATATTCTCGCTCAAAAGAATTTCGTAACTACGGACGTTAAAAATAAACCTCAGGAATTTCGAAAATCTTTGACTCGCACCAATAAACCTTTGCAGTTATATTTCAATCAGCAGTCTCTTGAGAAATATGTATATCTCGATATGATGAAGTATAAGGTGAAACATATTTTGTTTATTTCAACTTTATATGATGCATTTATGCTCGAAAGTGAGGATTCTTTTTTTGAAAAATTTATGGGCGAGATTTACCAATATAGTTTGTTTTCTCTCCCTCGAATTACCGGTGTGTCTTCTGTGGAGGAGGCAATGGCTCTAATGGAAACAACTCAATTTGATTTGGTTGTTTTAATGGCGGGAATAGATAGGCGAGCAACGGTACATGTTGGAGAAGTTATTCGGCAAAAGCATAAAAATATGCCAATATATCTCTTGCTTAACAAGAAAAATGATTTAAAATATTTTGATAATATTGTTGCAAAATCATCTGCAATTGATAAAATTTTTGTGTGGAATGGTGATTCATTAATCCTATTTGCAATGGTTAAATCTATTGAAGATAGTGCTAATGTCAAAAATGATACTCAAATAGGTTTGGTGCGGGTGATTCTTTTGATTGAAGATTCTCCTTTATATTATTCAAAATATTTACAAGCACTCTATTCTATTGTTTTTGACCAGGTGAGACAGATTTTACCCGAAGTTGAGA
>CAZLCY010000138.1:0-6713 GCA_964558075.1 uncultured Bacteroidales bacterium
TTAGATGACTGACCACCTGTATTTGAATACACTTCTGTGTCTAATACAAGAACATTAATGTCTTCGCCCGATGCAAGCACATGGTCTAAACCACCATAACCGATATCATAAGCCCAACCGTCACCACCTAAAATCCAGTTTGATTTTTTAGTAAGATATTGTTTGAGAGCTAAAATATCTTTCGAAATTTGAGAAGAATCTTTTTCAAGCACTGAAATTAATTTTTCACTTGCTTCAATAGAAGCTTCAGCGTTGTCCTTTCCTTCAATCCAAGCTTTACCGGCTTCTTGTATATCGGAAGATAGAGACACCATATTGTCTGATAATTTTTCCGCTATTCTATCGCGTAATTTGTTCATTGCGATAGCCATACCATATCCAAATTCAGCGTTGTCTTCAAATAATGAGTTCGCCCATGCTACACCTTTTCCTTCATTGTTTACAATGTATGGAGTAGCCGGAGCTGAACCACCGTAAATAGATGAACAACCTGTTGCATTAGCAATAGTCATTCTATCGCCAAACAGTTGTGTGATTAATTTCACATATGGAGTTTCGCCACAACCGGCACATGCTCCTGAGAATTCAAATAACGGTTGTTTAAATTGCGAACCTTTTACTGTACTTACCGGAGCAATAGTGTCTTTATAGGTAACATTTTCTAAAATATAATTCCAGTTATCCTTTTCTTGAGGAAGTTGACTTTGTAGAGGTTTCATAATAAGTGCTTGTTCTCCTTTTTTACCCGGACAAATATTTGCACAACTACCACAACCCGTACAGTCGAGAGGTGAAATTTGAATTTTATATTGTAAGCCTTCAAATCCTTTTCCGATTGGCTTTAATGTTTGAAGTCCTTCAGGAGCGTTCGCTAATTCTTCTTCATCGAGTAAGAACGGACGGATAACAGCGTGAGGACATACATATGCACATTGATTACATTGAATACAATTGTCTGGTTGCCATTCCGGAACATTTACTGCAATACCTCGTTTTTCAAAAGTTGTTGTTCCATTTGGGAATGTTCCGTCAGGATATTTTGCAAATGCACTAACCGGAAGTGAATCTCCTTCTTGTTGGTTCATAACACCGGCAATGTTTGTAACAAAATCAGCTAACTCTTTATCTGTTTTGTCGGTAATACCTTGATAAATTTTGAAGTCATTGCTGTCAACTAAATCTTTCCATTCCGTTTTTACTGCAACTTCTTGTAAACTTTCAACACCTTTATCAACAGCTTGCCAGTTCATGTTTACAATGTCATCACCTTTTGTGCCGTATGTTTTCTTAATAGCAGTTTTCATAAAGTCTACTGCTTGATCATACGGAATTACATTTGCAAGTTTAAAGAATGCTGATTGTAATATAGTATTTGTTCGATTACCGAGACCAATTTCTTCAGCAACTTTTGTTGCATTAATAATGAAGAATTTAACATTATTTTCAGCTAATTGCTTTTTAATTTTGTTCGGTAAATATTTTTCTATTTCAGAAGCATCCCAAAGTGAATTAAGCAGGAATGTTCCGCCCTTTTGAATACCCTTTAACATATCATATTTATCGAGGTACGATGGTTCCGAACATGATACAAAACTAGGATTACTTACTAAATAAGTAGAGGTAATAGGTTTTTTACCGAAGCGTAAGTGAGAGATTGTGATACCACCTGATTTTTTTGAATCGTATGCAAAATATCCCTGTGCATACATATCAGTATTGTCACCAATAATTTTTATTGAGTTTTTGTTTGCACCTACTGTTCCGTCCGATCCCAAACCGTAGAATTTACATTCAACAGTTCCTTCCGGTACGGTGTCGATAACTTCATTGCTTTCTAATAAAGAAGTGAATGTTACATCATCAACAATCCCCATGGTAAAACCATTTTTCGGTTCTGGTTGTTCAAGGTTTGTGAAAACCGAAACTATCTGACGAGGTGTTGTGTCTTTTGAAGATAATCCGTATCGTCCACCAACAATAATAGGAGCATTCTCTTTACCGTAGAATGCATTGCAAATATCAAGATATAATGGTTCTCCGGTAGATCCCGGTTCTTTTGTTCTGTCAAGAACGGCAATCTTTTGTACGGATTTTGGAAGAGCTTGTAAAAAGTGCTCTACAGAGAATGGTCGATATAAGTGAATTTGAAGGAAACCAACTTTTTTTCCTTGTTTATTCATATATTCAATAGTTTCGCGAATAGTTTCACTTACTGAACCCATTGCAATAACCACATGTTCTGCATCGTCTGCTCCAAAGTAATTGAATAACTGATAATTTCTGCCGGTACGTTTGTTAACTTCCTGCATGTAATCTTCAATAATTTTTGGAACAGCATTATAATATGTATTGGCAGCTTCCCGAGATTGAAAATATACATCAGGATTCTGAGCTGTACCACGTGTTACAGGATGTTCCGGATTTAATGCTTTTTCTCTGAATTTTTGTATTGCATCATAATCAACCATTTCTGCTAATTCATCATAATCCCATGCCTGAATTTTTTGAATTTCGTGTGATGTACGGAATCCGTCGAAGAAATGTAATGTTGGCAGGCTGCTTTTGATACTTGCAAGGTGTGCTACTGCACCCAAATCCATAACCTCTTGCACACTACCTGATGCCAACATTGAAAAACCGGTCATACGAGCGGCATAAACATCTTGGTGATCTCCGAAAATTGATAATGCTTGAGCAGCTATAGCACGAGCACTTACGTGAAATACCCCCGGTAATAATTCTCCGGAAATTTTATACATATTTGGTAGCATCAATAATAAACCTTGCGATGCTGTATATGTTGTTGTTAAAGCTCCTGCCTGAAGAGAACCGTGTACTGTTCCTGCCGCACCTGCTTCAGATTGCATTTCAACAACTTTTACTGTGTCTCCAAAAATATTTTTTCTTCCGTTTGCTGCAAATGTGTCTGCATGCTCTGCCATGTCTGAAGAAGGGGTGATAGGATATATCCCCGCTGTTTCGGTAAATGCATATGAGACGTGTGCTGCCGCAAAATTACCGTCGCATGTAATAAATTTCCTTTTGTCTGTCATAATAAATACTTCGTTTAATAAATAGAATATATACGTAAAATTGTATAATTAACCTTTTGAACGGCTAAAATATAAAAAATACTTTTTTCTTTATAATAAAATCGCAAGTATTTTATGGCATATCTTCTTTGTGATTGTAAATCAGGTAAAAATGAGTGGTTTTATAGAGAATGAGATATTGGTTTTGAGGTGTTAATTGTCGTCAGTCGTTGCCTCATGCCTCATGTTAAATATCTATTAAGCATTCATCACACTCCCCATTTCAAATATCTAACAATTTTTTATTAATTATTTTTTTTATTCTATACATATTTTTTCTTTTTGTATTATCTGATTTTTATACATTATACACACAATATATTGACCTCGCGGTAAATTTTTCGTCGTGTAGTTTTGTCCGGTACTTGTTGCAATGAGTTTGCCCGTAACTGAATAAATAGTAATGGTTGTGTGTTCGGGGGCGGTTATCTGTATGTGTTGGTTTATCCTGCGAATGTGCAGTGGGAATTGGCTGCGTGCAAAAAGTATTTTTGAATAGCTGACCGAATTGTCTGAGTGCTTCAGAGCTACGCGATAATAGTAATCATTTGTGTTTTCACTATCGGTATACGTAAAGGAATTGTTGGCAGATGGTGTGAATTCCCGGATTGTTCGGAAATGAATACCGTTATTTGATTTTTCTAATGAAAATGATACTAATTCGGATGCTTCGCATACTTCCCATGTCCAGCTGATTGTGTTTCCTGATTCATCTTGCTCAATTGTATATTGGCTCAAATTGATGTTGAGTAAAATATTGTTACTCTGAATCATAAAAGGAGAGAAGCTGTGTGTAACGGCTTCTAATGAATAAATAGTTTCCGTTTCTTTATTTGCAACCATAATATCACTCAGTGGTTCCCATTCGCTACCGTTGAAATGATGGATATTGCAGGCGTTTTTCTCGAATATCGGTAATTCATTGTCAATATGCCAAAAGAGTTTAATTGCCGCATTTTCGCAGGAGGATTCAATATGATAAGTACTGTTTACTAAGCCCGAAACATATCGATTCCCGTTTGGTTGTGCATTTTTACTTGCATACAGCGAAAGACTGTCAACAGTAAAATCGCAGCTTTTTGTGTCATTGTTTGTTATTTCAATACGTGCCAGAGATGTTGAGTCCCGATTGTGTGCTATGGGAAAGAATACGGTGTCGTATGGTAAAACATTTTTTACCTTGATGCTGCCACCGGATAAACTTATGCGGTGTTTGCCGGTAAATGGAAATGAAATGTCTAATTCGCTCCAGTTATCGAAAGTAAGAGTGTGACCGTTTAAATCTATTAAAATACTGTCTTCCGGTACATGAAATGTAGATTTTATAGTTATATCATTTTCTAATACATAGGTGCATTTGTGATTATGTAATATTAAATTGTATACGTCATTTTTGAGGATAAAATTTGATGTTTCTTTATTTCCGGTATATTCAATACAGCTTGTTTTTTTAGATTCAATGGTTGGTTCAATTGGACATTTTGCGATAATATAACTGCTGTCTGTTTGAAAAACAATTCCATTACCTGCAAATAAGTCTTTAGCTATAAATGGATTTTCTTGTTTGCAATAATTTGTATAACTGCCACTTACGTCAATTTTGTAAAACTCGGCATTCCCATGAATTCCTTTATCGCTGCCTTGGAAATAATAAATGCCTTCACCACTTGTAAAAGAGCCTTGAATAATAATGTTTCCATATATGTTAAATTGTTCATTTCCGGTACTTAAAAAATTTCCTGAATTGTGTATTGTGAAATTGTGTATGTGTTTTACTCCAACTTTTCCGGTAAAATCTACGTGTCCGTATACATCAAAATGAGTGGTGTCAAATTCACCAATCTCAATAATGTTTTGTACTGTGTCTTCAAGAATAATGAGAGAATCACAGCTGTATTGTATGGCATTATTTGTATTTTCAATTCTTGGAAAATGACTGCCTTTCAGGAGAATTTTCGGTGCATTAATTTTTGCCGAAGCTGTGCCTGATATAGTTCCGTTGTGAGTAACAAAAAGATTTTCTGCAATGTCGAATGTTTCACCGGAGGAGTGATGCATTGTACCACCATTAATTACGAGTGATTTCGAGAATACTTTTGCACCCAAAAGATGCTCATTATATAAAGTGCCGTAAATTGTAATAGTGTCATTACATATAAAATCTCCGGCTGGTAATGAAAGGTGAGCAGAGTCTTCAATAATTAATTTGTTTATCGTATAATTATTAGTGTCCATTACAATAGAGTCATACTTTGTTATCGTAATTTGTTGTGGCGTACTCTCAGCAGATGGTGGCGAGGAGGCAGCTGTCCACACATTGTTTTGAAAAATGAGCCAGTTTCCGGCATCATGCCAATTATTCGAAACTGATTGTTGCGAACGGTAATCACCGTTTGATTGTGCAAAAATGGAGTGCATACTCATAAATAGGCATACGATACAAATTGAAATTTTTTTCATGTTTTTTCGATGTTGCGATACACCACTATTTACCGTGATAAGAAAAAAAACAAATATTAGTTGCGGCTAAATAGATGTGTTTCTGATTAATAATAATTGCAAGTATATATATATTTTTGTTTTCAACAAAATTTTTGAAACTTTTTTTGTGTGTATTTTTGTGCAATAAAATAACAAAACAAAGTTTTTTATTAACAGAAATCACGCGTATATCAATAGATGTTATTTTCTTGAAACATACATTCTTTCTTTATTTGAGGAGTCGAATGATTTTTTAATGACTGATGATGTGAATATTGTTGAGTTCCAAAAATTCTCTCGAAAATATTCAAGAAAACAAAAAAGATTGTACATTTGCCGAATATAATATTTACAGTCAGTATAATTAAATAATATAAACATGGATATTTTTGAAAGAGTAACGAAGAACAGAGGTGCTCTTGGAGTGTGGCAAAAAGATTCTCACGGCTATTTTATGTTTCCAAAATTGGAAGGTGAAATAGCACCTCGTATGAAGTTTCGTGGTAAAGAAGTTTTAACATGGAGTTTAAATAACTATTGTGGATTGGCAAATTTGCCGGAAGTTCGCGAAGCGGATGCGCAAGGTGCAAAAGATTGGGGATTGGCATATCCTATGGGTGCTCGTATGATGAGTGGGCAAACTAAAATGCATGAAGAATTGGAGCAAAAACTAGCTTCATTTGTAAAAAAACCATCTGCATATTTATTAAATTACGGATATCAGGGTATGGTTTCTATCATTGATTCTTTAGCATCAAGAAATGATGTTATTGTATATGATTCAGAATCGCATGCATGTATTATGGATGGTGTGTTTTTACATAAATCTAAAGGTGGTAAAAGTTATGTGTTTCCACATAATGATATTGCTCGGTGCGAAAAAATGTTGGGATTTGCGAAAAAAATTACTGATGAAACAGGTGGTGGTATCTTGGTTATTACCGAAGGTGTATTTGGTATGGCAGGAGATCTTGGAGCTTTAGATAAAATTGTTGAATTAAAAAAGAAATTCGAATTCCGTTTACTTGTTGATGATGCTCATGGTTTTGGTACTTTGGGACATGACGGAAGTGGTACGGGAACGCATTTTGGTGTACAAGATCAAATAGATATTTATTTCAGTACGTTTGCAAAAGCAAT
>CAZLCY010000139.1:0-6708 GCA_964558075.1 uncultured Bacteroidales bacterium
TGTGCAAACACAAAAACATATATATATTCAAAACAGCATTGGATTTCTTCTCTGGATTGGTGCATGTTGTATATATCTGTTTTCCGATATTCTCATTACGAATAACCATTCTGCACAAACACTTACGGCCGCATACACATTAGGCATATCCGATAGTCCGGGGCATCCTTTATACATGATAATCGGACGAATTGCTGCCCTGTTTTCCGAACCTGACTCTTTTCTGAATACTATGCGAATAGTATCTGTATTGGCAGCATCAACAACTATTATACTGGTATATTTTTCGGTTGTTTCTATTGCTCAATACATTTTATTTCGTACAGAACAGAAAAACAATAGTCATGTATTAATCTTTACTGTCGGAATAATTTCGGCGACTTCACTTCTTTTTTCCACTAGTTTTTGGAATAGTGCCCGCAGTCCGGGAATTGATGTGGTTTCAACATTATTTGTAGCATTATTATGCTGGATTACCATAAAATGGTATACGTTGCGACACTCTGCATCAGGCAATCGATATATATTATTAACAGTACTAATTCTAAGCCTCGGCATCAGTATTGATCCATATATATTACTTGTTTTTCCGGCAATTTTTACGGTGTATTATTCAACAAAACACCCCCCTTCATTCACCAATTCTCTTATTGGTTTCGGATATGGTGTTGGTATTTCAATATTCATATGGGCTCTGTTTTTTCGCATATTACCATTTATAGCAGCACAAATTGACAGTGCCGCACACATATATGTGTCACTTCCGGTAAATGCAGGCATGGCACTTTTTTATATTCTCCTGTTCGGCACAATTATTACCACACTTTTTCTCAAATATAAGAAACAAACCCATTCACACTTTATTATTCTTCTTATAACATTACTGTTCATGGGACAATTACCCTACGCATATATAATCATTCGCTCCAATAACACTCTCTATACACAAGGAGAAATACCCGAGAATGCCCGAGAATATGCAGAATATCTCGGTTCTTCATCTGAAGCACCTCTACTCTACGGATCTTATTTCAATGCACCGATAACAGAATTTTCGCAAGAGAAAAAACTCAGAGCAACCGATAGCGGGTATGTCTACACACAACCAATTACTCAGCCGGAATATAATTCTGACTTTCTCTCTATTTTTCCTCGTATGTGGAGCAGAGACAAAACACACGAACAGGTATACAGACAATGGGCTAATCTTCGCAAAGGAAAAAATATGCTCTCGGTTTATCACAATGGAATAACATATGCAAAACCATCATTATGGCAACAGATACAATTTTTTGCATCGTACCAATTAAACCATATGTATGTTCGGTACTTTTTATGGAATTTTGTGGGAAAACAGAACAATTTTGTTGGCAACGGCCAACCACACAAAGGCAATTGGATATCGGGCATTTCACTTATCGACAATATTCGTTTGGGTGCTCAAGACACCTTGCCTCGTGTATATAGAGAAAATCCGGGTCGTACTACATATTTTTTTCTGCCATTATTATTAGGACTTCTCGGTGCGGGATACGTGTTCAAAAAACAGCGCATATTATTCTCGTTGTTTACATTACTTTTCATATGCACCGGCATTTTCAAAGTAGTAATAATGAATATTGCACCAACAATCACCTTCGAAATTGATAGTCTCTTTCTTGCATCATATCTTTCATTTTCCGTATTTATTGGTTTTGGTGTTCTCGCCATATTTGAATTCGGAAAAAACAGTGCCGAAAAAAAACGAACAATAATTGCTGTTGCATGTGGACTGTGCAGCCCGGTAATTCTCTGTGCTCAAAACTATAAGGAGCATACAACAACTGAAAACAAATCATATCAGATAGCAGAGAAATTACTTCATACCGCTCCCACTGATGCAATTATCTTTATACGCGACAATCAACTTTTCGAAACAGCACAATACATTCAAGTAGTAAAAAAACAACGTGTCGATATTCAAACAATTAACTGGAATCACCTCAACAATCCGCGATATATATCCGAATTACGCACATCACACAAAAACAAATCTACGCTCAGTGTTCCTGAAGAAAAATATACGTATGGAGTAAATGAAGAAGTATTTGTACTCACCCATTCAGCTCCGTCAAAAAAATATTATCCTGCTCAAGACATTCTGGACATACTTTCGTGCGACAATTTAGAATACAAGGCTCAAATATCAGAAAATACATATATCGATTTTATACCTTCACCTTTAGTTTGTTTAGCGGCACAAGACATTTCTACCAAAACATACCACACTTCACGTCCGCTAAAATTCTCACAAAACATATGTTTTTCACTCATAGAACAAGATAAAACAGGCACATACACCGATTCAACAATCAGCAAAAATCAACTTGTTTTTCTCGATATACTAAATGAAAATAACTGGGAACGACCGATTTGCTTTTCACAGGAACTCAATCCTTCTCTTTACTTTAACTTAAACACTCGGTGCATTTCAAAGGGAATATACTCACAACTATTTCCCATCCCACCACACACACAAATTCGACTCGACAAATATTTTGTGTATTCAGAATATATTACAAATCCCAAAACAGAAAACAGAAAAAACATACCGGAAAGCTATCTTTCTGTATTTACCGACCTTAGCCGCAATTTGCTGTACGAAAACCGATACGATTCTGTACGACATGTTCTTTCAACTCAATTTGAATATTTTCCGATAGCAGAATATCCTGAAATATCATATTCCGCAGCTCATACTTTATTGTTCATAGGCGATACTGTTCAGGCATTTTCAGTGTTTTCTGAAATAAGTTCCACCATTCAGGAATATATGCTTTATTATTTAAGTTTACGTACAGAAGATTTACAAAAAAACAAAGCCGAAATTACCCATACACTTCAATTATCTATTCAATTATTCGAAACTGCACTAGAATTTGACAAAGTCGGCATTGCGAATTCTCTTGCAGAATCAACAACACTGTGCATCGAACATCTATATGACTTTACCGAACAAATTACAATATCAGATCCGCAAAGTTTTATGCACAAAAATCAATGGATTCATTCATTATCGAAAAAAAATATGAATATCGCCTTTTGGTATAACAAAATGAAAGTATATTTGAGGAATTAAATGTTGAATGTTTTGAGACAACCAATTTTAAATATTAACAAACCTCAGCCTCCTTTGGTAATTGAAAAAATGCTGCCACATCTTGTGTGGCGTTTACCACAGGAAAAGAAAACAGCTTACATCACCTTTGATGACGGACCGGTACCATACTATACCGAAAAAGTCATGGACTGTTTGGATTCATATAATATAACCGGCACTTTTTTCTGTGTTGGCGAAAACATTGTGCGACATCCGGATTTGTTTTCACATATACAAGAAAAAGGACATATAGTAGGTTCTCATACATACAACCACCTCAATAGTTGGAAATGCAGCAACAATGAATACATCGCAAATGTACACAAAGGAGCGGAACAAGTTACCAGCCGTTTATTTCGTCCGCCACACGGTAAAATCCGGTTCAGACAAGCAAAAGAACTCATACAACAATACGATATCATAATGTGGGACATAATATCAAAAGATTATGACAAAAATTTAACCGGAATTGACTGTTTTGAAAACGTAAAAAATTATCTACAAAACGGGTCAATTATCGTATTTCACGATTCTCAAAAAGCATTTAACAATTGCATGTATGCATTGCCAAAAACAATTGATTATCTTTTGGAGCACGATTATGCAATAGAAAGCATACCATTACATATACCGATTAATCAACCTGCTGTGTAAGACATTTTTGAATATGAAAATTTCTGTCGTAATTGTCAATTATAACGTAAAATATATACTCGAACAGTGTTTGTACTCTATTCAGACAGCCCTGCAACACACAGAAGGAGAGGTTTTTGTTGTTGACAACAATTCAGTTGACGGCTCATGCAAAATGATTCAAGAAAAATTTCCACAGGTACATCTTATTGCAAACAAAGAAAACCTCGGTTTTGCAAAAGCAAACAATCAAGCTATTCGACAATCACAAGGGGAATATGTAGTCTTACTCAACCCCGACACTGTAGTAGAAGAAGATACCTTCGAGAAAGTAATTGCATTTATGGACAAAACGCCCGATAGCGGTGGTGTAGGCATTAAAATGATTGATGGAAAAGGGAATTATTTGCCCGAATCAAAACGAGGATTACCGACATTAGAAGTTTCATTTTACAAAATGTTTGGGTTTCACAAATTATTTCCCCATTCTAAACGCTTCAATTACTATTACATGGGGCACTTGGATAATGAGTCGGTTCACGAAATTGATATAATGTCGGGAGCCTGCATGTTTCTCAGAAAATCGGTTTTAGATACAATTGGATTACTTGACGAAGAATACTTTATGTACGGTGAAGATATTGATTTATCGTACAGAATAACCCAATCCGGCTATAAAAATTATTACTTCCCAAATACAACCATTATCCATTACAAAGGCGAAAGTACCAAAAAAGCCAGTTTTAAATATGTTATGGTGTTCTACAAAGCAATGGAAATATTTGCCCGCAAGCAACTCCATATGAAAAAATACAGTTTATACTGGTTATTATTCATACTGCAATATGGATTCGTGCTTTGTTCGCATTGATTTCGAGAGGCATGAAAAAAGTTATTCTCCCACTATTAGATGCAGGAATTATTATGAGCGGATTTTATCTGTTAGCAACCTGGTGGGCGTCTTATCATTTTGGAAATGAATATTATTATCCACAGGGATTTTTCAATCATATTGCACCATTTTTTACCGGACTCTATCTCATTGCCATCTATTTTTCTGCCGGATACGAACGACCGGTTAAACTACACAATCTCGTAAAAGGTATAAGTGTAGGGTTTCTATCAGTACTTATTATATACTCCCTTTTTCCCGAAAGTCTTCGGTACTCCAGACTTTTACTGCTTTTAGGCTTTGTTTGGAATATTGTTGCACTAATCACTTTGCGAGGAATATTTCATCTGTCGGGTTTTTCTCATTTAGGTATACTTATCAAAAAAAACAAACACATTGTGTTGGTTGGGAATGAAAAAGAAACCGCACGAGTCTATTCCTTTTTGCAAGAAACCGGACATCATAACACTATTACCGGATTTGTCAGTCCGGATCGGACAGTAGAATCAGAAAAATATATTGGCTGAATAGATCAGTTACAAGAAATTGTACGAATGTACAATATAAATGAAATAATATTTTGTTTGCAGGACGTAGGAGCAGCTCAAATTATAAAAAATATGCTCCGTTTTTCCGATTTACAAGTTGACTTCAAAATAGCTCCTCCCGAAACATTTTCGGTTATCGGAAGCAACTCTACAAACACTGCAGGAGAATTATACATTATAGAATTTAATTCGATAGCAAAAGGTCTTAATAAAAAGAAAAAACGGCTATTTGATATTTTATCCGGCTTTTTATTACTCTGCACAAGTTTTATGTGGGCATGGTTTATACCAAACTCCGGAAATGCAGTAAAAAACTGCATACAGGTATTATTTGGCAGAAAAACCTGGGTTGGATATTCCCCGGAATTTATACAAAATCAACACGAACATCAGTTACCACAAATAAAACCATCGGTATTATACCCCGGCATGAATTTTTCATGGAAAACTCATGCTACACTTATCGAACAAGCACATATTTCTTATATCAAAGATTATAAGATTCGGCAAGATATATTTCTTATATACAAACATTTCCGACATATATCTCGTGTGTAATACTGAATTGTTTATACTCTGATTGCTCTTGCTGGTTTATTACTGTCCTGTTTTGTAAACCACAAGGACATACAAAAAAAATAAAAATGGAATGATATTCCTGCATGGATAGTTGAAGCACGCCTGTCTTTACCCAAGTCTATCCCTCTTGGTTCGAGCGGGCTTGGTATTTACGGTTTTTCCGGCATGTTTGGACAACGTCAGTTCGTCTCAAAACCTCCCGTCATTTATAATATTTTCAATAAAAGTACATTATTTTCCGGATACCGGAAAAAAAATACGAAACTTTTAATGTGGTTTCTTACATTGAATATGGAAAGGAAAAAGAGGGAAGAGGCGATTCACTTGTAGCGAATGTGTGATGATTGCACTTTTTGTTCTACTCTCACAACCACAGCGTAGTTGTATGTCTGTAGAAAAACAGCTGATTATTAGTATGCTATTTCACGACTCCGTAGGATGTCGTATATATTCATTATGTATGAATCCTACGGATTCAAAATAGGACTTGAATCTTTTTCTACAGATATTCGACTCCTACCGGAGTCGTTTAGAATATACATAGTGCTTGCGAGAAAAGTCTTGATTTATACTTTTAATGTGAGCTCAACACAAGAGGATAACGAATCTTCGTATTCATCGCTCTTGCTCTCTATCTTGCTAAACCGTGAGAGGTTATCCGATAGACTAAAGCCTATCGGCTGGCTGCTCTTTTGTTATGGACATGTGTTTGTCTCGATTCACACCAACCTCAAGTACAAGTATTAGTGTGTTAATCCTTGTTTCCATTCATTCATAAGTTCATCTATACTACTGCCAAAGTAATTTTCAACATAGGCAACCCATGTATCTTCCTTAATATTTTCAATAGGCAGAAAAAGAGCTTTAACCCAACTTGAGCATTTTACCACGAAATTTCAAAAAAAAGCATAAATTTC
>CAZLCY010000140.1:0-6665 GCA_964558075.1 uncultured Bacteroidales bacterium
GTTATTTACTACCCCAACATTGTTTTTTACAAAAATTTCCCGATCGTGTTCACTCATATACACACAATGAGCTGCTATTGTTTTCCCCTCAAGCAAACCAGAATCAGAAAGATTTTCAATTGGTGTTTTATCGTGCTGTTCAATACATAAATTATATTCATGTTGGGTTTCCGCCACATGAATATGTAGAGGAACAGTATGCTTATTTGCAAGTGCACGACAATCTGCCAGTAAATCCGGAGAACAAGTATACGCACTGTGAGGACCGGGAATAACTTTCACTCGCGGATGCTTTGCATATGTTGGTATAATTGTATCTAAAAATGCGAGCGTTTCCGTTGGTGATTTAAAATCAGGTGCAGGATAATCAATAACAGCCTGTGCTAACACAGCACGCATCCCCATTTCATCACACACCTGAGCAACAGAATCTTCGAAATAATACATATCTGCAAAACAAGTTGTCCCACTACTAATCATTTCTAAAATTGATAATTTAGTACCCGTTATCACATTCTCCCGAGTTGCAAATTCAGCTTCAGTAGGAAAAATATGTTCCTGCAACCATTCCTGCAAAGGCAAATCATCTGCCATCCCCCGATAAATTGACATTCCCGCATGAGTATGTCCATTTATTAAGCCCGGCATTATCAAATTTCCTTGAGCATCTATAAGCATTTCGGCATTATATTCGGCACATTCCTCACTTGTACCAACCGCACAAATAATTCCATTGTGCACACACACACAACCGTCATATATTATTGTATCATTTTCATCAAGCATTACAACTAATGCATTATCTATTTTTAAATCTATTGTACTCATAGTTTATAGTAATGTTTTTTTATAATCACATGAAACTTATTCATTCAAACGTGTATATGCTTCTTCCATTATTATATGCGTTGCGGTCGCTCCTATCCGCAAAGCACCGGCTTCATAAAATTTCACAACTTCATCAAAACTACGAATACCACCGGCAGCTTTAATGCGGACATTATGTCCCACATGCTTTTTCATTAAAGCAATATGCTTCAATTGAGCACCGACATAATTAAAATCGCCCGAGGGCATTTTTACAAAACCAAAACCGGAAGATGTTTTTACAAAATCGACTCCTGCAGACGTACATATTTTACATAGATTTATAATATCATCTTCACGTTCCACATAATCAGTTTCAAAAATAACCTTAACACAAGCATTTCCGGCGTGAGATTCCTGAGTAACCTCATTAATTTCTCTCGCAACATAATCCCAATCGCCACTCAAAACCTTTCCCACATTCACCACCATATCAATTTCGACCGCACCATCTTGAATAGCCTGACGGGTTTCATACTTTTTCACTTGAATCGCACTATTTCCTGAAGGAAAACCAACCACACATCCTACAAACACAGGAGATTTATCTAAAAAAACAGCCGCTTGTTTAACCGCATATGGCTTCACACACACAGAAGCAACCTCATATTTATGAGCTATTTCACACCCCATTTTTAGGTCGTCATCTGTGGCTGTAGGATGAAGAATAGAATGATCTATTAGCTGAGCTATATCTTTCCGAGTTATATTCATTTTTTTTTATACAAAGATACTGTTTATCTATAAAAACACATATTTTCAAATAGAAAATGAAGGTTAATGGCATCAAAATATGAATTTTCACTAAAAAAAATGTACATTGCAAACTCGTAACAAACAAGTAATTTATAGAATATGAAACATCTATTTTTTATAACACTCTTCTTATTTTCATTGCACGGACAGGCACAATATATGTCTTACGGAACAGACAAAGGAAGCACTCAGTGGAAACAAATCAAAACAGAAAATTTTCAGATAATTTACCCCGAAAATTACGACAGTATTGCACAGATTTTTTCAAACAAACTCGAATATATCTATCAATATGCAAGTAAAAGTTTAGGACACCAACCCGCAAAAATATCAGTTTTGCTTCACAATCAATCAGATATTTCAAACGGTTTTGTTACTTGGGCTCCAAAACGAATGGAAATTTTCAACACAATAAGTCAGGATCAACCTGCACAAGATTGGTTTGAACTATTAGCCATACACGAATATAGACATGTGGTGCAAACAGATATGGTTAATCGCGGGCTTACCAATATGTTATACTTCTTACTCGGCGAACAAGCTGTTGGTGTCGTTTTAGGAATTTACGTTCCCCTGTGGTTTCTCGAAGGAGATGCTGTAATTACCGAAACAGCTCTCAGCAATTCAGGACGAGGACGGCAGGCAGAGTTCTCTATGGGACTACGAACTCATCTCAATCAAGACATTCTGTACAGTTACGATAAAGCATATTTTGGGTCGTACAAAGATTTTGTTCCGAACCATTATGCTATGGGATATTATTTTGTTTCGGGAGTGCGAAGAAATTATTCACAAAATGTATGGAACAATGCCCTTAAACGTGTTGGCGACAAACCATTCAGTTTTACCCCATTCAACAAAGCCATAAAACTCGAAACCGAACTATCTAAAACAGAACTGTACGAAGAAACATTTATTCAACAACAAAATCTCTGGAAATTAGATTTTGATCGCGAAGGCAAAACCCCATTTGACACACTTACCCAAAAGAAAAAAGTCTATACAAACTATATGTTTCCTCAACAAATATCAGCGGACACTATAATCGCACAAAAGTCGGGATACAAAGATATTTCATTTTTTGTACAGTTAGACAAAAACGGACATGAGAAAAAAATATGTCGAGTTGGCTTTAAACCCGAAAAAGAAGCATTTTCCACAAGTAGCAATAGCATTGTCTGGGCAGAAACAAACGATAATATTCGCTGGGAACTTGCAGCAACACGTGATATAAGAATATATGATTTTCAAACAAAGAAAATATCAACAATACATACAAACACACAGGTATTCTCCCCTGCTATTTCTCCTTTGAGCAACCAAATTGTTGCCGTAAAACAAACTGAAAAAAATATATATTCACTTATTTTTTATACTATACCAAGCAAAGAACAAACCCATAACGTTCATATTCCCAATAATGAATTTCCTCAAAATCCATCTTGGAATAAAAACGGAACAAAAGTGGTTTTTACCACTACAAGTGCTTCGGGTAAAAGAATTCTTGAATACGATACCGAAAAAGATATATTTACCGAAATTCACGAATATACATACGACGATATTTCCAATCCGGTTTATTGGAAAGACTATATTATGTATTCCTCATCTTTTTCGGGAGTTGATAATGTTTATGCTATACACACACAAACAAAAAATGTATACAGAATCACAGCATCATCTTACGGCTGTAAATATCCATCTGTACACAATGGCTCTCTTATCTTTTCCGATTACGGAATTACCGGATATCGTATAGGAAAAAAACGATTACATGAAGAATCGTGGGATCCTATAGAAGTAATAAAAAAAGAACGATACGACATTGCACGAAACCTACAAGCTCGGGAAAACGGTCCGGTTGATTTTTCAAAAATGGATACTACAGATTATGAAGAAAAAAAATACAGTAAACTGTTGCATCTATTTAATATCCATAGCTGGATGCCTTTTTACTTAGAATACAATAATGGTGGAATAAGTGATAATGGCTTAGGAGTACAAGTTCTTTCTCAAAACATATTAAGCACCATGATAGCCTCCGCTGGTTATAAACAAACCAATAACGGCAGTAAACGAGCGGGTTTTGTAAATCTTAGCTACTCCGGATTTTATCCGATAATTACCGCTGAAATGCAACAAGGCTACGAAAGTTTTAACCAAAAAATTGATTCAACAGATGTTACGGCAAATTATCAACTTAAAGAAGGAAATATTACAATTGAAGTACCATTCAATTTTTCATCCCGTGCATATTATAGAAATATAAGCATTGCGGCATCATCTATCTACAATGACTATACTCTCGAAAGTGTTGATCCGGAAATCTACACCACCAATTTCCGAAACACACTTCAACGAGGAACAGCACTCTATTATCTACAATTCACCAATCAGCGTATGTCTGCATACCGTGATATTGCACCACGTTTTGCACAAGCATTTATTCTTGGATATAAAGAACCAATGTTCAGAAATACCCATTATTATTCTCAATCACTCTTTAGCGAACTACACCTCTATTTACCCGGTATTTTACACAACCACAGTCTACAAATTTATACCGGATATGAATTAAATTTAGAAGATGTAAACGAACCAAATGTAGCTTTTTACAAAAACACCATACAAGTACCCCGCGGTATAAACAATTCATTTTCAACTTTTAAACACGCATATACAATTAAAACAGGATACGCTTTTCCCCTCCTATATCCTGACATAAGCTTAGGTCCCGTACTCTATCTCAAACGAATAAGACTTGAAGCTTTTGCAGACGCTTCCGTGCTGAGCAAAAACAATGATATTCAATGGATTAACACAGCATCAAACAATGCGACACACACAATTATGTCATCATCAGGTTTTTCACTTACCGGTGATATGCATATATTCAGAACAATACCCGAATGTGCAATTGGAATTCAATACGCACATATACACCAAAGTGGTAATAATGATTTCAAATTCTTATTAAATTTTAAAATTTAAAAGTACATTTGCAAAAAAGCAAAATAAATGAAAGATTTAATTAAACTTTTACCATACCTTCTTCAATATAAAAAGAACATCATCATTGTCTTTATTTGTAATATATTGGCAGCAATTTTTTCATTTGGCTCTATAGCAACAATTATTCCATTTTTAAGCGTAATTTTTGAAACAACAAACGAAATTATTTCACCGGTTCCATTTGAATTTAGCAAAGATGCTATTCAGCATAATATGAATTATTTTTTATCTTCAATAATAATTGAAGACGGAAAATCTGCAGCAATTATATACATATGTGTATTTTTGGTTATAATATCACTTTTAAAAAATATTTTCGAATATTTCTCACATTATTTTAATATACCAGTAATTAATGGCGTACCCAAAGATATATATAATGCAGCATATCAAAAAATATTAATATTACCTGTCTTTTATTTTACCAACGAACGTAAAGGAGACATCATGTCGCGCATGTCGGCAGACATTACAGAAATACGTAATAGTATGGTTTCTTCATTTCGAGGTATTATTAAATACCCAATATTCATTTTGGTTTATTTTATCGGGTTGATATTTATTAGTTGGCAAATGACTATTATTATCACCATATTACTACCCGTAACTGCTATTATTACAGGTAAAATTGGAAAAAGTCTCAAAAAAACATCACGACAAGCACAAGAATATCAGGGCGACATTTTAGTTTTTATAGATGAAACACTCTCCGGACTTAAAATAATCAAATTATTTCAGGCAATTACCCACATGAATAATCGATTTCGCTCAAAAAATCATCAATACTATAAAACCATGAACGCTGCTAATCGCAGACAAACATTGGCATCACCACTTACAGAGTCATTAATTACATTTACCTTAGCTTTTGCAATATACTACGGTGGCACACTTGTTCTAACCAACAATGGTATGTCTGCCGAAGGATTTATCGCATATCTTATAGCTTTCACCCAAATTGTAAGCCCTGCAAAATCTCTCACAAATTCGTTTTACGGAATAAAACGCGGAAGTGCTTGTGTCGAACGTATCGAAAAAATTATTGATGCAAATGTTTCAATTAAAGATACCGAAAACCCAAAAACCATTACTGAATTTAAAGAAAACATATGTTTCAACAACGTCTCTTTTAGTTATAATGAAGAACGAACTATTCTTAATAATATTAATTTAAACATTAAAAAAGGAACAACCATAGCCCTGGTTGGTCAGTCAGGTTCAGGAAAAACAACTATTGCTCAGCTTCTTCCTCGTTTTCACGAAGTAAATGAGGGTACTATTACCATCGATAATATTCCCATTTCCGAATACAAGTTAGAAGATATACGAATGCTTATGGGTATGGTAACCCAAGAATCTATTTTGTTTAACGACACTATTTTCAACAACATTGCATTTGGTGTTGAAAGTCCTGATAAACAAAAAGTAATAGACGCAGCAAAACTGGCAAACGCACATGAATTTATTATAGAAACCGAACACGGATATGATACTATTATTGGTGACCAAGGAAGCAAATTATCTGGCGGTCAGCGACAACGATTAAGTATTGCTCGTGCAATTATGAAAAACCCGCAAATTCTTATTCTCGACGAAGCCACTTCTGCCCTTGATACTCAATCAGAACGGTTGGTGCAAGATGCTCTGGAAAATTTAATGAAAGATCGTACCTCTCTTGTTATTGCTCACAGATTATCGACCATAAAAAATGCAGATACAATTATTGTACTCAGTGAAGGCAAAATTGTTGAGCAGGGAACTCACACCGAACTGATAAAAAAACAAGGAGCATATAAGCAACTGCATGATTTACAGTTGATATAAAAACCTCTATTTCGTGTATCAGGTAATTAACCTAAATGCAAAACTTAGTTTATCTTATTCACTACACGAGTATCCGAGTATTTTAAACATTTCCTCTGCAGATTGCTCTTCACGATAGATAAAATCAATAATATTTCCTGCATCATCACGGTCAATAATAATGTGCTTAGGCGAAGGAATCAAACAATGTTTTATGCCTCCATAAC
>CAZLCY010000141.1:0-6515 GCA_964558075.1 uncultured Bacteroidales bacterium
ACAAAAATGGTCAATTAGTATTGTCGCACAAAAAAGCTCGTGCTCTTAAATCATGGGATAGAGTTAACCAAGCTTTAGAAGATAATGAAATTGTAAAAGGATATGTGAAATGTCGTACAAAAGGTGGTATGATTGTCGATGTATTTGGTATTGAAGCATTCTTACCAGGTTCACAAATCGACGTTAAACCTATTCGCGATTATGATATTTATGTTGGGAAAACAATGGAATTTAAGGTTGTGAAAATTAATCATGAATTTAAAAACGTTGTTGTTTCTCATAAAGCTCTTATTGAGGCTGAATTAGAAGTTCAGAAAAAAGAAATTATTTCGAAACTGGAAAAAGGTCAAGTGTTAGAAGGTGTTGTTAAAAACATTACTTCGTATGGTGTGTTTATTGATTTAGGTGGTGTAGACGGATTAATTCACATTACAGATCTTTCATGGGGACGAATTTCTCATCCGGAAGAAATTGTGTCATTGGATGAAAAAATCAATGTTGTAATTCTTGATTTTGATGATGAGAAAAAACGTATTGCTCTTGGATTGAAACAATTAACACCACATCCATGGGACACTTTAGATAAAGATTTACAAATCGGAGATAAAGTGAAGGGTAAAGTTGTTGTGATGGCTGATTATGGTGCTTTTGTTGAAATAGCTCCGGGTATTGAAGGTCTTATTCATGTTTCTGAAATTTCGTGGTCTCAACATTTACGAAGTGCTAATGAATTCCTTTCTGTTGGTGATGAAGTGGAAGCTGTAGTGTTAACTTTAGATCGTGAAGAACGAAAAATGTCGCTCGGTATGAAGCAATTAAAACCTGATCCATGGGACGAAATTGATTCTAAATATGCTGTAGGAAGTAAACATACTGCTACGGTTCGAAACTTCACAAACTTTGGTGTGTTCGTTGAAATCGAAGAAGGTGTTGACGGCTTAATCCATATTTCTGATTTATCTTGGACTAAGAAAGTGAAACATCCGGGAGAATTTACAACAGTGGGTGCAGATATTGATGTTGTTGTTCTTGAAGTGGATAAAGAAAATCGTCGTTTAAGCCTTGGGCACAAACAATTAGAGGAAAATCCATGGGATGTTTTTGAAACAATTTTTAATGTTGACTCAGTACACGAAGGTACTATTGTTGAAGTAAATGATAATAAAAATGTTGTAGTAGCTTTACCATATGGCGTTGAGGCAATTTCAACAGTTAATCATATTAAAAAACAAGATGGCTCAACAGCAAAAGTTGACGAAAAACTTGATTTTAAAGTAACAGAATTCTTGAAGGATGCGAAAAAAATATTTGTTTCGCATACTCGTACGTTTGAAGAGGCGAAACCAAAAAAAGAAACTGATACTAGTAAAGCTAAAACAAATACAAAAAAATCCATTAAGAAGATGCATGATAGCATCGAAAAAACAACGTTTGGAGATGTTTCTGAATTAGCAAATCTTAAGTCCACATTGAAAGATGAGGAAAAAAAGAAAAATGACAAGTAAATTTTTACATGGAAGCTTTGTTTTTTTAAAGCTTCCATGTATCTTTACGTTATTATAAATAAAATATCATTGTCATGGACTGCAAAATTACAAAAAAAGACTCGTATACTCTTATTGAAATAATTTCGGATAAGTTGGATTCTCAAATAGCTCCTTCTTTAAAATCCGAATTGGTATTAATTTCCGGTAATAAAGAAAAGAATATTATTCTTGATTTATCTAATTGTCGCTATTGTGACTCTTCGGGGCTAAGTGCTATATTAGTTGCTAATAGATTATGTAAAAATGCAAATGGTACTTTTGTATTATGTGGTCTTCAGTCGGCTGTGGAACGATTAATTACTATTTCTCAATTAGATTCTGTATTAAATATTACGACTACTGTTGAAAAAGCAGAAGAAATGATATAAATATATATGGTAAATCATGAATTATCTATTTTAGGAAGTAGTTCTGCATTGCCAACGTCACAAAGATTTTCATCCGCTCAAATATTACGAATATTTGAGCGTTTTTTTTTGATTGATTGCGGAGAGGGGACGCAAATTCAATTGCGTCGCATGAAAATGCCTTTTAATAAAATTCGAGCTGTTTTTATTAGTCATCTTCATGGTGATCATTATCTGGGGATATTTGGAGTGCTTTCCAGTTTTAACATGTTGGGGCGAACAGCTCCCTTAACAATATATTCTCCTAAAGGTTTAGAGCAATTGGTTCGGATGCAACTTCAATTTGTAGAAAAGAGTCTTTCTTTTGATTTACGATTTGTCGAAATTCCAAATGAAGAACGTGTGGAATTGTATGTCGATAAAAAAGTTGTTGTTCGTGCTTTTAAACTAAATCATCGTATTCCTTGTTTTGCTTTTGAATTTTCTCACAATACAACAGAGCGAAATATTAAAAAAGAATGTATAAGTCTTTATAATCTTTCTTTGTCTGAAATTGCAAGAATTAAATCCGGCGGTGATTTGATTCTTGAAGGTGGTCAGCGAATTGAAAATGATAAATTAACCTATATAAAACAGCCCGTCTCTTTTTTATATGTTACCGATACTCGTTATAAACCTTCCTTGGCTGATATCATAACAATGCCACCAACATTATTGTATCATGAGGCAACGTTTGATGCAGATTTGGAGAAAAGAGCGAGAGAAACCTATCATTCTACAGCTATAGAAGCTGCTCAATTTGCATCGTTAGTACAGGCTCAACATTTGATTATCGGACATTTTTCTGCTCGGTATCACAGTGTAGAAAAATTAGTACTACAGGCTCGAGAACTTTTTCCTAATACAGACGCTGCCGAAGATCTTCAAACATTTACTTTTTAAGTATTAACCTGAGTTCGACGTAATTTGTAGAGTTTAGATTAGCTTCGCTGAGCTCGTCTTTTGTTCTCGATTGAATCTCACTATTTATAAGCGTTCTAAACCTAAAAAATTATATCGAACTCAGGTTATTATTTGTTCAGAAATTTTCTAATATGCAATAGCAAAAAGTACCCGTTTGCTTGATGGTTTTCCGGAATATATACATGTTCCCGGTTCTTCTTTAGCATCGAGAGGAATGCAACGAATGGTTGCTTTTGTTTCCTGTTTTATTTTTTCCTCGGTCTCGCTTGTGCCATCCCAATGAGCTGAAACAAAACCTCCCTTTTGAGCGATAATTTTTTTGAATTCATCATAGGTGTCAACTGTATGAGTATGTTCTTTTCTATAATTGAATGCCTTGTCGTAAATATTTTGTTGAATTGTATCGAGTAAATTTTCAATATAATCTTCAATGTTTTTTATTTCAACGGTTTCTTTTGTTAAGGTATCTCTTCGTGCTACTTCAACTGTTCCGTTTTCTATGTCGCGAGGTCCTATTGCAAGACGAATAGGTACACCTTGCAATTCATATTGAGCAAACTTCCATCCGGGTTTGTGCGTATCTCTGTCATCGAATTTAACAGAAACACCTTTGTTGGTTAATTTCTTTTGTATCTCAGATACGTGTGTGCGTATATCCTCAAGTTGTTCGTCATTTTTGTATATAGGAACTATAACAACTTGAATAGGAGCCAACTCCGGAGGTAATACTAATCCATTGTCATCAGAATGAGCCATGATTAATGCTCCCATTAAACGAGTGGAAACTCCCCATGAAGAAGCCCATACATAATCATTTTTTCCTTCTTTGTTCGTAAATGTGACATCAAATGCTTTTGCGAAATTTTGACCTAAAAAATGGGAGGTGCCCGACTGAAGAGCTTTTCCATCTTGCATGAGAGCTTCTATTGTGTAGGTGTCAATTGCTCCGGCAAATCGTTCGTTTGCACTCTTTTTGCCTTTAATAACAGGCATTGCCATGTATTTTTCGGCGAAATCTGCATATACATTTATCATTTGTTCTGTTTCTTCAATAGCTTCTTCTTGTGTGGCATGAGTTGTATGTCCTTCTTGCCATATAAACTCTGCAGTACGTAAAAAGAGACGTGTTCGCATTTCCCAACGCACAACATTTGCCCACTGATTACACAAAATTGGTAAATCGCGATATGACTGTATCCAATTTTTATACGTATTCCAAATAATTGTTTCTGATGTTGGTCGTACAATTAACTCTTCTTCTAACTTAGCGTCTTCATCAACTATAATATTATTATTGCCGTCGTTTTTTAATCGGTAATGAGTTACTACAGCACACTCTTTTGCAAATCCATCAACATGACTAGCTTCTTTACTGAAGAATGATTTAGGAATAAATAAAGGGAAATATGCATTTACATGCCCTGTTTCTTTAAACATTTTGTCTAAAATTGCTTGCATTTTTTCCCAGATAGCATATCCGTAAGGTTTTATAACCATGCAACCTCTTACCGCAGATGATTCTGCTAAATCTGCTTGTACAACGAGTTCATTGTACCATTGAGAATAATTAGTTTCTCTCTTTGTTATTTTTTTTGCCATAATTTTTATTTGGTATGGTATTTGCAAAAACACAAATACATTACTTATAATTTAATTTTTATTTGATAATGCAAAATAAATGAAATAAATTGATTTAATAAATATATGGAGGACTTTACCATGAAAACACATACTTTTTTTTTAATTTTAATGATTCCCGTCTTAATGTCATGTAGTTCGTGGGAATCTGTTAATGCAAAATATCAGGACGATATATATATAAGTCGATCTGATGTTGAGTTTGATGATCAGTCGGCTGAATCGCAAGATGAATTTTCTCCAGTTCAGAGTGCTCCCGAATCTAATACCAAAGATTATTATAGCGAGCAAACAAACCCGAATAATTCGCAAGAGTTAACCGAAACGGAATATTATGATTCAGATTATCAATCTGAAAATTTTTCTGAAGAATATTCACAAGAGTCCGGAAGTGTTGTAAATAATTATTACAACAATAATTTTTATTCTGATGATTATTATTATTCGAGGCGGTTTTTTGATTCATATTCTCCACGGTATTATTATAATCACCATGCTTATGATTATTATGATAACTGGCACCTTTCTATTCATTTAGGAAACCCATATTGGTCTGTTTCGTATCGTCCTTATTGGTCGCACCACAGATACCCAAGATATTATGGATATACAACTTATTATAATCCATATTATGGTTATTCACCGTATTATCATTCTTCTTACTATAATCGGTATCCTTATTATAGCAGATATGATTCTCCTTATTATTACTCATATCCGAATAGACGTTCATCTGCGGTTTATACACCCCGTTCGTCTTCATACAACAGATCAAGCAGTTCGTCTTCAAGACCATATCCGGACAGAGCAAAATCATCTACGGTAAAAAACGGTTCTGCAACGGAACGAGTTACACAACCGCGTTCTTCAACAAGCAGAGGCGATGTTAAGTCACGTTCAAATGAGACCTATAAATCGAATACTCCTCGAACATCAACACGTTCAAGTTCCGGAACTCGTTCGTATTCAAAAGATGGAGCAGTGAATTCTTCTTCGTCACGAAGTAATGTGCAACCTAGTCAAAAAGCGAATACTCGAGCTAACTCTTCACGAAACTCGTCGTCTCGACAAGAAAGCTCTACACGTACTAAATCCGGAACTACGAATGAAAATAAGTCGTCTGTGCCATCGTCACAACGAAGTTATTCGACACCAAACAGGTCTACAACTTCGCCATCTCCAAACCGAACCCAACGTTCGACTAATGTGAGAAAAAGTGATAGTAATACCGGTAGTTCACGTTCGTCTTATGGAGGACAATCGTCAACACGTACAAGTTCTCCATCGCGAAGTTATTCTTCTCCACAAAAAAGTTCTTCAACATCTTCGTATTCGAGAAGTAGTAGTCCGAGTAGTTCATCTTCATCGTCTTCATCATATTCGAGAAGCAGCAGTTCATCTCGGTCTTCGTCTGGAACGAGTGGCAGATCATCTTCGTCACGTTCTTCTCGCGGTCCATCAGATAATGCTTCGTACACCAATCAAGGTGGTGGTTCTTCGCAATCAGGTTATCGAAAACCAAGTAGCACAAAGTCTGATTATTCCCGTTCCGGAAGTAAATCTTCATATTCTAAACCGAATAGTTCATCTTCTTCATATAGTAGATCACGTCGTTAATTTTAAAAAATAGAGAAAACATGAAAAAGTTTAGTTTATTTATTATAGGTATTAGTTTTGCATCGTTTAGTTTTGCTCAAAATTCCCAAGATGCTTTACGATACAGCGAGTCTTTCCCTATGGGGAATGCTCGATTCACAGCAATGTCGGGTGCATTTGGGTCTTTGGGTGGAAACATTTCAGGCTTATCGGTTAATCCTGCCGGAAGTGCAGTTTTTAAGAGAAATGCTATAGAATTTACTCCTGCATTTTTGCTTACTAAAACCAAAAATTATTATATGGGTACGTATAATGCTATGTTTAATAGTTCTATGGCAATTCGGAATTTGGGAATTGTTTTTACTCATTCAGTAGATGATAATGAATTGTTGGATAACATTAATTTTGAGATTATGCTTATTAG
>CAZLCY010000142.1:0-6512 GCA_964558075.1 uncultured Bacteroidales bacterium
ACTATTGATGAAGCATATTTAGTGTATGCAAACGCAAACACATCGGTAACGGTTGAGGGGACAACAAACGAGACTCTATCGAAAACACTACATCAAGGCTGGAATCTTGTAGGCGTGCCAACTACAAGTTCTCGTACAATTAGCACCCAAATTACCGACACACACATACAAACAGTTAAGGACTTTGATGGATTTTACGATGTTTCATCGGGAAATAACAGTATACTCGAATTTGTGCCAAACAAGGGATATTATATATATGCAAATGACACAACAATAATAAATTGGTAGGTTAACGGTTAATTTGCTTGTATCCTACTGGCGATTTCTTTTATAAAAACACATTAGTGTCCGATAAAAATTTAAAAATGTGCTGTACGTTTTATAGTACCGCCCGAAATGTCTACTTTTAAGTTACGACACAAAAAGTTAGACGAGATTTGACTACTATATTGTTGTTTAAAGACATTTTACGAGGAGTTGACCTCAATACAACGGAAGGCAAAAAGAAAGGGGGAATTAAAATCCACACGATAATAAAGGATAGAGAGAATGTACCCTGTCTTATCAGTTACAGCGAGGCAATCCGTCATGACCAATGTTTTTGGAAGAGGTGCATAATCTGGCAGTTGGTTCGATAATCACCTTCGACAAAGGGTATGTCGATTATGTCTAATATGAAGCATTTACAAAAAACCATATTTGGTATAGTATCTAGTGTTTGCGAGAAAAATCATAATTTGAGAAGTCTCTGCATGGAGAGGAAATTAAAAAGCTCGGTTTCGAGGTTGAAGACTTTATTCCTATAATTGGAAACAAAGATGTTTTTCTGAAAAAAAACAAGTTGAATATACCGCTTCGAAATAAAAAATCACATTGAAATCAGATTATCATATCATTGAACAATAACCTTTTTATCTTTCGGATATTTAACCGAATAGGTGAGTTTAATTTCTTTGCTTGCGTTGGCTTGTAAATCTGTTTCCCATTCAACCTTTCCGGTTTCTGAATTACGTGCTCCACCAAACAATTCTAGAATATCAACCGTTATATCTTTGTGTTTAGATACAGGAATTTGATCGAATATTTTTAAAGAAACAGGATACGATTTATTATTTCGCACCTGAATTGTGTAGCCCATAGTTTCAGTAATATTCGAACCTATAAACTGGCGTTTAGTAAAATCTCGGATTTGTTCTCGTTTAATTGAAATATTATTATCAATACCAAAGGAAATTTCCATAGTATCTTTAAATTGCTGTGTCGAAATTTCGGATTCACCGACATAGGCATTTTCAAGATAAATATACGCATTACCATCCATAAAATCGGCACTGTCCCAATCATATATTTTTGCAATTAAAAACACATGTTCCGCCAATTTAGGAATACTTTGATATTCAAATCCGGCATCGAGAGAAGCATGTTTATAATTTACAATTGATTTTTTATTATTAGAAACTATAGTTTGCTTCACCTCAATACTATATTCAGTAGATGTCTCCTGCCTTGATGTAATTGTTAATGGTGCAGAAAAATTATCTGCATTTTTATTGGTAGTAACCAGAACAACACCGTTTGCCCCCCTGCTTCCATACACAGCAGTAGCAGAAGCATCTTTAAGCACTTCAATATTTGCAATATCAGAAGGATTAATATTCGAAATACTGTTTTGCGGCACACCATCAACAACATACAAAGGCGTAGCTTCTCCGGTAGTTCCGCATCCTCTAATTACAACTCCGGACTCCTCCTCAATTTCCATGGCATAATCATCTGATTTTTCAGCAGCATACCTGCTTTGTTTAGACATCATAGGTTTATGAAGATTAGGGAAATAATATTCCAGATAGTACGGATACAATTCCGGCAATACAGCAGAAATATTAGTTTGAGCAGTCGACAACACAACATACACATCTTCCCAATCCACTCCGGTATTTTGCCTGATGTTAGCTTTATACGTAATATCGAGCGGTTTGTCGATTCCAACAAACCGAATATCGTAACTTGGATACCAAGTTGCTTGTTCTACCAAATAATTCAACCTTATCGAAATGTTTTTTTCTTGCTTCGACTCAACAGTAACCAATACGGTTCCCGAAGGCAATTTTGATTTACTGTTTAATGAAATTAGCTGATTATTTAATTTTTGAATTTCTTCTTTATACTCTTCTATTTGACGATTTCTATTCAACACCTCACGATAGAGCGATTCATATTGGGAAGCATAAAATCCATGAATCGATTTTAAATTATCCGGATTAATTCCCTGTTCTTTCCCACCAACAACTTTGTTTGCATGTAAAAATTCAATTTTATCCTGTGCTATTTTCACATATGTTTTTTCATCTTCTATATGCAATTTTAGCTTTTCTATCTGAGAAGATATATCTTCAATCGCTTTTCGCTTTTCGAGTTCGTTAATAAAATCATGCTGTTGTTGTACCGCAATAATAGTATATCCCGAATTCCCTTCTACTCTGATACTTTCTTTTACGATATAGGGAGAAAGTCCTGTAAATTTAAGAATGGTTTGTCCTGATACAACCCGACACGTAGCTTCACGCTGAATCTGTGCATCTTTAGTGAATACAGTCACCTGAGTTATTTTTGACTCAACTTTTTGCTCTTTTTGTGCATAAGAGCTCAATGATAAACAGCATAATAATGCCGAAAAAAAAACGAACTGTTTCATGAAATTTATTTACGTAAATATGTAGTTAATTAAAAATCAAATATATAGTTTTTTCTACTACTGTTTCATATTTTTCTTTATCAAATCTGAATATAACAGAGTCTATTGAAAGGTTATGGATTAATGGTTTTCATCTATACATAAAATTTTTGATAAAAATACACAGATATTTTTTTATGCGAAATATATCTATCTCTTTTTTTTACAAAAAAAAAGAGGAATCCTTGCGGATTCCTCTTGAACAGAATTACATATTATACGGGGGTAGAAATATGTAATCTCTTAAATATGTTTAACTGACGAATTTATATCCCACTCCTTTAATTGTTTTAATATACGTATCGCCGATTTTTTCACGAATTTTACGAACGTGCACATCTATTGTTCGGTCACCCACAAAAATTTCCGTTCCCCATATTAAATTATACATTTCCTGACGGGTAAAGACCACTCCGGGTTTTGAGGCTAATAAATTAAGGATTTCAAATTCCTTTTTAGGCAAAAACAGTTCTTCTCCCTGCAAAAAAACCAATCGTTGGTTTCGGTCAATGGTAATACCTCCATAATCAAGAATATTTTCAGCTAAAGTTTTCGGCGACATTTTACGTTTAAGCAAGGCATTAATACGTGCGACCAAAACTCGTGGTCGAATAGGCTTGGTTATATAATCATCTGCACCTACTTCGAAACCTGCAATTTGCGAATAATCTTCGCTGCGAGCTGTTAAAAAAGCAATAATAGTATGCTCAAATTCGGGATGAGCACGCAATTGACTACAAATTTCAACACCATCTCCATCGGGCATCATAATATCTAATAAAATAACATCGGGCAGTTCAGACAATGCTTTTTTAAATGCATCTTTGCCGTTTGTTGCGGATATTACAATAAAACCTTCTTTCGATAAATTGTATTCTAAGAATTCAATTATATCCGGTTCATCATCTGCTATTAATACTTTATAACTCATGGCTACAAATCTATACCTGAAATGTGAACTCGGATTTACCGGTGTGTTATTAATATGTTAATTTTTTTACAGTATTCGCAGCTAAAAAAACAGCACAAAATCTCACTTAAAATTTAAAAATCAAATACTTACAAACAAAAAACATTCTTTTTCAAACTTAATGGTTTGTTAAAACTCAGGTAAACTAAGAATAAAATACATGCTGTAGTTTTGCTCCCGAACAGATTTATTAATTGTATAAAAAAACATAAATGAAGAAATTTTTTGTATTACTTACGATGGGGTTAGGAAGTATAATAGGGGTGTCACAACCAAGTATGATTCAAGGAACAGTATTAGATGCACAAACACAAGAAGAGTTAATTGGAGCAACAATATTTTTAATGGAAAATGAAACAATAGGAACAATGAGTAATTATGACGGGACGTTTGCACTGGACGTTCAGCCCGGTACATATACCGTTGTATGTACCTATATAACATACGAAGATCAGGTTAAAGAAAACATTACCATAAAAAAAGGTGAAACGGTTACTCTAAATTTTAACTTATCTATTGCCGCAGTAGAAACAGATAAAGTAGTAATATCTGCTCGTGCCAATAAAGAAAGCGAGATAATATCGTTACTTGAGCAGAAAAATGCAACAGTAATGCAAACCAGCATAGGTGCACAGGAACTTTCCCGAAAAGGTGCATCAAATGTTGCATCGGGAGTTAAAAAAATGTCTGGTGTTTCGATGATAGGCAGCAAGCAATTATTTGTACGGGGCTTAGGAGACCGATACAATAAAGCTTTATTAAATAGCATGCCTGTCCCCTCACCCGACCCAACAAAAAAGGTAATTCAATTAAATCTTTTTCCGAGTGATGTGGTTAAAAACATTGGTGTTCATAAAGTTTATTCAGCTGAATATTGTGCCGATTATTCGGGAGCACTAATTAATATTGAAACAAAAGACTATCCCGACAAAGAATTTCTTACTATTGGGGCTGGTATCGGATATAATAATCAAACTACCGGGAGAAATTTTATTGAAGCATATTCTGAAACCGATAACTTTTTTGGATTTGATGTACAACAACGAAATGAAATCCTTCCGGAGGAATACAAAATTGTTAACCGAAATCAAAACAGCAAAGAATTATCTCGCGATATATTTTCGACTCACTTTGGCGACATACAGTACAATGCCCTACCCGAAATTTCTTTCGATATAAGCGGTGGTAATTTATATATACTCGAAAAAGGAAAATTTGGTCTGCTTTTTTCATCATCATTTTCCAACGATTATTTATTCGAAGATTATGTATATGATGCTCAACTGAAAGCAGATGGAACTATTAAAAATAAATTCTACAAAGACACATATACCTATTCAACACAATTCACAAATTTACTAAGTGCTTCATACATTTCGCACAAAGGTGGCGTGATTAAAACAAACATGTTTTATACCTCCGGAACCGAAGATGTTGCAGAACTGAAATATGACGGCTGGGATAATGAGGGTGACTCTTTATTTATTCGAAATTACAGTTTTTCAAACAACCGATTATACTATCTTCAAATTCTAGGCGACAAAGCTATTACGAGCAGCACATCACTGTCGTGGGATGCAGGATATTCACGAGCAGAATCGTTTATCCCGGACAGACGACAAACAACGTACATTAAACAAAACGATGAATGGTATCTTTTTGCACTTAACCAACAAGAAACAGCACGTTTTTTCACCGATCAACAAGAATCGACTCTGAATGGCTCATTCAAAGGAAATTATCATCCGCAAGACGAATCGTATGAGATTTGTGCCGGTATTGAAAGCAGCTATACGATGAAAGATTTTAATTCATATGTCTATTTTTATAATATTTCTGCAGTGCAAAACATTGTTACGAACCCATACTCACCACTGGATATTTTTTCCGAAGAAAATTTTGATGAGAATAATATATACGTAAAAAACGGAAACAGCTATCCTATGCACTATACCGGTAAAAAACTGTTGGGAGCAGCATTTTCTTCCATAAACTATGAACCGAACGAACAAACAACCATTAATTTCGGGCTTCGCTATGAATATGCAGACATGACCGTAACAGATTATAATCAAATAGGTACGGCAACAGAAATACCATTGACTTCCCATGATATATTTCCGGCATTAAATATTAAATATAGCCGCTCAGAAAATAAAAACATACGACTTGCAGCAAGTAAAACCATTACCCGCCCCGGTTTTTACGAAAAATCTCCGGCAAGTGTTATACCTGCATACGGCGAGCCAAAAACTGAAGGGAATAAAAATCTGAAAAACGGATATAATTACAATCTCGATTTGAAATATGAAATCTTCCCGAAAACCGGAGAAATTTTTTCTTTTGGTCTTTATGGAAAACTATTACAAAACCCTATTGAAATGATTAGTAAACCGACCGGAGGTACAATTATGTACTCATTCAAAAATACAGACCGAGGATATGCAACAGGGGCTGAAATCGAGATTAAAAAAATTATACGTGAACAATTTTTTATTGGCACAAATGCAGCATATATATATACTTTTATTCAGGTTCCCGACAATGCTAACGAAACCGAAAAATCACGAACAATGCAAGGAGCCTCACCTTACCTCATAAATGCAGACGCAGGATACCAGTTTTCATACGGCGAAAATGAAAAACATACCTCAAGCATTGCTCTTGTCTACAATGTATACGGACAACGACTATATGCAGTGGGTAGCGGTGGAATGGGAAGTATTTTTGAAAATCCATTCCATTCTCTCAATCTGGTTATAAAAAACAAACTGTCAAATGTATGGAATGTTAATCTCAGCATTA
>CAZLCY010000143.1:0-6502 GCA_964558075.1 uncultured Bacteroidales bacterium
TGCATCCTCAAAATCACGCGGAGCATAATCGTATGATTCATTATCAGCAAAATTATCTTCTTTAAGCTGAACAATTTTTTTCATTAAAGGATGACGTAAATGAAATGCGAGGGATTTATTATCTGAATAAAAATTTGCCATAATTATTATATTGTTAGAAAGTTTTTACTTAGTATTCTGTTTATAATACTTAATCATTTTGGGGATTATCTCATTCAAATCTCCGGTGATAGTATAATCAGCAATAGCATTAATTGGAGCATCTTGGTCGTTATTAATTGCTATTACCATAGCTGACTCAGCCATACCAGCCGTATGTTGAACTGCACCCGAAATTCCACATGCAATATAGAGTTTCGGACGAACCGTTACACCTGTTTGCCCAACCTGACGTTCGTGTTCGACATATCCTGCATCAACAGCGGCACGAGAACCTGCAACCTCACCTCCTAACACATGAGCTAATTCATATAATAATTTAAAATTATCTTTAGAGCCAACTCCATATCCACCGGCAACAACAATTGGAGAACCTTTAAGATTAACTTTACTTTTCTCTATTTGTCGTTCTATAACTTGAATTACAAAATCATCCTCTTTCAAAATTGATTTTGCATCAATTTTTTTAACTTTTCCGGAGTACGTTGCATCAGCTATCTCCTTTTTCATAACTCCCTCACGAACCGTTGCAATTTGAGGGCGAGTATCAGGATTAATAATTGTTGCAATAATATTTCCGCCAAAAGCAGGTCTTATTTGATATAATAAATCTTTGTACTCTTTTTTTGTTTTTGGATCGGTATGGTCACCAATTTCGAGGCTGGTACAATCAGCGGTTAAACCACTTCCGGTTGTAGAACATACACGAGGGGCTAAATCTCTTCCGACAGAAGTTGCACCAAAAAGAGCAATCTCTGGTTTTTCTTTTTCAAATAAGTCACATACAATTCTATTATGAGGCAAGGTGGTATATGGAGACAATCGACTGTCATCTGCGATGTGAACAACATCTACACCATACGGATACAATTCCTTTTCTATTCCATCAAGTTTCGAACCTAAACAAACAGCTTCTAACTTTTTATTTAATTGGGTCGCCAGTTTTTTTCCTTTTGTTAATAATTCCAAACTAACATCAGCTATTTCTGTTCCCTCTAATTCTATATATACAAATACATTATTCACGATTATTCAATTTTAAATTTATACTGCTTATCCAATAATATGATTTGCAATTAGTTCCCGCATTAAAAAATCAATATCTTTTTCTGAGGTATCCAAAGCTACTGTTTCTTTAGCTTTAAACACAACATTTTCAATATTTTTTACTTTTGTAGGAGAACCTTGCAAACCAAGAGATTTCGAATCGGGATTGAGATCATCTGCAGTCCATTCGGTTATTTGAAGATACGGACGTGTTTTCATCATACCCTCATAATCCATAGCATCCTCTTGCAATTCGGAAACTGTTTTGGCATGTTTATATTTCATCGTTAATTTTGAATTTCGCGAACGACATTCAACTGCTGAACTGTGTACCGTAACAAGTGTTGGTAGAGATGCTTTTACAATTTCATACCCTCGTTCGAGTCTTCTTTTTACAGTAATGTCTTTTTTACTTACAGACACTATTTCTTCAGCATATGTTATTTGAGGAATTCCAACTTTGTCGGCAACTTGCGGACCAACTTGAGCTGTATCTCCATCAATTGCCTGACGACCAGACAATAATAAATCAAATGGCATCAGTTTTTTTATAGCCAAACTAATGGTATATGATGTTGCAAGAGTATCAGAACCGGCAAATGCTCTATCTGTTAACAAATAACCTCCGTCTGCTCCTCTATACATCGCTTCGCGAATAATTTCAGCAGCACGGGGAGGTCCCATGGTGACAATTTCAACTGTTGTTCCCGGATGTGCATCTTTTATTAATAATGCTTGTTCTAAAGCATGCAAATCTTCCGGATTAAAAATCGCAGGTAAAGCTGCCCTGTTAACTGTTCCGTCAGACTTCATTGCGTCTTGACCAACATTTCGCGTATCAGGAACCTGCTTAGCTAATACAATAATTTTCAGACCCATTTTTATTATTTTTTGATTAAGTAACAAATATATAAATTTTCAGAAAAAAACATCGCATATATTCACAAAAAAAGCCGACAGTAACCTATCAGCTTTTTATATATAAATACGTTACATATATAATTTTACATTCGTTTGTTAAAACTAACAGAATTTCTTCGGTCAATTTCGACAAAAAAACGTTTACTGCTTCGTTCGGGGAATTTGTACACAGAAAAACCTTCGGGTGTTCGACCAACTTTTTTGCCTCTAAAATGCTGAGCTTCCATTTCGTGAACTGCTGTAACATAAAAAGACTCTTCTATTTTCGAAACATTTTTTTTCGTTTCTGCATCGGTTGAATACACAAGAGAAACACCAAAAGATACCGGTGAATTTTCCTTTGAATATTCTTCGGTAAATACAAAAGCTTTTTTATTACCTCGTCGTTTCCCTCTGTCTTTGTAAACTTTATATGATGCGGAAGTATCCATTACAATCCCCTGCGAACCTATTAAATAATAATTCCCTTTTGTATAGGTGCTATTAGCCTCTATCGAAATAATTTGTTCCTTATCCCCCGACTCTTCTTGATTCATCTGACGTTTCCACTCGTATTCCATATCTGTTAATGTAGGCTCAACTGCTTTATATTGCTCGTAAACCTTTAATTGCTCATCAGTTAATTTATCAAGATATGGAGTTAATGGTATTTTTTCTCCCTCAACCAAAAACATCGATTGTGACCAATTTATATAAATTGGCACAGTTAATTTATTTTCTATGCGAAGCATTAATTTACCTTTACTCGACCAAAAAAGAAAGCTTACTATAATAGTATCATCTTCATAATAATATTGATCATATTTGTTTTCCGGCAAATCTGATTCCGACTCAACATCATACACTTGTACTATCCCACGAGGATTGTTGACATCTTGTGCTGAAAGTCTTCCAACACTCATTAAAACAACTACAAAAGACAAAAGAATAAGAGAAATATTTTTCATATGACACTGTATTAATTTTTTATACAATTATACAAATATAAATAAATTATTGAAAAACCAACAACTTTCTTTAAAATTATACGATAAGAATGGGAATTAGACTGAATATTTTTGTTGCAGATATGCATAAATTTCTTTTTGAGCTCGCACAACTTTCCCTTTTTGCGGTACACGAACATTTTCAGTCTCTTCTGTAAGATAACTTGCTTTCACATTGTCTGCCAATTGAATATATAAAATATCTAAAATTTCTTTTTTAATGTCTGCATTATAAATTGGAAAACCACATTCTATGCGATGATATAAATTTCTCCGCATCCAATCTGCTGAACTCAGGTAAAGTTTCTCTTCGCCTTGTGCATAAAAATAAAAGACTCGAGCATGTTCCAAAAACACATCAACAATACGAATAAGTCTAATATTCTTACTATACGGCTGATTTGGTTTCAAACAACATGCACCTCGCACAATCACATCTACGGCAACTCCTGCCAAACTTGCCTCATACAACAAATCAATCATGTATGGGTCTTCAAGTGCATTCATTTTCACAATAATATGAGCTTTTGCCTGAGCTTTTGCCTGAGCAATCTCAAATCGTATAAATTCTTCGAACCGCTCTACCATATTATTATTAGGTACCAACAAATGTTTAAACGGATAATATGAAATTGAGCGTTCTAAAATTTTGAATAATCCTTTTAATTCTTCTGTTATTCCATTATTTCCGGTAAAAAAACCATGATCACAATATAACTCTGCGGTTTTTTCATTAAAATTACCAGTACCCAAAAAAGCAGTTGATTTCATATTTCCTTTTGACGTTAATCGTGATACCAACGCAACTTTTGCATGAACTTTCAATTTCGGCATACTATATATTATTTGTATACCCGCATGTTTCATCTCACGTGCAAAACGTAAATTATTCTCTTCATCGAAACGAGCTTTAAGCTCCACAAAAACAGTTACTTTTTTTCCATTTCGAGCAGCTAGAATGAGTGCTTTTACCACCGCAGAATTATCTGCCACACGATACTGAGTCGCTTGAATCTCAACGACACTCACATCGTACGCGGCTTCAGTTAAAAATTTAATAAAGTATGAATATGATTGATACGGGAAATGCAATGCTACATCATTTTTTTCTATATAACGAATCAAAGATCGGGTTGTTTGTAAAACCGGATGCATCAAAGGTCTAAATCGTTCATTTTCTAATTCAGGTGTTTTAGGGTTCGGAAAAGCAAAAAAATCTCGAAAATTATGATGACTACCGGCTTTCACCAAATCCTCTGCTTCAACACCAAAGGTGTCTACAACATAATCCAAAATTGCCTGAGGCATAGAATAATCATACTGAAACCGATTAGGCAAGCCTAACTGACGAGTTATCGCAATATTCGAAATAATATCTATCAACTCTTCTGATTCATATTCTTCATAATCTAAATCGGCATCGCGAGTCATTTTCACACTATACCATGCATCTATTTCGTAACCGGGATACACCTCTTGAACATACATCATCATCACATCTTCAAGAAACATTATACAATAGTTTCCTTCATCGTCAACGGGTATTTGCATAAACCGTGAAACACCATGATCGGTAGGTAATTTAACCAAACCATACACCGGCTTTTTCACAACAGGCTTATCATATAATGAGTATTTTGGTTTTCTATACATTTTCAACACAATGTATATTTGACCGGTACGCATAAATGGTTTAATTCGCTTTTTTTCCAACAAAACCGGTTGTATATGTGGTAATATATGAGCATCGAATACATTTCGAATAAATTTCTTTTGCGATTCGGTAACAAGACTGCTAATATCTAATATTCTAATATTATTGTGTTCCAGTTCCGGCACAATTGTTTTTTGAAACACCTCATTAAATTCATTTTGAAATTTACCAACAAGCTCATTTATAACCGAAATAACGGCGGTTGGATTTACTGCTTGTTTTTTGGGATGAATATGAGGTAATTCTCGAATAAGACGTCGATAATAACTTACCCTCACACGATAAAATTCCTCTAAATTGTTTGAATAAATTGCAAGAAATTTGATTCGCTCATACACCGGAAGACTTAAATCTTTGGCTTCTTCTAAAACACGATAATTAAAATATAACCAACTTATATCTCTGTTTATATATTCAAAAGTCATACTTGTTAATCTAATGTTTGTGTCGGGCGTAATGAAATACGAATCATTTCATCATATTCTTGTGGAGATAAATCATTCAAAAAATAATTTATCGGATTCACGGGCTGATTATTCTTACGAATTTCATAGTGCAAATGTGGCCCGGTTGAAGTTCCTGTACTCCCAACCAAACCAACAACCTCGCCACGTTTCACTTTCTGTCCGGGTTTCACCAAAATCATACTCATATGTGCATACACAGATTCGTAATTGTACCCATGGTCAACTGTTACACTTTTGCCGTATCCACGCAGAAAACGAGCACGTTTCACTACACCATCTCCACTCGCATAAATTTTAGTTCCCGGAGGTGCTGTCAAATCAATACCGGTATGCATTTTATATGTTTTGTAAATAGGATGTATCCTATATCCAAACCCCGAGGCAAAACGAGTAATATCATCATTTGACAATGGTTGAATTCCGGGAATACACCGTAACATATCTTCTTTATTTTTAGCCAAATTAATAACACTATCAAATGATAATGTTTGCACATACAACATTTTGTATAAAACATCTAAGCGCTGAGCGGTTTCGACAACCACTTCCATATTTGGTTTAGCCTCAATTTCGGCATATCTGTTTATACCACCTATCCCGGCTTTTCTGATTTCATCCGGAATCGGATCTGCTTCAAAAATAACTCGATATATATTATTATCACGGTCGGCAATATCTTCCAGTACATTTTCAATAGTATGTATTTTTGAATTCAACACTTTATATTGAATACGCAATTCTGAATTTTCTTCCATTAAATCGGTTTCACGAGCGGATGGAAAAAAATATAACCACGAAAGCATAAACGTAAACCCAAGAATAAAAAATGAGGTGAGGTATATAAATCCCACCGCAAAAATACGTTTCTTTGAATATTCAATTTTTTCGTATGTAAGCGTTTCCGGATTAAATCTATATTTACTTTTGGCCATTATTAGTCATCAATTTTGTATGTTAATCGCAAAAGTAATGAAAAAAAATATACTTTTGCATAAAAAAACGTCTGTAAGACTAAGTATTTTTAACATTTTATTAAGAAAACAATTATTTTTATGATGAATTCACGTGAATTACGACAATCTTTTTTAGATTTTTTTTCTTCCAAACAGCATACAATTGTCCCGTCGGCACCTATGGTTATAAAAAACGATCCCACTCTTATGTTTACAAATGCGGGGATGAATCAATTTAAAGATATTTTTCTTGGC
>CAZLCY010000144.1:0-6470 GCA_964558075.1 uncultured Bacteroidales bacterium
AGGTGAAGGATAGAATAATTGAACATCTTGCCGTATTAAAATTAAAAGGTGACTTTAAGTCTCCGATTATTTGTTTATACGGTCCTCCCGGTGTTGGGAAAACTTCTTTGGGAAAATCGGTTGCACGTGCTTTGAATAGAAAATATGCACGTATTTCATTGGGTGGTTTGCATGATGAGTCTGAAATCCGCGGGCATCGAAAAACATATATCGGTGCTATGCCGGGACGAATTATTCAAAACATAAAAAAAGTAAAGACTTCAAACCCCGTTTTTGTGCTTGATGAGATTGATAAGGTGGGAAAAGATTTCCGAGGCGACCCTGAATCTGCACTTCTTGAGGTACTCGATCCTGAGCAAAATAATTCCTTTTATGATAATTATCTGGAATTGGATTATGACTTGTCTAAAGTATTGTTTATTGCTACTGCAAATAATATTGGAAATATTAGTCCTGCGTTGCGTGACAGAATGGAAATGATAGATGTTTCGGGGTATATTATTGAAGAAAAGGTGCAAATTGCAAAGCGACATCTTATTCCTAATCAATTACAAAATCATGGTTTTGCCGATAACCTTTTGCTTGTTTTTCCTGATGAGGTTATTGAGCATATTGTAACGTTTTATACTCGTGAATCTGGTGTACGTACGCTCGATAAACGTATCGCAAGTGTGTTGAGGGCTTTGGCGAAAAAAATGGTTATGAACGAAGAGTTTGAGCATACTCTTACTATACCTCAGGTAGAATCAATGCTTGGTCCCCGAAAATTTTCACCCGATTTATATCAAGGTAATGATATTGCAGGGGTTGTTACCGGTTTAGCATGGACACAAGTCGGAGGCGATATTTTGTTTATTGAAACAAGTTTGAGCAAAGGTAAAGATTGAGTATGACCGGGAATCTTGGTAATGTGATGAAAGAATCTGCTACAATTGCACTGGAATATATTAAGGCTCATGCACAAGATTTTGATATTGATTCGAATATTTTTGAAAACACACATGTCCACGTTCATGTACCCGAAGGTGCTATTCCGAAAGACGGTCCCTCCGCAGGTGTTACTATGGTAACGTCTATGATTAGTGCGTTTACGAAACGAAAAGTAAAAGCACGCATTGCTATGACCGGTGAAATAACTTTGCGAGGAAAAGTATTACCGGTAGGAGGTATTAAAGAAAAAATACTTGCGGCTAAACGTGCCGGTATTACAGAAATATTTTTATGTGCAGATAATAAAAAGGATGTTGATGATATTGCACCTCTCTATGTAAAAGGATTAAAGTTTACCTATATTTCAACAATTCAGGAAGTTGTTGATAAGGCTTTGTTGAAAACTATAGTTTAATAAGTCGAGAGTAATGTGGTTTTTGGAGTTTTCGGGCAGAGACTAATTAAGAGCATTAATCAATGCAGTGCCGTTAAATAACGGTACAACAGGACAGGTGTCGTGTGTAAGACAATAATCGATACAGTCGTCAAGTTTATTTTTACGTAAACGTTCGCGTTGAGCACAGGTGTCTATGAGTTTTCTCAGATTGCTTTTATGATTATTCCACATGTCGACAGCTGCGGTTGTAGAGTCACAAATTGATGTGTATAATTTGCTTGTAAGTAATCGTTCTGATAATGCTCCGGCAAAAACAGTATCTTCAATATTATATCTGTTTTTCCAACCGGCACATAAAATTACTACCGGTGTATTTTGTAGTATTAACCATTCGCTTAATGCGGTAATGTTTGAAAATGCTCCAATCACAACATCTTTTGATTCCGAGGCTGCTGTTTGTATAGTTTTTGTTCCATTGGTTGTGCTATATACAACATTTTTTCCTCGTACTAATTTTTCCGAAAAATTATAGGGAGAATTACCTAAATCGGCAAAATCCAATATTAATCCATCTCGTTCGGCTGCTATTACAAAATCTTTGTTTTTGTATGAAAGTGCTTTTTCTTTTGATTGTACCGGAATAATGCTCGAAACCCCATTTGCAAAAGCGGTGCAAATAGAACTTGTTGCACGAAGTACGTCAACCACTACAACTATTGCATCTTTATTTTTGTGAAAATCAAATAATGCGGGACTGTAACAAACTTCGAGTGAATTCATATTGTTTCTTTTGAAAGTGATTCTTTGTCTTGAATATCTAAAGCAACAATAATTGCAGTAAATGACCAAAATAATAGTGAAATTTTATCGTAATCTAAGAAATTATTTAAAAAACCATGAACGTAATACGTTATGAGTCCAAGGCATAGGGATAATGCGATTTTTTTCGTAGTATCATTATGTGTTCGATAGTATAATCGGAATACTGTTGTGAGCGTAAGAATAATAATGAGGATAAATGAAAGGGAACCTATAAACCCCGCTTCTGAAAGTAAGCCGAGATACTCACTATGTGCGTTTCCTAAATCTGCTGCGTTGGTACTTATTATTGTTCGGTCTTCTGAATGTTGAAATGGAGCGTACAGAAACATATAAGTCCCCGGCCCCCAGCCCATAACCGGCCGTTCTTCAAACATACGTATTGCAGATTTCCATCTGTTGATTCTCTCAAGATTTGAAGCATCTGTTGTAATGTTTGACATTGATTTTATATGTGCTGAAAAATCTGTACTCGAAACTTCATCGTTTTTCTCCAATGAGTACATTATTGAGTGACTTATAGGAATGAGTATGCTTAAGGATAAAATACCAATAATTACAAGTGAACGAAATTTTATTCGTAATTTAATGAGTATCCATATGCCGATAGCTACAACTAAACTGAGCCATGCTGCTCGTGTGTACGAAAACACGAGGGCAATTAAGATAATGCTGATTGCAAAAATTTGTAAAAATCGAATGTTAAATGTTTTACGAACACTTTGCGTAATGCCAATGATTGCCGGTAAAATCATTGCGAGAGCTGCTCCGTAAGAGGTGTGGTCGTTGAAAAAAGGATGCATGACATAATGACCTGCCTTCTGGGTAAATTCTTCTTGAGCATGTTTAAAAAGAGTGATGCCGATAACAATCATGAGCCCCAATGTATATGCCCATAGGTATTTTGAAATATATGATTTGTCTTCAACAAGTTGGGTGACCAAAAAATAGAAGTTTACAATAAACCAAAGTCGTACTAATAGATATTTGAAGGAAACTATTGGTAATTCGGAACTGAGAGAGGTAAGAAAAAGCCAGATTAAATAAAAATAAATACTTATACTTACCGGGTGTGCAAGTACTTTTTTATCGAATCGTCGTTCCGTTATTAGTTTTAAGAAAAATAGTCCCATTACGCCAAAAAGGAATGGCTCTGTGGGTAAACTCATGTCGAGGCTTGCGTCGGGCAGAAAATAGGATAACTGAATGGAAAGCGGAGCACAAAAAGCTATAATAAGCATTAAATGTTTTAACGACACAAAAGCCAGAAGCAGCAATAAAAGTACAAATGGAATGGTATTTATAATGTACGAATCTTGTGAAATAAAAAACATATTTGCGACTATGAATAGAGCCGTAAATACATATATTTGTATGGACGTCGAACGGGAAATCACTAAATAGTATTAATTGCTTCGGATTTTTTTCTTTGAAAATCTTTAATTAAATCAATAATAACTAAGAGAACAAAAGCAAATAAAAATGTTGCTATAGTAGATATCATCACAATCACTAAGCGTTTTGGCTTTGCCTTTTTATCGGACTCATAAGCTTTGTTAACTACAAAATAATGAGTTAAATCTCGTTCTGCATTTACTTTTGCTTCTTTAAGTCTTGAGTTTAATAAACTCAATTGTTCTTTTTCATATAATAAAAAATCTCGGATTGAAACATATGAACTACCATATTTTGCAAGTGTATCAAGCGTTGATTTGATTTTGCCGGCACCTTTCGTATTTCCAGATGCGAGGGCATCAGCATATGCTTTGTTCAGAACTTCCGATTGTGATTCGAAATCAAAAACACCTTTGTTCATTATTGTTGCAAGAGAATCTTCAAGTTTATTTATTTGTTGTTCTTTAACATCGTACTCTTCTTTTACAATTGTATAGGCCTCAATTGCTCGTCTTTTTGTCATTTTATTCATAACAGAGTCAATCAAATACATGATGTCGTTTGCAATGAGTGCTGCAGTGTCGGGATTATGGTCGAAAACTTCAACTTCTATTGCCATGTATTTGGTGCGGGAAAAATGAATTTTATTATAAAATTTCTTCATCATTTTATCACGAGGATAGGAAGTTGAAGTTGTGTCTATTTCGTAATGTTTCCATAAATCATATTTTTTAATAATTCGGTTTCGTAATTCATCGCTGTGAAGAACTTGTAGTATTTGTTCGAGTTCTTCTTCTTCACCAAAAACAGATTCCGATTTATAAGTGTTAACTGTAGAAATAAGCGATTGAGAAATAGATGCTGATGGGGCAGGGAAAAGTATTACACTTGATCTGAATTGCGGTGTGAGCACAAAAAATGCCACTATTGTTGAAATAATAAATGCACAGATAGAAATTATTATAAGAGGTTTTTTATATAAAAATATGCGAAATAATAAATCATTTGAATTAAATGAATATCGGTCGTTTTTTTCCATAGTATTAGTATTGTTTAAAATTTAAAATAATCCGAATAATTCAGCATCAATTTTATTTATGATTGTACTGAAATCTTCCGGTTTGTCAATAAAATTTATGCTGTCAGTATCAATTATGAGAATCTTACCCGAATCATAGGATTTTATCCATGTTTCGTAGCGGTTGTTTAGGCTTTGCAAATAATCAATTCTTATTGTATTTTCATATTCTCTTCCTTTTGTTTGAATTCGTTTTACTAAGGTAGGAATCGATGCTTTGAGATATATTAATAAATCCGGTGGTTGAACTAACTTTTCAACTTGTCTAAAGAGAGAAAAATAGGTTTCAAAATCGCGTGTAGCCATAAGTTCCATGTCGTGAAGGTTGGGGGCAAAAATATACGCATCTTCATATATGGTTCGATCTTGAACTACATTTTTACCGGAATTGTGAATTTCCATAATATGTTGAAGTCTACTGTGCAAAAAATAAATTTGAAGATTAAAAGCCCACGCTTTCATGTCTTTGTAAAAATCATCCAAATACGGATTGTCATCTACATCTTCATAGTTGACGACCCAATTGTATTGTTTTGCCAGTAATCCGGCTAACGTTGACTTACCAACGCCAATATTTCCGGCTATTGCTACATGCATAATAATATTAATTTTTAATTTTGAGAGTGTAAAAATACAAAAAAAAATTATGCTAATAGTATTATTCTTTCTTTTCGTAAGTTTGAATTAATAAAAAATCGTACTTCTATTTTATTCTTCTATTTGTGCTGTTGTTTGAATTTGTTCTAAAAGCCCGGGTGTTATGTATGTGTGCAAAGAGTCTGATTCTTCAAAAATTAATATTCCTTGGTATTTTGGGTGTGAATTTAAAAATTCTTTTGATTTTTTGAATCCCATTACCATACATGAGGTTGCAAGAGCATCAGCGTCAATGCATTCTTCAGTAACTATGGATGCACTCAATAAATTATGCATAACCGGAAATCCTGTTTTAGGATTAATAGTATGAGAATATTTTTTCCCGTTTTTGATGTAATATTTTCGATAATTTCCGGAGGTTGCTATTGATTTATTGTTCAAGGAAACAATAAGCATAAAATCTGTTGATGATGCACCTTCTTGTGGTGTTTGAATACCGATTTGCCATAATTTATTCCGTGGATTAACACCCTGAACCCGCATTTCGCCGCCAACATCTATTAAAAAATCTTTTATTCCAAGTGATGTGAAATATTCGGCAATTATATCGCAGGTGTATCCTTGAGCTATAGCATTGCTTATTATTTGTGTACGTTTGTCTTTTTTTAGTATGTGTGTTGAATCAAATGTTATGAGATTCATTCCCACATACTTCATAATTTGAGTAATACTATCTTTTGAGGGCATTATAATGTCGTTGGCATAGCCTAACTTCCATGCATTTGCAATGGGGGCAACAGTTATATCGAAATCACCTTCAGAGAGTTCATAAAAAAAATGTGATTTTTTTAAGAAGTAAAAAAATAAAGAATCTGAAAATTGAAAATTTTCCTGTGAGTTACTTTGAGAGATAAGAGAATGCGGGTTGTAATTGCTAAAAACACTATCGAAATTTTTCAATATAGATTGAATTTCTTGTCCAAGACTATCGGCATTAAGAGAATGTTTTGCAATTATTCTATATGTTGTGCCTTGAGTGTTGCCTGAAAATTCAGAATATGATTCTGATTGTTGTGAGGTACACGAAATAATCCCTATAAATAAAATACAGGTAAAAAAAATATTTTTAGGAATTGTATTATCAATCATCCTATTTTCCTATCCTCTGTTGATAATTCCTTTATCAGATTCTTTTACAAAAGATATTATTTCTTGTCGAAATTCAGTGTCTTTAAAATCTTTGGTAATTATTTC
>CAZLCY010000145.1:0-6439 GCA_964558075.1 uncultured Bacteroidales bacterium
TTCCCACAAAAATTTACTAATGGAAAATGCCGGTTTATGAAAGTCTAAAAAACCCGGATGGTGTTGAATAAGACTGTATATTTCGCGATACATGTCGATGCGTGAAAATAATTTTTGATTATTTGTTTGGCATGAATGTAGTTCATAATTTCTCCCCAATTGTGTTTTGAACAGAGGTGAATTAGTCCAGCCTTTTTCACGGGCAAATTCAGCTAATTCCGGTAAATTGCTGATATTATCTTTATCAACTACTACCCGTAAATTTACCGGCACTTTGCGTGAAAGTAAGGTGTCAATTCCCGATACAATTTCAGTGAAACTGCCCCCGCCGCCGTGAATCATCCGTCGGGAGTTGTGCACGTTTTCGGTGCCGTCCAAAGTTACCTGCACCTCACGAATATGTCCTTGAGCAAGAACATCAATATATTCATTAATATGATAGCCGTTTGTCACAACCGCAATATCAATATTTTTTTCTGCGGCTTGTGTTATTATCGATTCTATTACCTGTGCGTGTTTTTCGCCTTTCATAAGAGGCTCACCACCAAAAATGGTAATATACTTTCGTCTGCCGGCAAAAGTAGTTTCGATATACTCAAAAAAAGCATCAATTATTTCCGGCTTCACCTGTTCGTTCGGATTGGTATATTCATGCTGGTAACAATACGAACATGCAAAATTACAAGCATACCAAGGAGCAAAGAAAATCTGAATTTCATCGCTGTCTCGGGCATCAATAAAATCGAGATATTTTTGCGTAAAAATTTGCTGTTCTTCCTGCTCAGACATAACATATTTTTTATCCTGTAATGCAGGAAGAGAATAATCGCCCGAAAGAATTTTTTCTGCCTCTTCTTTATCTAAAATATCGGCTTGTTGCACAAGAGGGTTGATAATGAAATATTCTTCAGAATCAGTAATTCGGGAAATAATGGTGTGTTTTGATAATCGCATATTCAGTATAAGTTGAAAAATATGCGGAACATTTCGTTCCGCATATAGATTTAATCGTGACAGCCTGCTACAATTCGTGAATTTTTTGCACAACATTGTGCAACTTCAGATTTGCGAGCTTCTGCCTTTTTTACTAAACTTCTCATAAACTAACATTTTAAAAAAATTACTACTGAGAAATATGAATCTGTGTATGAAACACACACATCATCATGTCGTTATGAAGAGCACGAACAAGCACTCTTATTTTTTGTTCCCGCTATGGTAAAACTCGATACTTCAATACTTCCTTTCGGATAGGGTGTGCTTTCTTCAAGAATCGAAATATTTGTAAACCCCGCAGCGGTTAATTGTGTCATATATTCATCTTTTGTCACGGCACCGGCCCAACATTCAGCAACTGCTTGTGGGTCGTTTCGGTATTTTTCGGGTACTTCCTGAAGAGAATAAATATCGCTTACCACAAAGCGACCGCCATGTTTAAGAATTCGATAGATTTCATTCCATACATGTTGTTTGTTATGTGCATGATTAATTGTGCAGTTCGAAATAAGCAAATCAACCGTATTGTTTTCTAAATGAATATGTTCCAGTTCCGATTTAATAAAATGAGCATTTGAAACGCCCAGTTTTTTTGCATTTTTCTGAGCTTTGTGCAACATACCGTCAGAAACATCTATCCCAATAGCCTTTCCGTTTTCGCCCACACTTTGTGCCATACGAATAACATCAGTTCCCCGTCCGCTTCCCAAATCAACACACACTTCACCCGGTTGAGGTTCAGCAAAGTGTATTGCTTTTCCGCATGATAAACAGCATTCCGATTCTGCCAAATCCGAATAACGAATTTCAATATGTTGTGTATCCATAAACAATAGTTTTGTGTTATTCTGTTAACATTGCTTCAATTTGAGTTTTGTATTGTTCTTTCGACAATGCTCCCATGGTTCCTTGCGGATCCCCGTTTACCGGACAAAAAACCACCATAGGAATACTTTTTATTTGAAAAACCTGTGCTAATTCACGCTCCGCCTCAGTATCTACTTTGTAGATAGTGATTTGATTGCCATATTCTGCTGCAAGCTCATCCATTATGGGAGCAATAACTTTACAGGGGCGACACCAATCGGCGTAAAAGTCAATTACACATGGCTTTGTGCCTTTGTACACCCATTTGTCGGGATGCTGTGTGTAGTCGTAAACTAACTCTTTAAATTCGGCAGTAGTAAGTTTCACTACTTTCCCCGAAGTTTGTGCCGGAGTAGTTTGATTACTTTTTGCCTCTTTTTCTGTTGTTACAGTTTCTTTCTGTTCTGATTTTTCTTGTTGAACTTCAGTTGACTCTTGTGCTTTGGCAGAATCATTAGAATTGCAACTTACTAAGAAAAAAGCTGTAGCTACTGTTGTTAAAAAAATGTGTTTCATCATTATGTTTTTTTGTTATTTTTTTACAAATATAACAATTTATCGGATTAATATCACTATATTTGTAAAAAAGTTTTAAAAAATTTATCGTTTTAGACGCACTATATGTTTATACCTTTCAAACAGATGACAAAAGAAGAATTTCAAGCGACTTTTTCGACAGAGGAAAAATGTTTGGAATTTTTGGCCAATCAAAAATGGCAAAGAGGGTATGTTTGTAAAAAGTGCGGACACACAAATTATTGCAAAGGAAAGCATTCGTTTTCGCGGCGTTGCACAAAATGCAAGCACGATGAATCAGCAAAAGTTGGTACTCTTTTCGAAGGATGCCGTTTCCCCTTGCCCAAAGCCTTTTATATTGCATTCCTTGTGTGCAATGCCGAAAAGGTTTCCATTCATGAAATTTCCGAAGAACTCAATCTTCGTCAAATGACCTGCTGGAGTTTCAAGAAAAAACTTCATGAATGCATTATGCAAAAACAAGATATAAGTCCTCAACAAAAAATTGATTTACAGGAATTGATTGTTCGGGAGATGTGAGAGTGTTTTGTGATGTAAAAATCGGTTGGATGTGGCGATGAATGTAGCGACGCACGGCCGTGCGTCGCTACATGCGTCAATTCGTGCGTCGCCACAACATTTACCAAAATCAATATCATCATTTATTGCCGGTTTTAAATCGGCGGTACATTCAAAAATCGACGAGTATATTGATGCAAACAATGTGGAAATACCAAAATATAATCGGAACAATCATTTCTGGCAACCTAATTATTAGCACAATATCCGCATATAAATAACGTATATAGATAAACCACAAAAATATATTGAATGATACAATAGCTACCTTTTAGTAACCATTAATTTTATTAATATGAAAAAAGTTATTGTATTCGCTGTAACAGTAGTGTGTTCAATTATGGGATTTTCCCAAACAGAACATGAGGGTTTAAATCAAAGATTTGTTTTTGGGTTAAATGTGGGAGGTAATTATTCATTTTTGCACTCACAAGAAACTCTTCGAGATGATACTAATATTTCAAATAGTCTCGGATTTAATTTCGGGTTATTTGGTGATTATGCATTGTCTTCGAGATTTTTAGTGTCTCCTCAGCTTGAACTTGCATTTAATAATTCTCAAATTGAAACGGAATTGAGTGAAACAGCTGTGTCGACCTATAAGGTTTTTCCAACATCACTGAATGTAATGACTCATATTGAGTATAAATTGGGGGATGGAAATACAACACCGTATCTGTTTGTGGGACCTCATGTAAAACTCCCTCTGTATTCGGCATCTGAATCCGCTACAATTTTGACCACTAAGGTAGATTTTGCAATTGATTTTGGGATTGGTTTAGAAACCAATTGTACCTATTTTATATGTGCCCCGGAATTACGATATTCTTATGGGCTATTAGATGTGAATGAGAGTCCGGAACTGCAATCATTGCGATATCATAGTATTGTTTTAGCATGTAATTTTAAGTAGAGTTTGTCCATAATGTCCGATTTTTAATTGTGAAAATATGCTAATTACGGTTTATTAAAATTCAAAAAATTTATATTTGCAATAAAATATAAAAAAAATAATATGGCATCAACATATGGGAAAACTTGGTGGGGACAACAATGGCTGAATTCACTTAATAATATAGACTACAGCAATAGATTGCCGCGAGGTGCATCGTATGCACGAAAAGGGGCGGTAAAGAAAATAAAAATAGTTGGTAATCGCATAACAGCTAAGGTTATCGGTAGCCGTTCTGCCCCGTATAATGTTGGTATTATTATTCCCCCATTTTTTGATCCTGAGTTGGCTAATTTTCTCAAAGATATTCAGCATCGTCCGGTAATTATTTCAAAACTGCTTAATCGCGAACTCGACCCTTCAATACTTCAATTGGCAGAAAAATCGGGTCTCAAGGTGTTCCCTCATCAATGGAGCGATTTGAAAATGCAATGTTCATGTCCCGACTGGGCAGTTCCTTGTAAACATTTGGCTTCGGTAATTTATAAGGTAAGTGCAGAAATTGATAATAACCCTTTTTTGGTTTTTGAGTTGCACAATGTTGATTTGCTCGGTGAATTAGCAAAAGCGGGAGTGTTTATCAATAATATGTCAATAGATGTTCCGAGCGTAAAAAACATGTTGTTTGCAAAAGCTACAAAGGATAATGCGTATGATACAGAATTGGCATACCAAAAACTGAATTTTTCAGGTTTGGATCCTTTGCATGAATCATTGACTGCACTACTTTCGCCAATGCCAGCTTTTTATACTCTCTCGGCAACCGATTTTCGCGACAAATATCTCACAACACTCAAACGAGTTGTGAGAAACACCCAACGTGCTGCTTCCGGAAAAAAATCTTTGTCTGAATTTTTTCAAAGTACGTATTCCGACGATAACAATATTGGTCATCGTTCAACTAACACGGTAGCACTCGACGAAGCATTGCAGGTTAGGGTAATTACTGATGAAAAGGAATGCTCCGTGCCTGAGTTTCTGCAGCAATTATCGCATATACCGGGGGCACGTACTCCCGATTTTCAGCCCTCTACTGCTGCTTTGCATACTGCCATACATCTTGCTCTTCAACTTACTGCCAATGGAGCTATTATACCACAAATAGTACAATTACCCAATAAAAAATATTCTATACGATGGCTTCCTGCACTGTTAAGTGAAAAGGTGGCAAAATTGTGTGATGAACTGGAACAGATTCTCCCACCTGATGTTTTTACCGGGGTTTATCGAAATAAAATAAAGTCTGTAAACAAAGACAGAGCCGTAAATTTATTATCTCTGTTGATTACCGAAATGGTTCACCTTGCTAGTTTTAAGGTAGATAATGACCTTTTTTTGGAGTTGTTTTTTAAAAATTCAAGCTATGCTTTTACCGACCCCGGAGAGGAGTCTCTTGCCGGTGGTATCATGGCATGGCTACAAAAGTTTTACCTTTCACGGGGCGAGACAAAACCCGCTCTTGTTGTGGAAGAATCCGGAAACAATCGGTTCAAGGTTAATATCGATGTGCAGATTCCCGAAGGAACGTTTAAACATACTGTTTCTCTTAAAAATGTTTTGACTCAAAACGAATTTGAAAATCGTCGATACGAAATATTACAAACCTTAGCTCTTATGAGTGGATTTATTGATGGGCTTGATGATTATATCAACTCCTTTGGAGAAAAAGATATTATAATGGATAGCGAGCGTTTTGCACCTTTTCTTATGAAAATAGTACCCGCTATTCAATTGCTTGATATTCCTGTGTTGTTACCGAAATCCTTGCAAAGCATTCTCAAGCCAAAACCAAGTGTCAAATTAAAAAGCAAAGGCAAGAGTTCAGGATTTTTACGTCTCGATAAATTGCTTGATTTTGAATGGCAAGTGGCAGTGGGCGATACGCTTTTGAGTGAAGCTCAGTTTAAACAATTGTTGCAACAATCGGAAGGTCTTATTCGATTTAAGACGAACTATATTTATGTTGAAAAAGAGGAATTAGAAAAACTATATAAACATTTCACATCACCGAAACAACTTACCGCTTTCCAATTAATGCGGGCTGCACTTTCGGGTGAATATCAGGGGGCTGCCATAGCTTTTGATACTGAAGTAGAACAATTGATTCAAGAATTGAATAGTGTGAGTGAGGTGCCTTTGCCTGAAGATCTTAATGCACAATTACGCCCATACCAACACCGAGGTTTTTCTTGGATTTATCGAAATGCACGTATAGGTTTTGGATCGGTACTTGCCGATGATATGGGATTGGGGAAAACTATTCAGGTTATTGCTGCAATATTGAAATTTAAGGAAGAGAGATATTTGGATACAGAAAAGGTAATGGTTGTTGCCCCTACTGGTTTGCTAACTAATTGGTTGGCAGAAATTCAAAAATTTGCTCCTTCACTCCGGGCAGAAATTTACCACGGCACACATCGTTGCCTCGAAAAATTAGATAACTATGATGTCCTGATTACTTCTTACGGAATTATACGAAGCGATGCCGATATGCTGAAGAAGAAGAAATGGTATGTTTTGATAATTGAT
>CAZLCY010000146.1:0-6405 GCA_964558075.1 uncultured Bacteroidales bacterium
AGGTCATACTCGGGCATATAATTATCATCATCAACCAAACAGCCCTCAAAAACATAGCAATACTCCGTTTCAAGAATACGTTTTACTGCAGCTTTTGTGATTTTTGATTTACATCGGGTATTACATGAATTAATAGTTTCAGCAATAATTTTCTCGCCCGGACTTACCAATCTATTTTCTTCCGTTCCGGTAAATACCCTGTTATACTCATCAACTTGTAAAATTCCGGTAATCTCAACGGCATCTTCTTCATTAATAACTAAATTATCAAAGCGCAAAAAATTATCCATATTATAACACGCAAACTCTTCCCATGAATCATCTCTATGATAATAAGGATCTTCTTCGCTTGCAACAATATGCATAGCATCATAGTATGCTTGTAATTGTGTTTGGGTAACATAGCGAGGCAAATCACAATACCGCCCTTCGGTTCTATACCATTTTGTGGGAGTAGTATAAAAACTTGATGATTGATTTTCAACATAAAGAGACCAGTGAGGCAACCAAATCGTTTCTTTTTCGGGCACAAATTTAGTAATAGCTTTAATATATCCGATTTTTTCTTCAAAAGAAAAAGAAGTATAATTATCAGGAACGAGATATTGCCCCTCCGAATCAAAACTATTTACCACAAATTTTGCCGGTTTATTATCAACTGTAGCTATTCCATAAGCAAGATTGTTTTCAGCAGTTTGTTCATTTTGTAAAGTAGTCATTATAATCTCACGCCCTTCATAATACGGATGATTAACATCTGTATCATCAGGAATATAATAATCAAATGAAGTATAGCAAAGTGGCAATTGTCCTTGTATATAATATGCTTGCAAATCCTCAGGAGTAAGAGTATTCACATCTATACCATTATCTGTAAAATTATTATCTGAAGTAACACAACAGGGATATTTCAATAAGAAAGGATAAATATCTTCCGTATCATTATAATTAACAGAGGATTCAAATTTATACCAATCTGTATCATTAGTTTTTTCTATTTTATAACAATCATTCGGATCATAAAATCCTGCCATGGTTTCGACAACTAAATAATGTTCCATAGAAGGATAATGTGCATATTTAAACGCATACACCGGATTATACATAAATGGGAAACGTCCCTGAGGGAAATATTTTGCTTCTTGAACTTTTGTTAAATTATATGGATTATCATCAGGAAGTTGTGAGTTGTCACCTTCTCTGCCTTCTATTTCGGGTGAATTATTATAAATAACCCAATCCTCAAAAGCAGTATATGAATCGGCGTTTATATCAGAAGAAGCATAATATGAGGAAATATTACCTCCAATATACTCCTCATGTAACAGTTCCGCTTCCGATGTACCATTTTCCGACGTATATCGAATTCTCTCTGAAGTATTCGAATTAAAATTAAAGTACACCGGCAAAGGAGCAAGAATGTCTTTTTCTACATCACTTCCTTCTGTTTGAATATTTTTTCTATAATTATATCCCGACGCTCTATCTTCCGGTAATGGGTAGGGATCATACGGCGTTAATATTTTAGCATATTTATACCCTGCAATTTCTAAAAAATCGAATACAAAATGATAGTCATAGCCATACGGCACATATGGCTCAGGTAATTTTGGTTTCATAACCTCATCCATTTCTTCAAGACGTTTAGACATTTTTCTTTTTGCAATCCATCGAGTTATAAAAAAATTAACATTCTCATCTATTCCATCATCAATTTCATCTCGTGTATTCGTACCATCTTCTCCTACCTTTTCTCCGGTTTCATCGGCTTCATCAAAGAATTTATTATCCATAGACAATGCTAAATCATTTAAATCATAACCTGCACACTGCATATATATATATTTATCAAGCACCGATTTCCAAATAGTTGCCAGTTCAGTAAAACAATACTGAACCTTTGGATTTAAAGATTCATCATTAAACTCTTTACCGGCATGATATTGAAATTCACGATACTCATCCGTTAACATATGTTTAACCATTCTATCAAATATTCCTTCGGGCCATCCATTCATTAAAACGCCATAAAAAAATTCTTCAAACGTATCAAACTCTCTCTTTTCTGGCGGGATTTTAGAATACCCTATCGCACAATCACTTAAATACTCAAGAGCAAACTTCTCAAAAGAGGGAATATCATCAATATCGCATTTACATAATTCAGGATCTTCTTCTTCATTTTGATTGGGACACATTAATTGAGGAATATAACTCAAAGACATTGTTGATTGATTACAGCATGGTACATCAACAATGGCAGCATATATAATATCCGTTGCATTTGGTGACTCTGTCGTTCCCGTATGAGCTAATACTATATTATATTGGTCTTTAGAATCCAGGTAATAATCCCAATCAGACAATCCTCCATCTTCCGGCGGAACAGTACTAAATAATTTATCATCCTGAGTAATACTACTACTATTAACTTTTCCTACAAACTCATTAACCGCTTCGTTAAATTCATCCATTGAAGCAAATTTAGTTTCGTATGAAATTAAGCGTGATACTATTGGTTTAATTAAATCTTTTTGTTTAAAGGATACTTCTCCCGTAGGAGCAATACCTACTAAACGTTTTTCAATAATGTACGTACCCATAGGCAAATTATCCTGCGAACGCAAATACGAAAAGACATCGTCTTCACCTATAATAGTACCGCCAAAGTCGTATGTGTCTCCTGTTTCAATATGTGTTGCCATTATTTCCAACTGAAACTTACAGGATTCCTCCAGCTCATTACATAAAGAAGTACAATGTAATGATAATTTATCTTTATCAATTCCATACGAAACAGCTAAAGAATTATATTCTTTTGGTAAAAAAACTCGTTTTGTAGAAACAAATCCATCTTTGGTTTTAACATTCCCACTACTTTCAGTTTTATTCACAAGTATTGATTCCGATTGATTATCAATATCTTCGAGCATTGTTTCCAATGGTTCAATATCGAGCACACAACTTGCTATAGTATTTCCATTTGTTGATTCATATACAACAGAAGCCACATTATTGGGATCTACCGTTATAGTTTTATACACTTTACCTTCTTTGGGAGCATGCTCTTCACCAAATAGGAGATTAAGTTCATGTTGTGTAGCAAGAGCATAAAAATACCGTGAAGTACGCCCACTTCCGTCCTCTTGATTACCAATCATATGAGTTTCCCCCACACCACTTTCTTCTTTTACCCGTCCGGTAGGATCATTATAAAACACCGTACGTGTAAATGGAAATCCTTCTGCATCAGGAACAGATATGTCCGAATTATGTTCAGAGTAATACGAAAAACCTTCAGTAGATTGATCTACCTGCTCCGGTGTTTGAGAATTTGCATCAAAGTGACGGGTATGATACTCTTCATCATCAGTTGTTTTCATAAACGATTCTTTGAAAGAACCATCAAAAGTTTTACCTACAGGAATTGGCATTGTTACAATTACCGGTCTACCGGAATAATCTAATATTGTTTGAGAAATAAGAGTCGTATCATTATTACTCGAAAAATATGTTTGAGCCTGACGCTGATTTCGAAGTTCATCAGCAAAAATAATTGATTCTTTATATTTATTATCTTCTGAAAATACTCGTGAATATATCCAATTAATATCCTCATTTGGATCCTGAAAATAAAAATAGGGAAGAGTTATGTTTTGAATCTCCAATGTATTTTTTTCATCTATAACAGACCATTCACCAAAATTTCTCATATCGGCAACTCCACCTTCATAAAAATGTGAAATAGGACGTACTCTACACACATAAAAACCACTTCCTTCAGTAATAGATAAATCTATAAAAGGTTCCGACGAATATGTTACAATCGAAAGTGCATTACTCCAATCATATTCAACATTTTGTATCTCAGATTCAGAAGATTCCTGATAACCATTAAATAACCGCAACAATTGAAACTCATACGATGAAATATGAGGGATGCTTTGATTTGCGTTCCAATAGAACCGTTTTTTAATTGACCCCGGCACATCTGTAATTTCAGATATATAAAATTCCGGATATAAACTCGGATGTATTGCATATTGAATTGACACATTACCAGAGAATGAAATTAAATCGCTCGAATGCACACTTGAAATAGAAGAAATAGTAATAGCTTTAATATCAACAGAAGCACGAGTAATATAATCTGATAAATCATATACAATATTTGCCTCACGTGAATTTTCGTCAAACTGAAGTGTTACTGGCTCAGAAGATAATGATATTACATTATCAGATTGGGTTGTAATAGATATTTCATACGAAACCCCATGTTCATCTTGAGTAATTTCATTTTGTAAAACGACAGACAATAAAAGCTCTGCATTGTAAAAAGCATACTCTTTTTCATCTTGTGCGTTTTGAGGTGGCGAAGGCAATATCACTATTTGTTCAGTTAAATTGACATCATCTATTGATTCACTTATGGTATATTCCGATAATTTTTGAGAAAAACCAAACACACTTAAAAGGCATAATATACTTGTGGTAAGTATTACCTTAATTGTGACACATTTCATATTATATTTATTATTATTCATAACTATATTTTCTTATTCATTTTCAATAACTTTATACCCCATATATTGAGGCAATATGTCCCCTTTTTTATCATAGATATATTGTGCGGCAGGTAGTAATGTTATATTTGCATTAAAATTGATAGTATTATACGTTATTTCTTGTTGAATAACAGGGTAATTATCAGCATAATAAATATGTATCGATCGAAGCATTGATGTAGCTGCATTATATAAAAAAACAACCTCTTTAATATGTGGAGATTCGGGAATTCCATGTATTTCAGAAATTATTCTATAATACTCAACACCATCAACCATACGCTTTGAACATGCAATAATTTGAGCAGAATCAATTAACATTTTTTGCATTGCAACAACATTTTCAAATCGTTGAGAATCGTACATATCGACACCGGTAAGTGAATTATCATATACTATTGTTCGTGATTTATGCAGGACACAATAAATTTCTTGCAAATCTTTATACATTAAAAATTGAGGTGATTCAATTATCGCAGTTGAATGAGATACATACATTTTCACACGAGACTCTTCATTTTTTGGCAATCCTGATGTTTGTCGAAATTGGTTTTTAACAGAATAATCTAAAAAATACACATTACCCTTTGATGGATTATTAAATTTTTGAATATTTTGCAAATATGAATATAAATAATCCTTACAATTAGAAGATTGAGCATTGAGAAAAATACTCGAAAAACAAAATATAATAACTAATATAAATTTCATGCGTGTATAAATAATTTAACTGTTTTATCTGTTATCTAGCAATTTTAGGTGTATTATATTGTTGCTCTTCAACCGTAACTTTTCCCATTTTTTCGGTTTCCATTTGTTTCCGTATCAATTGCCCCTCTCCATTATATTGATAAAATAATCCAAAATGATTATCATCAAATTTCGTTAAAAGTCTATATGAACCTTTATCATACACAAAGCAAGTTGCTTGTGCTTGCATTGGATGAAATCGTAAATTGTCAACCCATACAGCATCAATAAGATTATGTGAAAGTGTTATAGAAATGGGAGAATTTTCACTCTTAAATTGATTTCCCGGTATAGATATAGAGTATAAACTCCAAGCCCCGGTTTGAGCAATTTTTTTCAAGACATTTTGTGTATTATTTATTGAAACAAAAACATTATCTTTCATTGTTTCATCAAGATTTTCTTCACGTAACCAAACCATAAAATGAGCACAGTGATTTCTCAAATTTTCTGTTGTATTAAGATGACTTGAAAATGTTTCTGACGAAGCAATTTTTTTGCAGCCTCGCCCCGAGTGAGCAAATCCATTTTCCACATCTGTGTTATCTTCAAATGAATCAAAATACATTTCACATAATTGTGCATTATTCGAAATCATAACAGGTACTTTATTATTATATTGAGAGCTATACAATGCTGCACTATAAATACCTGCCATATTAACCTCTTCTAATGGCACACCATCCGGAGAATATTTTTTCACCTCAGAGGGTTTTAACCAGTTGTCAGAAGGCATATCAAAATTAAAACTTACTGGACCAAAAGTCCCTGAGTTTGACAAAGCAGTTAGCTCTTGTTGTGTTAAATTATCATAAAAATGAGCATTTATATTATTTTTATACACATATGAAGCCCGTGATCGTAATATATTTTCGGTCATAGACCTATTAGGAAATAAATATTGTAATGTATAATCCGTAGACATATTATTATAACTATCATACTGAGTCATCTGTGCAGCAATAATTGAACTTGACTGAACATCTATAGTTTTATTATCTATACTTACATTATCAAGCGGATGGTTATGTAAATTAATAAGTTGTGCCGCTTGTGCTGATAATACATTATAATTTGTTGGATTCTCTGA
>CAZLCY010000147.1:0-6404 GCA_964558075.1 uncultured Bacteroidales bacterium
GAACACATCTGTAGATGAGGTGGCAGAGTCTCCGAAAATCACAACGATTCCGGGGAACGACAATCCACAGATGTATTTTGCAATTGTTCCCGACACGAAACAAGCCGATGTGGTGGACTTCTATATTATAAATGACTCAAATTATTGGGTACTGTTTACGTGCTCGTCTTCATACAATGGCTCATTGGAATTACTCGATTCCGGGAGTATTGAACCGAATATTAAAATACATATTGGACAATTCGGTTTATCAGACATTACCCACATGCAGAACATTATTTTTCAAGGAATAATATATGATACACAGGCATATTCGTACTATAAACCAATAGATGTGCCTATCACAATTCAGCACAAAAAGTTATACACAAAAGGAGTATTCCAAACAAATGATTTTTTTGATGAAGATGCTTGGATTACAGAACTCTATGATGATTCAAAACAACAAATTGAAAAATCTTTAGGTAATACGAACTTCGCAAAAATATTGAATCAAAAAGAATCTGAACAATCAGGAAAACGACCTCGCATAGCACCCTCTTCGAAACATAAAAAAGATGAAATCAGAGAAATTGACTTACACATTCACGAATTAATAGAAGACGAACATACTGTTGAAAAAGAAGAAATGCTTACTATTCAATTACAGGCATTTGAAACCGCATTACACAAAGCTATAAAAGACAATATCAACAAATTAGTGTGCATTCACGGGGTAGGAAACGGCATATTAAAAACAAAAATCCGATCGATGCTTGACAACGATTATCCGCATTTATTTTATCAGGATGCTTCTTTTCAAAAGTATAAATTTGGTGCCACTGTAATCTATTTTAGAAAAATATATAAATAACTATTTTTTATGTTCATTTATTCAAACATCTGTTATTAATTTGCACAAATAAATTTAATTTGCGTATGCATAAATATTTTCTTTTTTATATAATTCTGCTCTATTCTTTAGGTATGCACGCTCAAAAAACCGAACATGCAGACGTTTCCCATTTTACGGTGACAGATGGTTTAGCAAGTGGAAATGTTCATCGCATTACCGAAGACAAACAAGGGTTCATTTGGATTGCTACCGAAAACGGTTTAAGCAGATATGACCAATATACCTGCACAAATTTTGAAGAAAACACAATATTCCCCTATGGTTTAGCACACAATTTTGTATTTGATGTGGTACCTCATCAAAAACACGGGGTATGGGTTGGCACCATATCGGGGCTCAACAAATATAATGTAGGCAGCGGCAAATTTACCCATTATTATTTTTATTCGAAAAATGCAGAAAAATTGTATAAACCGGTAAATCAAATAGTACCTCTCGCAAGCGGCTCGTGTTTTTTACGTACCAACGAACATACTATATATATGTATTCTCACACGCAAGATTCTATTGTAGAATTATCATATTCGGGATATCAACCATTGGCACAACCAACCTTTATTTACCCAAAAGACTCTGCCAGCGTACTTGTGGGCGACAAAAACGGACATCTCTATAGTCTTAATGCAAATGGGAAAGCTCACATAATAGATTCTTTATCGCATGCAATTAGTTGTATTTTAACATTAGATACGACCTCTTTTCTTGTTGCAGACATTTCGGGAACAATTCACATATACAAACAGAATAAAAAACAGAAGTCATATATATTTCCCCTACAATACCATACTCAGTCCGAAAAGTATATTTCGTCTCTTCGCAAAACAAATAAGGATACCATATATGTTGGAACACAAGGTGCCGGAATTTTTTCGTTTTCGCCAAAAAGCGGATGGTTAAACGAAGCAATTCCAACACAATCACTCATCAATGGTAGTATTTCCGACATTTTTATAGATTCTCGCAAAAGTATGTGGATTGGGCATTCATACGGCGGCATAAGTATTATTCCGCCAAAAAAAGCTATTACCTATCTGAATCTTCCGGAAACAATTCAAAAAAATACAATCTCCGCAATCGCCTCATACAAAAACACATTGTGGATTGGCACAGAAAACGATGGACTCTATATTTACAATACAAAAACTCATTCATTCAATCAATTTAATGCTCATATGCGTCTTTTAGGTGCAGATTTTGACAATCAAATAACAGCTCTTCATTTCGATGGTTCACAAATGTGGATTGGCACATATAATAAAGGAGTTTTTGCCGTTTCATTGCCTGATTATTCTTTAGCATACTATAGTGAATTGCAAAAAATCCCAACACAAGACATTTCTGCTTTATATTCTTCAAAAAACAATACAGTCTGGATTGGTACATATGGTAAAGGTGTGTATGTTTTCTCTAAAAAAAGCAGAAAAATCATTCGTCATTATTCTACAACAGCACCTGAACATTCACGAATTTCAACAGATGGAATTACCTGCCTTTTTGAAGACTCACAACAAAACATGTGGATAGGAGGATACTATGGTATTTCCAAAGTAGCTCCCGACAAGTCAATTACTATTTTCGCCCATAACACACACAAAGGGCTACAAAACAATGTAATAACAGGAGTGCAAGAAGACAATAACAATACAATTTGGATAAGCACGCTACATGGCATAAGTACCTATTTACATGTACAAGATTCAATATATCCGTTCATTAGTGAACTATCGGAATTTAATCATGCCATAGCTTCAATATTTCCGGTAAATGCAGAAAACATTGCATGCATTACACTAAAAAACATGTATATATACAACACCAAACACAACATTACTAAATATATCGGCTCGTGCCCGTTTGGTGAATTTTCAAAAAATACTTTTATTTATAATCACTCACATTCTTTACTTTTAGGAACACAAAAAGGAATTGTACAGGCCAAAATTGACACCAATTTTTCTTCAACAAAATCGGGCAGTATAGCTCTTACCGATTTACTCATTGACGGTATATCAATCTTTTCCAAAGAAACTAAATATACAGCACAATATGATGAAGGTACGTATTCATTAAACTTACCTTACTACGAAGAAAATATTTCTGTCGAAATAACCGATTTTTCTCAAAATTCTAATATCGAATCAACCTATGAGTATACCCTCAAAGGATTTGATAAAAAGTGGCACACACTTTCCAAAAACAATACTATACAATACACAAACCTACCGGGCGGAAACTATACATTACGAGTAAAAAAGAAACTTACCGAAGGTGTTTCAGATTATGAACTTCAAGTACAAATAAACATTCATAAAGCTTTATGGGAAACCACTCTTTTTTATATAATTCTCGCAATTATTCTCATTGTACTTTTTTATAGTATTTACTCGGCTCAGGTTCATAAAATAATTATAACACGCAATAAATTACAAAAACAAGTAGAATCACGAACAAAAGATTTATTAAAACAAAAGGAACAAATACTAGAACAAAAAGAACGAATACAGAAACAACGAGATGAGGCTCACAAAAAAAATGCAGAAATGTCTCATTTGGCTGAGCAACATCAAGAATTGGAATCGACTGTTCAGCAAATGAAATTTGATTTAGAAAAAACAGAAAATGAAAATAGCACACTCCATTCCGAATACAAAAAAATTCTCAAACAATACAATACTATCATTCACTTCTCGAAAGAGATGATTTTCAGAATTGCATTACCGTCGGAAAACTTTGAATACATTAGCCCGGCCTGTGAAAAAATTACCGGATATACTCCCGCAGAATTCTATACAGACAAAAATATATTCAAAAATTTATTTGTAACAAAGGATAAAGATAAATTCAAAAAATTTCGCAAATACATGATTGAAGGCAAAGTGCCTCCTCTTATGGAATATAAAATTAAGACGAAAGACGGCTCCTCAAAATGGGTTGCACAACATTCAATAATCATACGAGACGAAGATAAAAAACCTATAGCTTACGAAGCGATGGTTGTTGACATTAGCGATTTAAAAAAAATACAAAGACAAAAAGAAGCATCTATACAACGAAAAAAAGACGTAGAAAGCCTGCAAAGTCATATTAATAATGAATCTACATCAGACAATACCTTTAAACTTTTTTCCGAAATTTTAAACAAACCGGGGATTTCACTTGACGAAAAACAAGCATTTTTAGAGGTAGAAAACGAAAACACGACCTCATTACAAATGATTGACGACATTATTGATATTTATAAAATAGAATCGGGTGAATTGCACTTAAATAATTCGCAGTGTTACGTAAATACTCTTTTACAAGATTTATATGAATCATTTACAACACTCAAAAACAAGAACAAGAAAAAACATTTACTTCTGAACCTCGATATTCCAATAGAAGAAGAAAATTTTTCATTTTATACAGACACCTATCGCCTTCGACAAATACTGATGAATCTTCTCGGAAATGCTTTTAAATTCACCTCACAAGGAAGTATTCGTTTTGGATACACATTAACCAATAATCCAACCGGTGAATACGACAAAGAAATAGTGTTTTTTGTGCAAGATACCGGAATTGGTATTTCCGAAAAACAGATGCCTTTTATTTTTGAACGATTTAAATCGCACGACGGAAAATTCGGATTTAACGGAGTAGGATTATACCTTTCACACAAATTGGTAGACCTGTTAGGCGGAAAAATGTGGGTTGAATCTGTTGTGAATACCGGTACCATTTTTCATTTTTCATTACCCATAGAAAAAATGAAAGGTCTCAAAAAAACAGATTTATCTTCTCAATACACAGAAGATATTGGAGACATAGATTGGTCTCACAAAACGCTTCTTCTTGCAGAAGACGAGCAAGACAACTATGACTATGTAAAAGAAATTTTAAAAAGAACCAAGATGTCTGTTATCTGGGTTCGCAATGGGGAAGAGGCCATTAATACATATCAAGAAAACCAACGTGAAATCGATATTATCCTTATGGATATTCAAATGCCAAAAATTAACGGTTACGAAGCAACGCAAAGAATTAAGGAAATGAATCCTAATATTCCAATAATTGCACAGACCGCTTATGCAAATTCCGAAGCAAAAATTAATTGTTTCGATGCCGGCTGCGATCATTATTTGGCAAAACCATATCGTGCACGGGATTTAATAGAGACTATAGGAAAACATTTGTAAACAAAAAAGATAAAGTAGATGTTACACGGTAAAATAAAACACACTTCCTACACCGGGTTGTGATTCAAACCACAACTCTCCTTCCAAGAGTGCCACAAACTCTTTTGCAATAGACAAGCCCAGACCGGTACCACTGTTGAGACGAACATCATCGTGTTCTATTTGCTGAAATCGTTTAAAAACATCCTCCTTAAATTCATGTGGTATTCCAATACCGGTATCCGATACAAAAAATAAGGTTTTTCCTTCATGTTGTTTGCATCCTATTTCAATTTTACCTGCATCGGTATACTTGCATGCATTATCAATAAGATACCGAAAAATTTGTAATATCATCACCTTATCGGTATAAATAAGTTTGTCTTCGATAGATGTTTTATTTTGAAATTCGCACGACACCTTATAGTTATTATATTTTTGTTTATACTCTTCAAAAATCTGAGCAACTTCATCGCAGAGACACCGTGCCGGAATATTTTCTTTATTTACTATTTTATCTCCCGATTCTATACGTGCAATTTCGGTTATATTATCAATAATTTCAAGCAAATCATCGCTGCGTTTCGTTATTATTTCTGCATAATTTTTTATTACCTCAGTATTATTATTCTCCTCGTACAATAAAGAAGAAAAACCTATAATAGCATTCATAGGCGTACGAATTTCATGACTCATATTACGAAGAAAAGCGGTTTTGAGTCTATCACTTTCTTCTGCTTTTTGTTTTGCTGCGAGAAGTTCTTTATTTATTTTTTGATACGCTTTATTTTGTTTTTCAATCTCTTCATTTTTTTTCTGATTCTCCTGCTCGGCTTCACGAATTTTATTCATATGTTTTCGCAATAACAGAACCAATAAAAAACTGGTAACAAAAACAAACAAGCCACCTTTAATAATATTAAATTGTGTTAATACTTCTGTATCAATTATTAAATTTCCAAAAAAAGAATCGGACAAATATATCCACAAACCTGCTAAAATGAGATATATAAGCCCTATTTTATATTCAAAGTGTATGCGCATTTTAATCAAATATAATTGGTTTAATCATGTAAAATACCACTTTTCTTTTCGAAATACAACAATTTGAATAATTATTATTGTATTTCCTCCTCTACATTTTTTATTTGTTTTTTCTGCTTGAAAAAAGGTATAAGGCATAAGAAAATATCTCTCATATCTAATGCTAGACTGCATTATTTTCGTAATAACATGAAAGTCAGTGATAATCGAAGCATGTCACCCTGAGAGGTTACCCCCAATTTTTACGTCAAGTGTCGGACGCAGTGTGGCAAAATGTGGAGATGACGGGGATATATATTACTTTGTTC
>CAZLCY010000148.1:0-6326 GCA_964558075.1 uncultured Bacteroidales bacterium
TTTTTAGACAGGAAGTTCCGTTAGAACCGTTAAGTTTTGCAATTAGATATAAAAAAAAGCGGGGATTTTATCATTTACGATAAAATCCCCGCTTGGGTGATCCCGACAGGATTCGAACCTGTGACCCACAGCTTAGAAGGCTGTTGCTCTATCCAGCTGAGCTACGAGACCCTTTATTTTTTGCAAATATAGTGTTTTTATATTTCACACATGAATTTTAGTCAAAAAATTATGAGTAATCTTTTCAATACACCATATTATTCAATATAGCAAGTCTGTGAGATTTTTTTGTTTTTGTTTTTAATACTCAAAGGTTCCGTATTCGCCCGAAATGGTAACTTTTTTTGTGTCAGACGATTCGCATCTTCCAATAATTTGAGCATCAATAGAATACGATTCGGAAATAGAAATGAGTGATTTTGCAATTTCTTCCGGCACATATAATTCCATACGATGTCCCATGTTAAACACCTTGTACATTTCGTGCCAATCTGTTTTTGACTGTTCCTGTATAAGTTTAAATAATGGGGGAGTCGGGAATACATTGTCCTTAATAATATGAAGATTGTCTATAAAGTGCAAGATTTTTGTTTGTGCACCGCCGGAGCAGTGTACCATACCGTGAATATCTTTTCGGTGTAAATCAAGCATTTCTTTTATAACCGGTGCATACGTGCGAGTGGGTGACAATACCAATTTTCCCGCATCAATACCAAGTTCGGCAATTGTATCGGTAAGTTTGCATGTGCCACTATAGACGAGTTCTTGCGGGATGTTTGTATCGTAACTTTCAGGATATTTTTTTGCAAGGTATGTGGCAAATACGTCGTGTCGTGCCGATGTAAGTCCGTTGCTTCCCATACCACCGTTATATGAAGACTCGTAACTTGCCTGCCCCGATGAAGAAAGACCAACAATAACATCACCAGACTGTATTCTGTGATTTGAAATAACATCGCTGCGTTTCATTCTCGTTACAACCGTACTGTCAACAATAATGGTGCGAACCAAATCGCCAACATCGGCAGTTTCGCCGCCCGTTGAGTAAATGGGAATTCCGTATCCTCGAAGTTCTTCCAATAATTCTTCAGTACCTTGAATAATTGCAGCAATAACCTCTCCCGGAATGAGATTTTTGTTTCGTCCGATTGTTGATGATACCAAAATTGAATCGCTTGCTCCAACGCACAGTAAATCGTCGATATTCATAATAAGTGCATCTTGTGCAATGCCTTTCCATACCGATATATCTCCGGTTTCTTTCCAGTACATATATGCCAAAGACGATTTTGTGCCGGCTCCGTCTGCGTGCATAATGGTGCAATAGTCTTTGTCGCCACTTAAATAATCAGGGATAATTTTGCAAAAAGCCTGAGGAAACAATCCTTTGTCTACATGCTTTATTGCATTATGCACATCTTCTTTTGACGCTGAAACACCTCGTTGATTGTATCTGTTATCAGTCATGAATATTATTTAATAATAGTTCTTTCTCGTTCGGGTCCCATAGAAACTATTGTGATAGGCACGCCTACTTCTTGTTCAATAAATGAAATATATTCTTTGAGTTCAATTGGTAATTCTTCAAATGTTTGAGCGAGAACTTCTTGATTCCAACCTTTAAATTCTTTGTATACCGGACTCACATTTTCTGCGTCGGTTGGGAGGTAATCAATCGTTTTGCCGCGGTACGTATACTCGGTACAAATTTTTATGGTTTCGAATGAATTGAGCACATCGCCTTTCATCATAAATAATTGCGTAACCCCGTTTATCATGACCGCATATTTAAGTGCTGCAAGGTCGAGCCATCCGCATCGTCTTGGGCGACCGGTAGTTGAGCCAAATTCGTTACCAAAATCTTGCATATTTTTGCCGTCTTGGTCAAATAATTCCGTAGGGAATGGACCGCTTCCTACTCGGGTGCAGTATGCTTTGAATATTCCGAATATTTCCCCAATCTTTTTTGGTGAAATCCCCAATCCCGTGCAAGCTCCCGCACTAATAGTGTTTGATGAGGTAACAAACGGGTATGAGCCAAACTCTATGTCAAGTAATGTTCCTTGAGCTCCTTCTGCAAGGATAGATTTACCTTTTTCTAATTCATTATTTAAAAAATATTCACTATCAATAATTTTGAGGGAGGCAATAAGTTTAATACCTTCCATCCATTTTTCTTCATATGCATCTATATCAAATGAATAATCGAAATGAGCAAGAGTTTTAAGATGGGTTTCTTTCAATTCGCGGTATTTTGTATCAAAATCGGTAATAATATCACCAACTCGAAGTCCGCAACGAGCAACTTTGTCGGTGTATGTTGGTCCAATACCTTTTTGTGTAGAACCAATTTTTTTTGCTCCTTTTTCAATTTCGTACGCTTCGTCGAGTGCTTTATGACTTGGCAAAATGAGATGTGCACGAGATGAAATGTATAGTTTGTCTTTAATGGTAACACCCTGTGCGATTAATTTGTCTATTTCTTCTTTAAAAATATATGGATCTATAACGACGCCGTTACCGATAATGTTTAAGGCATTATCTCTAAAAATTCCCGACGGAATGGTATGTAATACATGTTTTACATCGTTAAAAACAAGTGTGTGTCCTGCATTCGGACCGCCTTGAAATCGAGCAATAATATCATATTTCGGTGTTAAAAAATCAACAATTTTCCCTTTTCCTTCATCTCCCCATTGCAAGCCTAGTAAAACATCAGTATTCATATGTAATAATATTTAAAATTTCAATAAATCAAAAAACAGGTAAAAATAGTAAAAAACTCTAAGTAGACGGTTTAAAAATGAGAACTTGTTTATAAGTTTTTAAATTTTGTCTATACGAAATACCTTTTTAATACCTTTAATTTTTTGTAAATTAAGCATAAGGTTGTTCAGGTGTTGTAAGTCGTGAATATATAAATCTAATGTTCCTTCAAACAATTTTTCAGTTGTTTCTATATGTACGGTTCGTATGTTTATGTTGTGTTGGTATGAGGTTATTTTTGTAATATCGTTTAGTAAGCCAATACGGTCATCTCCTTCTATTTTGATACTCACTAAAAATGCTTGTTCTTTTTTGTTTATCCATTTAATTTTATGTGCAATATATTTTGTTTGCAGTTCAATGGCATACGGACAGATGCTTTTATGTATTGAATATCCATTTGGAGTTTCAAATCCTACCACGATATCTCCGGGAATCGGTCTGCAACATTCGGCAATTGTATAGCTTGTATTGTCGTGAACAACTTTTATGTCTTTTTGTTCTCTTTTTTGTACGTCTTCTTCTTTACCTTTTCGTAATTGAAGTTTCCAAAAACGAACTGCTTTGTTTTGTCGTTTTTGGTGTGCAACGCTTTCAATATCTGAAATATCAATAGAGTTGTTGCCTATGCCTTCGTGCAAATCGTTAATAGACACAACACCATATCCAATTATTAATTTATCGAGAAGGGATTGGTTTTCTTTTAATTTGTGTGTACGAAGAGCTTCTTGTAATTTTTTTTGACCGCGTAAAATATTTTTTTTTCTTTCGTTTTTAAATATTTGTTGCAAACTGTTTTTTGCTTTTGCAGTGGTAATAAACGAAAGCCATTCTTTTTGTGGTTTTTGTTTTTCTGAGGTAAGTATTTCTATTTGGTCTCCACTTTTTACTTCGTAATCAAGTGGTACGGTTTTGTGTCTGTTTACTTTTGCACCAATGGCGTGAAGTCCTATGTGGGTGTGTATTTCAAATGCAAAATCCAACACATTTGCTTTTGCCGGGAGTCGTATTAAATCGCCTTGTGGAGTGAAGGCAAAAATCTCGGTTGTATATAAATTGAGTTTAAAATCATCTAGAAAAGCAAGAGCATCATTATTTGGATTTTCGAGTGTTGTTCTCAGTTTTTGCAACCATTGTTCCAATTCGGTTTTGTCAAATCCTTCGATATCTTTATATTTCCAGTGTGCAGCATAGCCTCGTTCAGCAATTTCGTTCATTCGCTCAGTGCGAATTTGTACTTCAACCCAATTTCCGTCAGGTCCCATTACTGTTGTATGTAAGCCTTCATAGCCATTTTCTTTTGGTGTGCTCACCCAGTCGCGGAGTCGTTTTGGATTGGGGGTGTAGGTGTCGGTAATGTATGAATATACTCGCCAGCACATTGCTTTTTCTTCTTCTCTCGGCACATCAATGAGAATAATGCGGACTGCAAATACATCATAAACATTTTCGAATGATACATTTTTGGTTTGGATTTTATGCCAAATAGATGATATTGATTTTGAACGACTGGTAATATTGTATTTTATTTCGTTTTGCTCAAAAACCATCATGAGAGGTATACAAAATCGATTCAGATAATGAATTCGTTTTTTCTCACTTCCTTTCAGCTTTTTATATATATCATTATAAATAACGGGGTGCTCATATTTTAAACAGAGGTCTTCTAATTCGTTTTTTAGGTTGTAAAATCCAAGTCGGTGTGCGAGAGGTACAAAAAATGCACGGGTTTCTGCCGATATGCGAATTTGTTTGTCAAGCGGCATTGCATCAAGTGTTCGCATGTTATGAAGCCTGTCGGCTAATTTTATGAGAATAACTCGTACATCATCCGAGAGGGTTAGAAGAATTTTTTTTATGTTTTCGGCTTGACTTGTTTTTGTTTTAAGAACACCTCTAATTTTTGTTAAGCCGTCAATTATTTGTGCGATTTTTGGGTCAAACAGATTTTCAATATCTTCTACGGTTATGTCGGTATCTTCAACTACATCGTGCAAAAGAGCACAGACAATAGAACGCATTCCCAGACCAATATCTCCGGCAACAATTTTTGCAACTTCTATTGGATGCAAAAAATAAGGTTCGCCGGATTTTCTTCGGCAGCCGTAGTGTGCTTCATTTGCTATGTCAAAAGCTTTACGAATAGTTTTTACGCTGTTCTCATCTTTTCTGCATTTTGCAGAATGTTTGAGAATTTCATCAAATTGTGCTTCTATAAAATCTTTTTCTTTCTGCGTAAAATCTGCCATCTATGTTCTTTTTTTTTGTCAAAAATATAAAAAATATAGGTCTATTCACTCTGAAAAATTAAATTAATAGCACCATTTTTTGATATTTTTTCACCGTTTGGTAATGTAATATGGATTGCGTATAAGTATGTTCCTTCGGCAGCGGCTTTATTTCGTATGGTACCATCCCAACCTTTGTTTATATTGCTGCTTTCGAATATTTTTGAGCCGTTTCTACTGAATATTTGCATGGTGTATGTTCCGGCTATATATGCGTATTTGGGTTTGAAAATTCGATTTTCTTCGATAGAACTATGTGGGTTAAAGGTGTTGGGAACATATACATGACTTTCTTTGTCGACACATACATAATGAGATTGTGTTGAGTTGGGCATACTGTCTCTTTTTTGTGTTGCAACTATATAGTAACAAATATGCGGATCAATAGCAAAATCTGTTATCTCATCTAGAAATGATTCTTCTGATGCCGGAAGTGTTGCAATTTTTTCTTCGTGATTCATGTTTGTTACCCGATAAATTCTGCATGAATCATATTCTTCTTCCCACATAAGTCCTTTGTCCCACGATAAAAAATGCTCATGTTCCGAAAAGGTTTGTATGCGTACTTCAATCGGATTTACAATTTGTGAACTTACAATGCTGTTGCCACAGTCGTCAACAGCTGTTATTTTGTAAAAAAAGAGAGAGTCTGAAGAGTGTTTATGTGGAATTATATACGAAAAATTTACAGTTCCCGTCAGAATAGTTATGGTGTCGTAAGGAACAAAATTGACTCTGTTTTCGAAGGAGCGTTCTACAATATGACTCGTGAAATCTGATTGTGGGTCGGTTTCTATGTGAAGTGTGAAATAGTTTTCTACAGAACAGCTTATTGATGCAATGTATATGTTTTTCGGATAGGTGTATGATTCTCCGGTAATAGTTATCATTTGTGATGTTGTGTTGTATACTGTTCCATTCGTTTCTATTTCGGCTTTAATAAAAAATCTTCGTTCGCTTTGTCCGTTTGGCGATACAATATAATTCTTCTGGTTTGCCGGTACTTCAGCAATAGTGGTTTCGGTGTTTATTCCGGTAACTTCAACTATGGTGTAATGGGAAACAGTGGCATTATATCCTTGGTATGGATTCCAACTGAGAGTTATTTCTCCGCCACATTCACCTACAGAACTTTCACCTATCATTGTGGTGTGGTATTTATCTAAACTAATGGAGTTTTCGTTCGTATTAGTGTAGGCATCGGCAGCAAATGATAGTGGGGTTTCGTCAGCTTGTGTTGTGAAAACGCCGATTGTGTCGGTTTTGAAAATG
>CAZLCY010000149.1:0-6323 GCA_964558075.1 uncultured Bacteroidales bacterium
TTGAACAGAATAGTTCCGATAACGGAATGTTTGTTGATACACAGGTGTTTCTGTAGTTTTCACTATGGAACCGCCTATCTATAGAACGTTTCCGAATAAATATAAATGAAATTAAGAGTTGAAAAAAATATTAGTTATTTTTGTTACCAATTATTTTTAACAGAGCGATACCAAAGCAGCAATTTAGAAGACTTACAAAAAGAACTGGAGAAATGCCATCCTTCAGGTAAATAAATTATAAAATGAGATAGTACTTTTGTAAAAAAATATTCAGTATGCAAGAAAGTGTTTCAATCCCGGAAGAAATAATACATAATAAAATTTACCTTATCAGGGAGGAAAAGGTAATGTTAGATGCTGATTTGGCAAAACTTTACGAAGTGGAGACCAAATATTTAAAGAGACAAGTGAGAAGAAATATTGATCGTTTTCCTGAAGATTTTATGTTTGAATTAACAGAACAAGAATATGCAAGCTTGAGGAGCCAATTTGGCACCTCAAGTTGGGGTGGTTCTCGATATGTTCCTATGGCATTTGCTGAACATGGTATTTTAATGTTATCGAGTGTATTAAACAGTAAAAAAGCAATGCAGGTAAATATTCAAATAATGAGAATATTTGCAAAAGTTCGTCAAATGTTCACTGATAATTTAAGTGTAAAACTTGAAATAAAAGAGATAAAAAAGAAGCTGTCTAATCAAGATAAAAACATAGAATTAGTATTTAGTTATCTTGATGAACTCTTGGAAAAACAAGAGAATCCGCCAAAAAGAAATACTATTGGATTTAAACTGCCAAAGAAAAGATAATCCTCTTCGCTTGTTTACATCTGTCGCGTTCGGTTTTATAGTTTTTTACTTCCTTCTTTTTGTCATTGAAACAAAAAGAAGCCAAAAGTTCTATCGAAAAAAAAAATGTCTCTTACCTGCTCATCGCCTGATGATGAAAAAAGATGACGAAAAAAGTGACTAAAGCATTTTCTAATTTTTCTATCATCATGCGATTCCGCCGCCCTGCACGTGCTTTTTTGCATAGCAACTCCAACCGGTTTTTTTCAATTTTAAATATAAAATGGAGATAAAAAATGATTACTATGGTGGATAAAAATGAAAGTAATAGATAATCTCACTAAAGAAACTATTAATGAAGTTGTACAGGGAAGCTTATCGAGTCAATCAGATTTATGCACAGATGATTCCAACTCTTATGTTGATTTAAAAGGCTTTGTAAAATCACATCATAGTGAAGTAATTCCAAATGATAAAATAGGAGAAAAACTACCGTGGGTTCATATTGCTATAAGTAATGCAAAACGTCAACTCTTAAATAGCTACCACAATGTAAAACCGGAGTTTTTACAATCATATCTGGATGAATTCTGTTATAAGTTCAATCGTAGATACTTTAAAGAAGCCTTATTTGGCAGGCTTTTAGTGGCGGCTGTTAGTAATAAAAATGAATTTAGGTACAAACACGGATAATCATAAATTTTAATTATAAAACCTTACAATCATGAAAAAAACCAATTTAATTGCAATTCTATTAATTTTTATTTCATTCTCTTGTTTTTCGCAAGTGCGTTCAAAAAAAGTATCAATTTCATCGGGAAAAGAAATGAAAAAAACTCGAAAAAATATTTTTGGAGGTGTTCTTGCAGACGATGTAACCGGAATATATGTGGGGCGAACGTCTATTAATTTATTGCTTCGAACAAAGTTTTATATAGAACATTATAATACTCAACTAAAAAAGACAAAAACACAGCCTATTGAAATTGAATACAAAGATAAGAAATTGACATTTGAGAAAACTATAGATTTTAATAACAGAATATATGTTATTTCTTCTTTTTTAAATCAATCGAGTAAGAAAAATTATCTTTTTGCTCAAACTATTGATAAAAAAACACTTACTCTCAATAATGATTTAAAAAAAATTGCTGAATATGAATATGAAAAACGACGTGATAAATATTCAGGCGGGTATAGTTTTGATATTTCTGAGGATGAATCTAAACTTTTAATATATTATAATTTACCATATCAGAGAAAGGAAAATGAAAAATTTGGATTTCATGTATTTGATGCAGATTTTAATCAAATGTGGGAAAAAGAAGTAACCTTACCGTATACCGATCAATTGTTTAAAGTCAATGATTATATTCTTGATAATAACGGGAATGTATTCTTGTTAGGAAAATTATATAAAGATAAAGTAAAAGAAGAGCGAAAAGGCGAAATAAATTACACGTATACTATTTTGAGTTATACCGAAAACGGTGCTCAGGAAAATAAATTTCCTATCTCTGTTTCTGATGTATTCATTACCGATATGAAAATAGCGGTAACACCGGAATTTGATATTATCGGTAGCGGTTTTTATTCCGACAATGCTTCTAATTCGGTAAAGGGAGCATTTTATGTGCGTTTTGATACAAAAACTAATTCCTTACAATCAAAATCATTTAAAGATTTTGACTTTGATTTTATTACCGAAAACTTAAATGAAAGACAAACGAAAAGAGCAAAAAAACGAGCTGATAAAGGTAAAGAGGTTGAATTGACTCATATGTATCTTGATGATATCATTATGCGTGATGATGGTGGAGCTGTGTTAATTGGAGAAAAATATCGTATGTATACTACCGAATATACTACAACAAACTCAAATGGTACAACAACAACTCATACTGTTGATCATTATGTGTATGGTGATATTGTTATGGTTAATATTAATGCTGACGGTACAATTGCGTGGACACGTAAAATTCCGAAATATCAACATTCAACAAATGATGGTGGAGCATTATCTTCTTATGCTAAAAGAGTAAAAGACGATAAAATATTTTTCATTTTTAATGATAATCCGAAAAACCTTACTCAAAATGATAAAAATAAAGTGTATACGTATTCGGGACTCAAACGAAGTATTGCTGTGCTCGTTGAAGTTGATATTGCCGGAAATGTATCGGATAAAGAGTTGATATTCTCTTCAAAAGCTGAAGGTGTACTTATACAACCCTCAACTTCTTCTAAGATAAATGACAATGAAATGATTTTTTATGCTATTGGTAAAAAGAAGGAGAAGTTTATTAAAATGACGTTTAAATAATTTCTTATTTTGATAATATATTTACCGCAAAAAGGCTGTTACAATTTTTGTGACAGCCTTTTTGCATATAATAAAAATGAAAAAAAGTATGTTAATTTTCAATTTCCGGTTGAATCGGTTTTGTTTTAATGTCTTCGTAAAACAAAGCGAGTGATACTTGCATGTATGGTGCTAACCATAAAAAACCGATTCCGAAAGTAAGTATGCACAGTAATGCCCACCCCAAGAAGCGGAGGTAAAGTAAGAATAACTTCATTTTATATCCGTACATCATTTTTTTACTGGCATCTATAGCATCCATTGGTTTCATATCCGGGTTTTCTGAAAGAATAAAATATGCCATTGAATATGAAAGTGATGCAATTATTCCCGGAATAATTAATAATAATGTCCATAATAAAACCAAAACCATCATTAAAATATACAATATGAAAGCATTACCGAAATTTTGAAATCCTAAAAATAATGTATTCACATCAGCTTCTTGTTTTCGTGCTATTGATAATACAAAAATCATGTATCCCAGAGCGAGCGGACCTGCCAATACTATCGAAGCAAGCTGACCCAGACCGGGAATTGCCTGAATTACTCCTACGCAGAGAATGTAAATGAGTGTTACAATTGCCGCAGTGCTCCATTTTCCTTCAAGAGCACCTCTTGCTTGAGTCATAAGTACGTTGTTTTCTGTTGTCATAATAATTAGTTTTTAATTTTCCCTACTCGTAAGGTTTTTCGGTTTCACCCCGTTTGAATGGTTTTCGGATTCCATATGTGTGTGTAATAGTTTTAGTTAGGTAAATGTATGAAAAAAAATTAAGAAGATATAATAACAAATATTTTTTTTAATTCAAATCCTGTAATTTCTCAGTATTTTTTCTGTCTTAAACAATATATGTGCAGTTTCGCATATATTGGTTTTTTGTCTATTTTTGTAAAAAATTGAATTATGGTACAGGTATTTTTAATTGCACTTGTTTTTGTCGGGCTTGCCGTTATAGGTTTGGGGGTAAATATTTTTTTCAGAAAGAAAAAATTTCCCGATACCGAGGTTGGTCATAATAAAGATATGCGAGCTTTAGGTTTGTCATGTGCTCGTTGTGATGAAATGAAACGATTTCGCCAACGAAAAAAATTATCGAAATTATCGATAGATATCGGCAAGCTATAAGGTGTATGTAAATGAATATTCAGAATAATGTTTACAAACTGTATATTATAAAATTCTCGAAATGGTTCATGCTCTATATGCCGATTATAGGGCTTTTTTATGCCGAAAATGGTCTCTCCGTAGCTGATTTATTTATTCTTCAGGCTGGTTATTCTCTCGCAAGTGGGGTGTTCGAAATTCCTTCGGGATATATGGCCGACGTGTGGGGGAGAAAGAAAACGATTGTGTTGGGAAGTGTAATGGGAACAATCGGATTTGCGATATATGTTGCTCATCCTACCTTTTATTATTTGCTGATTGCAGAAATTATTATGGGTATCGGGCAGAGTTTTATTTCGGGGTCGGATTCGGCAATGTTGTATGATTCGTTGTTTCACGTAAAAAAGGAAAAAAAATATCTTAAGCATGAAGGTCGTATAACTGCTCTTGGTGGTTTTGCTGAAACAGCTGCTGCTGTTCTCGGGGGAACGATTGCGGTAATGTTGAGTTTGCATGCGGTGTTTGTGGTGCAAATGCTTATTGCTGCAATAGCAATTCCGGCAGCTATTTTTTTGATAGAACCTCCACGGGTAAAATTGGTACAAAAACGGTCGTTACGTGCTATTTTTTTTATTAGTTCTCATGCCTTGTTTAAACACCCGAAATTGTCTTCTGCTATTTTGTTGTCGTCGGTTATTGGTACGGCTACATTAACTATGGCATGGCTTATTCAGGCGTATGTGGTTGAACATGGTTTTTCGGAGAAAGAGGTGTCGGTCTTATGGGTTGGCTTAAATCTTTTGGTTGCTACAGTTTCTCTCGTTGCGGCTTATTTTATGAAAAAATTCGGTTTGCACCGATTATTATTATCAATTGTGATAGTGGTGCCGTTTACGTATTTCATAATGGGCTCTGCTTCTGTGTTTGTGCTTATTCCACTGTTATTCGTGTTTTACTTTGTACGCGGCTATGCAACACCGGTGTTGAAAGATTTAATTCAAATAAATTGTGATTCTGATATTCGTGCTACGGTATTGTCTATTCGCGGATTGCTTATTCGAATAAGTTTTGGAATTATTGCTCCCTTAATCGGTTTTTTCTCTCAAAAATTTTCGTTTCACACCGCAATTCTTATAATTGCATGTACCTTTCTTATTTTTATTTGGTTTATTTATATTCGGTTTTTACGACAAAAAAAATTATCGATGAATGAGTCTTCATAGTTAACATTGATATAAAAATCAGTGGTAGGTTTTATTTTTTTTTAGTTTTTATAATTGTGATTATGAGTAATATGAATTAAATTTTAAGATTTTTTATTGGTTTTATGTAACGAATTCGTTACATTTGCGTTATGAGAGAAGTTGACATTACAGAAAAATGCTTGGATTTTGTCGATTCACAAGGAAGAAGAGTCTCTGATAAATTTTTTCAATTGATTGAAATTATTGGTGAAGTGAAAATTGTTCATTCAAATTTTGTAAAGAAATTAAAAAATTCAAAGTTTTATGAGTTACGTATAAAAGCAGGAAATGAATTTCGGGTGTTGATTTTTGCGGTAGATCATGAAAATTTTTCTGAATCTACAAAAGCGGTTTGTTTAAATGGTTTTTTGAAAAAATCGAACAAAGATTATGGTAAAGCAATCAATGAGGCAGAGAAAATTTTAGAGGAATATTTAAAAAGAGAATTATGAAAACAATGAAAGCAAAAGATATATTGGCAGAACGCTATGGTAAAAAAGGTTCGGAAAGCAGAGAGAAATTCCGAGAAGAAGCGTATTTTTATTATTTCGGTGAGATTATAAGAAATAGACGGAAAGAATTACATATGAGCCAAGAGAAATTGGCTGAAGCTGTAGGAAAGAAACGCCCCTATATTTCTCGGATTGAAAATGGCGAAGATGTAAGGATTTCAAATCTGTTGTTAGTTGCAAATGCTTTAGATTTATCAATTCAATTAACATCCAGATATTAATGCACGAAAGCACAAGAGGCTATATACAAAATGCGGGTGTTCGGCTTGGCATCTAAGTTTTGGAGCTTTAGCCAGGTTTTGTATCGGG
>CAZLCY010000150.1:0-6321 GCA_964558075.1 uncultured Bacteroidales bacterium
AACCCAGGACCCCATCCTTAAAAGGGATGTGCTCTACCAGCTGAGCTACTGAATCTGTTTATCTCGAAAAGACAGGTGCAAAAGTAGTAGTTTTTTTAATTCTGCCAAATTGTATACGCATAAAAATAATATTTTTTTTTCATGTTTTTTTTATATTCCTATAAACTAAATAAATATGGAGATATTTTTTTTGTAAAAATATATGATAAAAAAAAATATTATAATGAATATAAAAAATATGCAGTACATAATCCTTTTTTTTTATCTTTGAAACTAATTAAATGAATGTTAAATTTTTAAACTATTAAATAATGCAATTGATTGATAATTACAATTTTGCCGGAAAAAAAGCTATTGTACGAGTAGATTTTAATGTTCCGTTACATAAAGAAACAAAAGAAGTTACCGATGATACACGTATTCGTGGAGCGTTGCCTACAATAAATAAAATTTTATCCGATGGAGGGTCGGTTATACTTATGTCTCATATGGGACGACCCAAAAAAAATCCGGATCCTCAATTTTCGTTACAACAAATAATTTCTAAATTGTCTGAAAATTTAGGTGGTAAAGAAATTAAATTTGTTGAAGATTGCATGAAAGCTCAATCAGAAGCAGCTTCTTTACAAGAAGGAGAAATATTGTTATTGGAAAATCTTCGGTTTTATGAAGAAGAGGAGGGTAAACCACGTGTTGCTGATGATGTTTCTGAGGAAGAAAAAGTTGCCGCAAAAGTACGGGTAAAAGAGTCTCAACAAGATTTTATTAAAACGTTGGCTTCATATGCTGATGTGTATGTGAATGATGCTTTCGGAACAGCTCATCGTGCTCATGGTTCAACAGCACTTATTGCTGATTTATTTGATGACAATAATAAAATGTTCGGTTTTTTAATAAATAGCGAATTGAAATCTATGGATTTAGTACTTCAATCAAAGGAAACTCCAAAAACTGCTATTATGGGTGGGGCTAAAGTTTCTGATAAAATCCAAATTATATCTCGTTTGCTTCCCACTATTGATAATTTAATTATCGGTGGTGGAATGACATATACTTTTATAAAAGCTCAGGGCGGAAAAATCGGGAATTCTTTGTGCGAAGAAGATAAGTTGGATTTAGCTCTTGATATTCAAAAAAAAGCAAAAGAAAATAATGTACAGGTGTATTTGCCTGTTGATGCTGTGAATGCCGATAAATTTGATGCGAATGCAAATACATCTGTCTCAAAAACTGATGAAACTCCTGATGGATGGATGGGCTTAGATATAGCAGATGAAACTATTGAATTGTTTTCGAAAGTAATTGCAGAGTCAAAAATTGTTTTATGGAATGGTCCAATGGGCGTATTTGAAATGGATAAATTTTCAAAAGGAACATCTTCGGTTGCACATGCTCTTGCTAAAGCAACGTCTAATGGTGCATTTACTCTTGTTGGCGGAGGAGACTCTGTTGCTGCAATTAATAAAAATAAATTAGCAGATAAAGTGAGTTATGTCTCAACAGGTGGTGGTGCAATGCTCGAATATATGGAAGGAAAGCAACTTCCGGGTATTGCTGCAATAAGGGGTAAATAATCTCGATACAATAATTTGAAATTACCATAAAAAATCTTCTTGTATGTATATGTGCAAGAAGATTTTTTTTTGTTTTTCCTTTTTTTTTCAATAATTTATCTCATATATTTGAATATAAATAATTAATTAAAATACAAAAATGAAAAAATCGTTCTCAAAAACTAAACCTGAATGTAAAGTAACATTCCAGGTTCCTGCTGATATTTTAGCAGGTTCAAAAAAAGCCGCTGTAGTGGGAGAGTTCAATGATTGGAATCCCGAAGCAAATCCAGTTCGTGTTGTTAAAGGTGCCGGCAGTGTTAGTGTTGCACTCGAAACGGGAAAATCATATCAATATAAATTTATTATTGATTGTGAGAGATGGGAAAATGATCCCGAAGCTGATAGTTATATTGCAAATGAATTTGGTGAAGCAAATTCAATTGTAAATTGTGTAAAGTGATTGTATAGATTTGCTTAAAAAAACCGATACTCTATATAGTCTCGGTTTTTTTTTACATTTCTTAGATGTTAACACACAAAATGTTTTGTGTGTTTGAGGTTATTTTAGCATCTTCGGAAATACGTAATCCGCATACCCATATAATTTTATCATCCGATTCTAATACTAAAATATTTTGTTTGGTGTGAACAGGAATTTTTTCGTTTATTAAAAAATCGCTTATTTTCATTTTTCCTTTCATACCAATAGGGCGAAACCAGTCGCCGTGATTCCATGAACGAAGAGTTAGTGGAAACCGGAGGTTATCCTTGTCAAACGAAGCATGGTTTGAGGCTGTATTAAGAGAAAAATTGTTAATGGTACATGTGTTGAACACAAATGTGCCACATGGGGTTTCAATTTCTTTTTTTGTATTAATATCCGATTCTGAGATGTGTGTCAAAAATAAATCGTGATTGATAAGTTCCTCAATAAATATAAAATCACGGTCAATTATTGCTTTGTATGAATTGCTTGAAAATAGTTTGCCGGTATTCTGTTCTGATTGTAATGAGTAGAATAACTGCTGAATTATATCGGGATTGAACCCGTAGGGATGTAATATTTCAAATAATAGAGTTTCCGAGTGTTTATGTGAACGTAATAATTCTTTATCAATAACGTGTGTGTCGTTAACAACCGAGGTGAGTTTTTTTATTTCTTTAGCAATTGTTTCTCTGTATATTTCTTCTGCTTTATTGATATATGATATAGTTTGTTGTATAGAACTATAACTCTGAGGGACAATTTCTTCACATAAAGGTAAGAGTTGATTCCTGATTTTATTACGTACAAAGGTGTTTTGAGAATTTGTTGAATCTATTCTATATTCGATAGAGTTTAATTGTGCATATCTTTCAATTTCTTCTCTTGTTGCGTGCAATAGCGGACGGATAATACGTTGATTTGTAATAGGTATACCTGTTAATCCTTTAATACCCGTTGTACGAAACAAATTAATAAAAAATGTTTCAATAGTGTCGTTTGCATTGTGAGCAATAGCAATTTTTGTGAAAGACTCCGCATCACAAAGAGTATTGAACCAATTATATCGAATTTCTCGTGCTGCCATTTCTATAGAAACACCTTTTTTTTCTGCGTATTCTTGTGTGTTTTCGGAATGTACAAAAATCGGGATAGAATGTTTTTTTGCAAACGCTCTGACAAACTCCTCGTCGGCGTCCGATTCTGTATTTCGAAGTTGGAAATTGCAGTGAGCTATCGCAATAGTATATCCTAATGAATGCAAAATATTGCATAATACCATAGAATCAACACCACCACTTACACCCACCAATATTGTATCTTCGGAAGGGTTGCAGAGCGAATAATCGGAAATGATATGTTGAATATGAGAAATTAGAGAATGAGAATCCATGTACTAAAAGAAGTGAAAAATTGATAGTTATATGCAGCTTTTCAAATTTCTATGACTAAGGTCCGGGTGAAGTTGCTAGTTTTGTCCACGCCGTGCCATTCCAATAATAGACACCATCATCAGCATTATTATATCGAATGTCTCCAATTTGTCCGGTAGTGTGTGTTGTAATATCTTCAACTGCAGGAAAGTCCCCAACGGTGGTCCATAATTGACTTGCAGCATCACCCGCATTATACATGAAAGTATTAATATCGGTATTGTAGATAAGTATACCATGCGAAGCACTTGTCATCGCATTCATTTGTGCCGTTGTGAGTCTGGGAATGAGAACACCGGTGTTGTTTGATGGAGAGACCACATGTAATTGTGTGGCAGCATCGGGCGTTTCTGTAGAAATGCCAACCTGAGCCCATAGAGTAGAACTAAGACAAAAAGTTATACATACTATACATATTTTTTTTATGCTAATCATAATTATTCAATTTTTTATGGAGTAATTGTATTTGTGCTTGTTTCTATTTTTAACCACGATCCGATTCCATCTAAATACATAAGACTATTATCTACAGTATAAAAACGGAGTTCACCTTCAGATATATTTGTTGTTGTATTTGTCCCTGTTTCTTTAGTTTTACTTATAGGTGACCATGCTGTGCCATTATAAAACATATACTGATTTTCATCGGTATTAAAAATAAGTAAACCAGTCGCCGGTTCAATTATAGAATACATTTGAATTGTTGTGAGAGTCGGGAACATGACACCCTTGTCAGATCCGGGTGACATAACCTTTAATGCTGCTGTTGCATCAAGAGCTGATTCTTCCGGAATAACTGTTTGAGAATATGAGGTGCCGGAAATTCCAACACCAACAATAATTCCTATATAAAGTACTATTTTTTTCATGAGCATATTATTTATTCGTTTTGTAATTCTTGCCAAAGAGTACCTGTCCAGTACCATAAGGTATTTGTTGTTGTATTATAACGTATTTCACCATTATATGCACCACTTTCGCTATTTAAAATACTGGAATTACTAATAGTAATTCTGCCGACAAACTGCCATTGCGGTAGTGCCGGAGTACCTGCATTATACATATATCTGTTTTCATCAGTATTAAATAATATAAGACCCGATGGCGGATTTGAAATAGCATTAATCTGAGCGGTAGTTATCATTGGAAGGAGCACACCTTTGTCTGTTGCTTCAATATGTAATTGAGCAGTGGTATGAATTGTTTCTGTATTTATACCAACTCCCGGTTCTGATACTACTGTTGGTCGGAGAGGAGTTTGGGCACTATTAGTTGAGCCAAGAGTAAAGAAATCACCATCAGCAAAATCGATTGCGGAGAAATAAAAATCATTACCGTCTTGCGTTGCTGTTGCAATAATATTATCGGTATCCTCAAAAACACCATTTTGGTCTGTATCAACAATCAGAACTAAATCGCTTGCAGTTACCGAGCCATGATTATCGAGTGTGAAACGAACCTCGACAGTTCCAACATCATTTGTTTCTTGCACCTTCCAAACCCGACCAATACGAGCTTCAACGCTCGTTGGTTTATTGGTGTGATTTAATGCTATAGGAATACTGTCGTTATGTCCCCAGATAAGAGAAGATAAATTGGTGATGTCTGTGCTGTTATCAGCATTTGTTACAGCAATAGCATCTGCTCCAATCGATACTATATCAGTTTCGTGACTACTGTGAGATTGTTTTTGATTTAATAGACTAATCATATCTTTACCAATACCCGCAATATCATTATTATATCCGTTGTTTGCAGAATAATTCCAAATTACAACATCTTCACTATTTATATAATTTTTTGAAAGAGATATACCATGTTTTAACGCAAGATACGTTTCAACCTTCTGCATTTCTGTGTTGGTAAGCGTTTTATTGTATGCAATTACTTCAGTAATTGTACCGGTAAAATAATTGCCGCTTCCACCGGTAGCACTTTGTGTTCCAATTGTTACAGGCCCGGCACTTGCATCGTGAGTTTCAGAATGAGTAAATTCAACACCCTCTTCCAGTTTTGATAAGGTAATTATATTTTCAAGAAGAGGTTTACCGTTAATTGACATATATTGTTTATCAGAAAAAAGAGCATTTCCCGAAATAATTGTTGGAATGTTTTTATTGGTATGAATAAGAGATTGTTCTTCACCACCATGATCTGTTCCGGTATAAAATGCTGCATCTTCGTAGCCATATGCCAACCCGATTCCATCTGTTGGGTTAAGTCCTAAATCGAAAATATATTGATTTGTAATATTTGATGTTTCATTCGGAGCAGCTACTGCAAAAAGTGTGATGCCGTTGTTTGTTGCCGGAGCATCAAAAAAGTTAGTGCCAAAATCAAGCCCATCATCAGTTCCGTCAAAACGTACAGTTGGATTATAATTAATATTATCTGTTGCAGAATGTAAGAATGTCGGTGACGCAAGATTTGTTGAAACCGCATCTCCCAAATTACCGGTGTAGTCTGTCCACGAAGCAACAGGATCATTATGTGTAGCAGTAATTTCTGTTGCAGTAAGCCACATTTGCAGACTGTCAGATACGCCACCAGGACTCGTAATTGCAACATCATCCAATTTGAAATACGATGCTGAATTGTCGGGGAATGTAACGGTATATACTAATTTGTCATCAATATATGAGTCAGCAGTAATTTCAGTGCTCGTTGCAAAGGAATCGTCAGATGAAACAAATAGTGACGGATACGGAAGAGTTAGTCCACTAAAATCAAATTGCAGAGTGACCTGCTGGTCAAAATTGGTAGTTTGAGCTTTGTACACTCTACCGCTTTCAGCAGGTTGTCCGTTATGTCCGCATATAAAATAGCTACTGTTTACGGCAATGTCAGT
>CAZLCY010000151.1:0-6214 GCA_964558075.1 uncultured Bacteroidales bacterium
ACGGATGAAATAACGATTACTTCAAGTCTACTTACGGTAATTGGAGACACTTTGTGTGAACCGGGAACAGCTTCTTTGCAAATAGTCGGAGCAGATAATTATGCCTGGTATGATACTGAAATTGGTGGAACAGTTTTGGAAACCGGATATACGTATAGTCCCACTATAAGCGAAAACACAACGTTTTATGCGGCAGAAACAGGAGGGTTTACCGGTACTTTAGGAAAGACAACTCAAGGTACGGGAGATGCCTGGTCTATGGGTAATGGCTTTGGTGATGATGATAAAATGAATAAGGTTACTGTTCTACAAACACTGACTCTGGAAAGTGTTGCGGTGTATGTTTTGGATAATAATACTGATGTAACAATAAATATGACTCAAAATGGTGATGTGGTTCACACAGCAACCGTTACCGGATTGTCGACCGGAAAACAGACAATTCCGCTCAATTTTTTGCTTACTCCCGGTGAGTATTTAATAGATGCTGTGGGTACAAATGGTGCAATTTCATTTGAAGCATCAGATGCGAATTTTCCGTATACCTATCCCGATTATATTTCTTTTACGTATAATATTAGTTGGCAAAGCGATTGGTATGGCTTCTTTTATGACTGGAAAATATTTGTCGGCTCAGCTTGTGCCCGTACACCTGTCCATGCCGTAATTGACGCAAACAACTCGTCTTGTTTCGGAGAGCAAACTCAGGAAATAGTGTTGCAAGCCGGGTGGAATTTGATTTCTACATATATTGATGCTCCTGATAATTCTATTGAAACGTTATTTGCAACACTTGATGTTGAGGTAATAAAAAATTCGTCAGGTTTTTGGAAAAAAGGCCAGGAACAACAATTGAACAGTATTTCTACAATAGAAGCGGGTGAGGGCTATTTGGTGTATATGAATAGTTTGGGAACAGTGTCGGTAAGTGGAACAGCTATTGAAGAATCTCTTACTGTTCCAGAAGAAAATGGTTGGTTGCTTATAGGATGTCCGTTTAAAAACACAAGTGCATTGGATGTTTATTTTAATTCCTCAAATTGTTCGGTAATTAAAAATTTCGAGGGTTTTTGGGAACCCGAAGCTGAAGTGCCAAGTATATCAGAGATGATACCTGGTAAGGGCTATTATTTTATGAGGTAATTAAGGTATGGTGGAGATTAAGAAACAAAAATCGAACTTTTTTGATGACATGGAGTCATTTAAAAATAGATATTAATTATTATTTTTCAATAAATTGTTGTTCCCAATTGGAACATAGGTAAATACATTGCAATAAGTATTATCGCAACAATTATTCCTACAAATATGATGAGTAGGGGTTCTAAAACAGAGCTCATAAGTGATGTTTTGTGTTCCAATTCGTTGGAATATTGGCTATGTAATTGAGAAAAAATAGCTTCTAATTTATTTACTTCTTCTCCTGTTCGTACTAAATAAATCATTCGTTTCGGGAAAAAAGAGTGTTTTTGCATTGCTTCATATAGGAGTTCGCCGTGAAGAACGTCATTTTCAATTTGTTCTATAATGTTTTTAAAATGGAGAAAAGATGTCATTTGTTTAATGAGAAATAACGAACGGGATAAGGGAATATTTGATGCTATTAATAATGATAATACTTGTGTGAATTTTGATAGTTGAATGAGTTGTATTAATGTTTTGCAATATGGAATGTGTAATAGTATGTTTGCAAGAATGAGTTGTAGTTTTTGATTTTTGCGGTTAATATAAAAGATGCCACCAATTATGCTAAAGCTTATACAAATGTAAAGCAGGTTGTGAGAAAGAAAATCTGATACGGAAACAATGAATTGTGTGAGTGCGGGAAGATCGGCATCAAAACGGGCAAAAATGTCCATGAACATAGGTATGAGAAAGGTCATAAAAAACAGGACTGCTAAAATAGCTACTCCTAATACAATTGCCGGGTACATAAGTGCTCCGACAACTTGTCGTTTTTGTGTTATTTTTTTATCATAATATGTATAGAGTTGTTCCAGAACTTTTGCTAAGGTACCGGTTTCTTCACCTATTTGTATAGTATAATATTCATGTGCCGAGAAATATCCGGAACCTTGGAGTGCACTATGTAATGATTTACCGTGTATTACCGCTGTTGTAATTGCTTGAAAAATATCTTTGTGTTTTTCTTTTTTTTGTTCATCAACTATTGTTTCCAATGATTTTTTTATATCGAGTCCTGCACCTAAAAGCATTGATAATTCATGATAAAAATGATGTTTAATGCTATCAGAAATTTTTGTGCTGCCTAACTGAATATCCTTATTCATATACTCAGTTATGCGGGTAATAAGAGGCGTTTTTCTCGTATTGGCTTGTATGTTTGGTATATCTTTTATTTCCATAGGTTTTTTTGTCGATGATTATTTCAAGGGTTCTGTTAAACAGTTTGCATTATATATGTCTGCATTATAGAGTGGTATTGCAAAAAAAACGCAAAGTGTATCAAATCTTTCGGTGCTTTTCATCACAAATGATAGGGAAGATGATTGTTGGGTGTTCGTTTCTTTGATTTGCGATATATGTACCAAAAGGGTATCTGCATGTTGTTTCCTTTTTCGAATAACAGTTTGCTCTGTACATATATACTGTATATCGTCTGTAATTTCGTTGTTGATAGTTATTGACGATGGTGTTGTAGAAACAGAGTGTCCATGGGCGATGTCGTAAGCAAGAGTAGAATAGCATATCATTTTATCGGTATGTTTTTGATATCGGCTGTATTCTTTTTGGATAACTGATTCTGTGTTTGATAATAATAAATATGCAGTGTAACTAACTATCCCGGTTATTATCATTGCAATAATCACTTCTGTCAGGGTAAATGAATGAACAATATGGCATGAAAATTTTATTGAACGCATATACTATATGTTTGGGAAAAAAGATTTTTCTCGGATTCATCTGTTACGGTAATCGTAATGTTTTTTATGTGCAGATTATAAAGATTATTTTGTATTGATGTATGAATAGTGAAGCCATTATATTCGGTTTCAGTTTCTTCAAAAGAGTCATGAGCAATCATGTGTTCTAATGTGTTTCGTCCAATGATAATTGCTTGTGATTGTTGTATTATATTAGATTCTTTGTGTGATTTGAAAATGATTGGAAATATAATGCCGGTTGTAATCATGATAATAACCATTGCAACTAAGACTTCAACAAGTGTTGATGATTGTAATTGTATATGTGTTATTGTTTTATCTTGCATTAGTATAGTTTTGTTTGTATCTGCCATATTTCCGAATTTGGTAATAATGCCGGTGTTAAAAGTGCAGTTTTTTGTGAATTGCCACGCATAAAACGGGCATTGTATAAACAATTTGTATAAATACCTTGGCTTAGTTTTGTATAAAAACTTTTTGTGTGAACATTTCCGATAATGACGCCATTATTTTCAACATAATTTTGAGAAAAAATTTCTCCGTGAATGCTCGCTATTTTATTAATAACAATGCGAGGATAATGTCTGTAAAATTGCGGAACGTTTAAATAGATTGCACCACAAATATGTGAAAATTGATTAATACGAATAATCGGTGTAATGTCTCTTGAAAGGTCTTCGCGGTAAAGAGAAAGAAAACTCGATTGTTGAAGTTCGACGTGTGAATCAACAATAATACTATCGCGTGCAAAAATTTGTAAGGCTCCTTTAAATCCCGCATGAATGTGTACAACAGGAGCAATACAAATGATATCGTTCCAATTGTGGTCATGATATATATCAATTTTTGTATCACTTACAATGCGTACTTTTCCTCGTATATATGAAGGAACGGTCATAGGATTATAGAGAGTAACCGGTTCATTAAAAAAACTGTTACACAAAGAGTCTGAGTCGGTATGGGATTCCATTGATAATCCGGTATTGCTTTCTAAAGCATTATATGTAACAATTTGTTTGAGTATTTGTTCTGAGATGTCAGGTAATTGTTTATCGCTTTTTTGGATTGTTCCGTATGTGCCTGAAAAACCGGTGTTTCCTACCATTTGAGGTTGAATTCCCAAACGGGGAGCAAATACATTTCCTTCAATTATAGTGTTTCCGGAAACTGCAAGATATTCGTTGTTGTCATATACATAAACGGTATATGTGGTATCAATTTGTTTCCCTAAACAATAGACTTGTTTTACCGGAATACTATTGTTTGTATGTGCAGAAATAATGAGATGAGCACCCCAGTATTCTGTTTTCCAGTGTATGCTGTCCTGTTCAAGAAACCATTCAACACCGTTTTCGGGCGTGAGTGATGATGATGCTATTTTTTCGGTGAGAAATGAATTCGTATTATATAATTGGCGTAGCAGTATGCTTTCTTTATCAATTATACGGCTTGAAAGGTATATATAGAGAATGAAAAAAGAAGTTATTACAATAGCAATAAATGAAATAATGACAGCTAATTGTAATGCTCCTGAATATGTTTTTTGTGAGAGAAACATGTGTCGTGCTATTTTTCTTTTTCATCTTTTGTGTCTCGTGCGAAAAAAGAGCGACATTTAGTTGTGAAATGTTTCCATTTTTCTGAAACTGACTGAAAAAAAGGTGTGTTTTCTTGAGTATTATTTTTTTCTTCTTTTTTTCGAACTTTTTTTTCGGTTTGTTTAGTGTCTGTACTTTCTTTATCAGAAGATGAGAAGAGAGAGGAAAGGAAATGTTTTTTCTCTTTTTCTTCCTGAGTATGTGTGTCACACAGAATGCCATGTTTATATTTTTGTTCGGAAACAACGGAGTCGTCTCGGAAAGTAATTTTTTTTCCGTGTAATGTATTGTCTTTATATTCAGAGGTTTTGAAAATTTGATTGTTTTTGTATTCTGTTTTTGTACCGTGTTTTTTTCCATTTTTCCATTCGGTTGTGTATACCAAATTTCCGTTTTCGTCCCAATGCTTCCAAATGCCGTTTTTTAATCCGTTTTCAAATTCTCCGCGAGCAATTACTTTATTGCCATTCATAATAACGCAAGTGCCATGAAGAGGGTTTTCTATATATGCCCCTTGGTTTCTAACAATAGAATTGTTTGAGACCCAAAAATAGAAACAGTCGATACAATGATTGGGTTCTTTTTTTCTTTCATCACTATATATAAAATTTACAATATAGAGTGAGTCGTTTTGAAGCACCTGCATTTCTCGTGTTTTAATTTCTTTCGAAAATAATTGTGCATGGCTATACATACTCAAACAGGTGAGCAATGCAATAATGCTAATGTTTAAAAAAATATTTTTCTTCATCTTTATACAGTAATAAAATTGAATCCTGAAATAATTGTTTTACGTGAATGTTTTTTTCCTCTTCACCAAGGGCAATAATATACGATTGATTATTAATTTGTAATAATGCAAGATTTGTTTCATCTGAACGAATCATGCCATCATATGTAATATGTGGCCATATGGTTTTTTGAATAGTCTGCTTTGTGATTTTCGGTTGTGTTTTTTTTGGTGTGTGGGAGTGTTTTTTTGTAAGCGATGGTTTTGTACGATAATTGAGTTGTTTTTTAAGAAACGGATCCTGATAGTCGAGAGACAAAGAAAATGTATCTGTTGGTATGGTCGTTTCTTGAAAAGACGTCGTGTCAATAGCCATGGGGGAAGACTTGTCGGAGTCTGTTGAAATGTACTCATAGATTTTGTACAGTATTATTCCCCATACTACAATAACGATAACAAGTAATAGATATGTAACATTTTTTTTTTTCACACAAGTCTTTTTTATTCAATTATAAATTCTTCGTCTCCACTTTTATCACTTCCGTTTTTTGGTTTATCCAAAGTTTTTTTATACCATTTATAGTTTCCGCTTGGTAATTCAGAAATTTTGAGTTCCGGTAAATTTTTAGCATTTCGTTCTTTTTTAAATACCTCATATATTTCAGATGCATTTTTCTTTAAAAGATATAGTGTGTCGAATACCGGAGCACCAGTACCGTCATCATAACGTTCGTAGCGGAATGTGATTGTTTTTTGAGTAAGTACCGTGTCATTTATAGGAAAAAGACTAACCGGTATGCCGGGAGCTGTTCTGTCGACTATGAATGTGCGTGTAACGGCAGCAGTTTGTGACGGCAGGTCATTTTTAGCCTGAACAGACCAATAATATGTTCCCTGATTAAAAGGGGCAACAGTACTGTTTAATAAGTAATTATTATCATATAGCAATACAGGTTCAACTATATATGCTCCTTCGGAAT
>CAZLCY010000152.1:0-6123 GCA_964558075.1 uncultured Bacteroidales bacterium
GCGGTTCAAATGGGATTGATTTATGTGAATCCTGAAGGTGTTGATGGTGTGCCTGATCCTTTAAAAACTGCTGAAGCTGTACGGGTGACGTTTAAACGGATGGCGATGAATGATGAGGAAACGGTTGCTTTAACTGCAGGTGGCCATACGGTTGGAAAAACTCACGGAAACGGTGATGCTTCTAAACTTGGTCCTGAACCCGAGGCTGCTGATGTGGAGGAACAAGGTTTTGGCTGGAAAAATACTCAGGGAAAAGGAAATGCGGAAGATACTGTAACTAGCGGTTTGGAGGGTGCCTGGACAACGCATCCGGATAAGTGGAATGAGACGTATTTTTATTTATTGTTGAACCATGAGTGGGAACTGAAAAAAAGCCCTGCAGGTGCGTGGCAAGGGGAACCGGTCAATATAAAGGAAGAGGATAAGCCTTTTGATGCTCATACTCCCGGCAAAAAAAGAAACCCTATGATGCCGGATGCTGACATGGCGTTGAAAATGGATCCTGAATATCGAAAAATATCTGAGCGTTTTTATAAAGATCCCGCTTATTTTGCTGAAGTTTTTGCACGAGCATGGTTTAAATTAACGCATCGTGATTTAGGGCCTAAAAGCAGGTATCTCGGTCCTGATGTTCCGAAAGAAGATTTAATATGGCAAGACCCGATTCCTGCCGGTAATTATTCGTTGTCGGAATCTGAAATTAATGATATTAAAAAGCAACTATTACAGTCAGAATTTAGTTCTGAGGAACTTATAAATACTGCGTGGGATAGTGCACGTACATTTAGAGGTTCTGACTTTAGAGGTGGTGCAAATGGTGCTAGAATTCGTCTCGCTCCTCAGAAAAACTGGGAAGGGAATGAACCGGAACGATTAGCTCGTGTGCTGAATAAACTTATGGAAATACAAACGGGGTTACGTTTTGAGATAAGTATTTCTGATCTTATTATATTGGGTGGAACTGCTGCTGTAGAGAGAGCGGCACAAGAAGCAGGTGTAAACATAACTGTACCTTTTGCGCCGGGTAGAGGCGATGCTGCCGCAGAAATGACTGATGAAGAATCGTTTGATGTTCTTGAGCCTCTTCACGACGGATATCGTAATTGGCTGAAAAAAAATTATGTGGTGAAACCCGAAGAAATGTTGCTCGACAGAACACAACTTATGGGTCTTACTGCACCCGAAATGACGGTGTTGATTGGTGGAATGCGTGTGTTGGGAACAAATTATGGAGGTGCAAAACATGGCGTGTTTACCGATAAAGTTGGTGTTTTAACAAACGACTTTTTTGTTAACTTAACAGATATGGATAATGAATGGAAACCTGTTGAAGAAAATCTATATGAAATTGTTGATCGAAAAAGCGGAAAGACAAAATGGACTGCAACCAGAGTAGATTTGGTTTTTGGGTCAAATTCTGTGTTGCGTTCATATTCTGAATTTTATGCACAAGACGATAATAAAGAGCAATTTGTTCACGATTTTGTGAACGCTTGGGTAAAAGTTATGAATGCAGATCGTTTTGATGTCTGATTTGTATAATGGAATAAAATAAGACTGGAGGTTTTTTTTATAAGAATCTCCGGTTTTTTTTATTGTAATATGTTTTTGTTTTCTATTATTTGAATAGAAAAAATATTTCGAATGCATTTTAATAATTAGTGTTTGCGAGAAAAGTCATAATTTGGAGTTTTCGGGCAGAGACTAATTAGAAATACGTCCTATTAAACAATAACAATTATCAAAAAAATGAGTACTATATTGATAACAGGAGCAACCGGAAATATTGGTTTTGAGGTGATTCATTATTTATTTAAAAATAAAACATCTCATAGAATAATTGTCGGGGTGAGAGATGTTGAAAAAGCACATCAAGTTTTAGCGAATTATGCAAAACTCGAGTTTGTGTATTTCGATTTTGAAGATTCTTCCACCTTTGATAGAGCTTTGGTCGATATTGACCGAGTTTTTCTTGTACGCCCGCCTCATATATCAGATGTTTCAACTTATTTTAAACCACTTTTGTCGGCATGTGTGAAAAATAATAGTAACGAGATTGTATTTATTTCTGTTCAGGGAGCCGAAAAAAACACAATCATACCTCATAATAAAATTGAGCGATTGATACAGGAGTATGGTTTGGACTATGTTTTTCTTCGTCCTAGTTATTTTATGCAAAATCTCACGACGACTCTTATGCATGATATCTCTACAAAACGGAAAATTATTTTGCCGGCAGGTCAGGCGAAATTTAACTGGGTTGATATTGAAAATATAGCTGAAATAGCTGCTGTTATGCTCAATAAATTTTCCGAATATTCAGGACAAGCTTATGATATTACCGGACTGGAAAACGAAAATTTTAATACAGTAACGGCATTTATTAATTCTATCATTACAAAACCGATTAGCTATCGGAATTGTAATTTGTTCTTATTTTTTTGGATAAAAAAACGGGAAGGTATGAAGACCGAAATGATTATCGTTATGATGCTTCTTCACTTTTTGCCCAGATTCCGGCACGAACCCGGTTTATCTGATGTGTATGAGCGGGTAACCGGCAAAAAGCCAACAGATTTACGCACATTTATCGAAAGAGAGAAAACAAAATTTGAATTGGAGTGTTGATGGGTAATTATTTGAGCAATAGTTTTATGTTATGATTCCTTTATATTTATTACTGCAAAGTTCTGTTGGAAAATAAGAGAATTTTTATCTTGTATAAATTGTATTCATACTTTCAAGAAGAGCAGTATTTGGTTCGCAGGCATTAAAAGAAAAATCTTGTATAGCAGTTATAAGTGTTTCGAAATCGAGATTTGTGCTGTTTTTTTTGACTGTTTTATTAGCCTCTGTTGTTAGTTTTGCAATTTGTTTGTAAAATGAATAGGGTTCAGTATTTTGTTCATTTTCAACCGATAAAATACTGTCTTGATTAAAAATATCCCAAAACACCCAATTTTCGGAAAGTTTGTTGCAAAGATTTTTCCACGAACTGTTTTGTTTTACATTAAGCATACCCATTGCTCCGGCATCCTTGAGAGGCCAAACAGCCCATCCGATATTCATATCTTCTAAGAGAGATAAAAATTCGGTATGCATATTAAACGAATCGGGTAAATGGAGAGGGTGACCGGTTTCCCCACACCACAGAGGTTTTTTGAGATTTTTTTGTAAATGTTTGAGTGATACATCTTTGAATAAACAATGTTGAAGCCGTTCTTTTTTGTTTGTCGAATGAAGCTTGTCAGGAAGTTGTAAAAAAGGGTAGAGGTGAAATGTGTATGCACAATTTTCATCGAGATTTTCGGTAAACATGGTGAAGTCGCGAGAGTACGTGTTTCCCTCATAAAAAATAATATGATTGTGGTCAACTTCGCGAATGGCACGGGTACATTTTGTGTAGAATAGCATCATGTTTTGTGTGCCTTCTTCGGAAAAAAAACAGGGTTCATTTATTAAATCGTATCCGCCAATAGTTGTGTTATTGGCATAATAGTGAGCAATGTTGTGCCATAAATCAACAAAAGAATCTATAGCATCGCTGTTATACCAGAAGCCGTCTTTACCTGTATTGTTGTCGCTGTGCCAATCAGGATTCTGCCCCAAAGGTGCAGTGTGTAAATCAATAATAGCCCATAAATCGTATTTTTTGCACAAAGCAACAATTCTGTCAATTTCTCGAATGGCAGTACTTTGTGTGAATTCTGCATCATAGAATAATGAATGATTTACCGGAATACGAATACTGTTCAATCCGCATTGTTTTACAAAAGCAATATCAGCTTCGTTGACTGCTGCAGAATAGAAGGTATTCCAAAATAGTTGTGCCGATTCGGCACCAAATCTGTTTGTAATAATAGAACGAATTTCAGCATCGGTTCCGGGCAGTCCGAACATAAAATGTTCGAGATTTAACCAACTGCCCAATCCAACACCTTTGAGATATATGCGAGTGTTATTACAATAAAAATCGCTTCCGATTGTACGTAAAAAGCACATTACATTTATTCCTTTATTATTTTACAACCACATAAATACCGAAGATAGATATATCCAGCCAGTCCGGAAAGCAATGAAGCAGTAAGAATCATTAATTTTGCGTTGTTAATAATAAGTTGATTGTCGAACGCAAGCAGGGTTACAAATATCGACATGGTAAAACCTATACCGGCAACAAAACCAACACCTATTATATGATTCCAATTTACTCCATCCATTAGTTTTGAGAAACCAATTTTTACTGTAATGAAGCTAAACAATAGAATACCGAGCGGTTTTCCAACAAATAGACCGAACAGAATACCAAGGCTATAGTTTTGTGTGAGTGTTTCCTGAAAGCTGCCACTTATTGCAATAGCAGTATTTGATAATGCAAATAATGGTAAAATAAGGAATGTTACCGGATTGTGTAAAAAGTGTTCTAATTTGTGAGCAGGAGCAGTTTTTTCTCCTTTGTTAAATGGAATGGTAAATGCCAATAAAACGCCCGCAATTGTAGCGTGAACGCCGGAATGATGCATGAAATACCACATTATAGAACCACCAATAATGTAAAAAATAATATTGTTAATTTTTGCTTTATTTAATATAATTAATACTGCGAATGCAGAAAGAGCATATATTAAACTGAGTAAATCAAAATCTTTACAATAGAAAATTGCAATAACGATAATTGCACCTAAATCATCAACAACAGCTAAGGCCGTTAAAAATACTTTAAGAGCAAAAGGAACTCTTTTATTTAGTAACGATAAAATTGCCAGAGAAAATGCAATATCCGTAGCAGTTGGTATAGCCCAACCACACATAGTATCTGATCCAATATTGAAAAATGTGTAAATTATTGCAGGAACAACCATTCCTCCCACAGCGGCAACAATCGGTAAAATAGCTTTTTTAATATTTGATAGCTGACCGATTAAGAATTCTCGTTTGAGTTCGAGACCGATAAGTAAAAAGAAAATTGCCATAAGGGCATCGTTAATAATAGCACTTGCCGAAAAATGGGGAATAATTTCTGTTTCCCACATAGCAATGTAAGCACTACCGGTAGTTAAATTTGCGAGAATTAATGATACAATTGTACATAAAATTAATAGTATCCCTCCTGATTGTTGATTTACAAACAGGACTCTACGCATTTCTTTGAATTTCATAATTCGTGTATTAAGATTAAAATTTGAGTTAATTGTTTAGAAAGAACAAAAATACATATTTACGTGAATCCCGTAATTTTTTTTGCCATTTTTTTTGTTTTATGTTCATTTTTTTTTTGTTGTGTATAATAAAAATAAAGATGAACTTTCATAATGACTTAATGATTTCAAAATCTCTTTTTTAATATAAATCATTTAAAAAATGAGAATTAATGATTTTCATTATATTTTAATCATAAGTTTTAATTTTAATTATTATGATGGTATATAGTATTGATAAAAATTGTATTTTTATCCACAAATAACATTATAACGTGAGAGATGAAGAAACTAATATTAGTACGCCACGCAAAATCTGATTGGAATCAAAAGGATGTTGCAGATCATGAACGAGAGTTGAACCAACGAGGTAAACGTGATATTCCGCTTATGACAAGTGTGTTGATTCAAAAATATCCTCGTCCCGATGTGATTTTATCGAGTGATTCTGTACGAACCGTTGGTACTATTGAGGGAATTACAAAATTAGGGTACACCTCGTCAATTATTAGATACTTGCCCTCTTTGTATTTAGCATCACCCCAAACAATGCAGGAAGAGCTCGCAGTACTCGATAATACTTTAGAAACGGCTTGTGTGTGTGCTCATAATCCCGGCATTTCCGATTATCTTAATATTCTGTGTCCGGGTAATGAATTTCAACACATAACTACTTTAGGTACTGTTCTTATTGTGTTAAATATTGAAAAATGGTCTGAAATATATTCCGCAAAAGGGCGTCTTGTTCGATTTGATTATCCAAAAAAGAAATAGTATAAATGTTGTCTCAGATTGTTATTATTAGTGTTGTAACTTCGCTGACAGGAATTAGGTATTTTAATTGTTCTCTGTGCGAAAACTCCAAAACTATGTTTCTCTCGACTATTTAGTCTCTGCCCGAAAACTCCAAATACTGCGTATTCTC
>CAZLCY010000153.1:0-6091 GCA_964558075.1 uncultured Bacteroidales bacterium
TACTTCCTCCCCTTCCGAGAGTTAAAGAAATAAGCCAATGCGTGGATTCAAGCCCCAAGGGATATTATTTTTAAAAAGCAAAAAACGGGATGTTTACCCGGCAAACTATTATTAGTTTAATTTTAGGGTTAATATTATTTTACAAATGAGCAAAAACATTCAACGCAAACAACTTAATGTAAGTGCCATAAAAAATGGAACAGTAATAGATCATGTTCCAAGCAAAAATTTATTCGAAGTAATCTCAATACTAAAGTTACAAAACATTGATTCTCAAATTACTTTTGGCTCAAATTTAGAAAGCAAAAAATTAGGCAGTAAAGCAATTATAAAAATTTCGGACAAATTTTTTGTACAGGATGAAATCAATAAAATTGCAATTCTTGCACCTCAGGCTCGCCTAAGTATTATAAAAGATTATGCGGTTGTTGAAAAGCAAAAAATAAGTGTGCCGGAATATATTCATGGTATTACGAAATGCTTTAACCCTTCATGTATTACAAATCATCAAAATATTAAACCAAAATATACCGTTCTTGCCGATAACCCGATAAGCTTACAATGTTTTTATTGTGAAAAAATTACCGAACAAGAACATTTTGATTTTATATAATTATAGTCTTTAATATAAAAACGCATCCTATTTATGTTACACATTTTATTTATTGGCGGAACCGGTATTATTAGTTCTGCTTGCTCACAATTAGCTGCCAAGCGAGGAATGAAAGTTTATAACCTCACTCGCGGTATTTCATCATCAATTCGAACTGTCAACGGTGTTACCAATATTCAGGCAGATATTAGAAATAGTGAAGAAACAAAAAAAGCTCTCAAAAATATGAGCTTTGATGTAGTTGTCGATTTTATTTCGTTTGTACCCGAACATATTGAACAAAATATTGCATTGTTCAAAGACATAACCAAACAATACATTTTCATCAGTTCAGCATCAATTTATCAAACCCCACCACAAACATTGCCTGTTACCGAAAAAACGCCTCGTGAAAATCCGTATTGGGAATATTCTCGTAACAAAATTGCCTGTGAGGATATATTATTTGATGCATATACAACCAATAATTTTCCGGTAACAATTGTTCGCCCTTCTCATACATACGACAAAACATTATTACCAATGGAAGGTGGCTATACCGTTCTTCATCGCATTCTTAATGACCAACCGGTTGTTATTCACGGCGATGGAACTTCTATATGGACACTTACACATCATACCGACTTTGCAAAAGGAATTGTGGGACTGTTTGGAAAAGAAGAAGCACTTGGCGAAGCATATCATATCACATCAGATGAGTGGCTTACTTGGAATAGGATTTATGAAATTATTGGTCATGTTTTCAATAAAACACCATCAATTATTCATATACCTTCTCATATTATTGCTCAACATCACAAAGATATGGGTGATAGTTTATTGGGGGACAAAACACACTCAATGATTTTTGACAATTCAAAAATAAAATCTATTGTTTCCGATTTTGTGTGTACAACTCCTTTTGAAAAAGGTGCACAAGAATTAGCACAATGGTATTCGAAACATCCTGATTTCGGACAATTTGATACAGAAATTAACACTGTGTTTGATACTCTTATTGAAAAATATACGTAAGGACAGGTCATAGTCTGTTCATAGAGACTTCACGGAGTTTAAAGAGATCGACCACCATTTTTTCTGCAATCATGTTTTCCCTCCTATTTTGTAAAAGAATATGAACAACATAGGGTAAAGCATACATAATGTGTTATAGTAATATATATACCTCCATAATATATAAACAAGGATTTTTCCGTAATAACCCTAGCATGAAAATGTTAGGGTTTATTATTTTTATGTTTTCATAAATCCAGCAAGCCCTCCGGCAAATTCATATAAATATGTTTGCGTTCAATATCTATATTTTCTATAAAGTCAGGCGTAAGAGGTATTAAAACTTCACCCTCGTTGTCTTGCACAAAAACAGATAACACTGTATGCATAAAATAATTTTGCACACTATCAACAACACCAACCAATTGAGTATGGTCAAATACAGAGAATCCGATATATTTTTGCGACTCACTTTCAGCATCTATAGAAACCATATTGTTTGGCACATACACCTCGGCGTTCAAGAATTCAGAAGCTCGCAGAACCGTATCAACATCTTCTAATGTAATAATATACTTCTGCTTTTTTTGTGAAGAAACAGAAAAATAAAATGGCACTAACATACCGTCTCTCTCTATAAAAAAATGAGAAAAATCAGATAATTGTAAAGAAACACGAGGAGAAAGCACACAAATTAACTCTCCATTATTACCAAAAGTTTGAGTAATTGTACCTATAGAAACACATTCGGAAATGGATGGCAAAATTTTCACACTATATATGTAAAAAAAAGGTGTTGTATATTACAAACAACACCTTTAATAAATTATTTATGATATATTATATTATTCTTTTTTATCAGACTTTTCTTCAGCTGGTTTTTCTTCCTTTACTTCAGCTTCAGCTTTCACTTCTTCATTAGCAGGTTTTTCCTCAGTTTTCGGTTCTTCTTTTGCTTCCTCTTCTGCTGCCGGTTTTTCCTCAGCTTTGGGTTCTGCCTTAACTTCCTCTTCTACTGGTTTTTCCTCACTCACTTCAGCTTTGGGTTCTTCTTCAGTTTCAGGATTTTCTTCAACTTCTGCAGCTTTTGAAGCAGCTTCTGCTTCTGCAGCTAATTCAGAGTTTCGTTTCGCTATCTCTTCTTCACGTTTTAGGTTGATTGCTTTTTCCTCTTCAAGACGTTTTGTGAGAGCAGCTTGTTTTTCTGTAGAAAGTTTTGATTGAACATCCTCATCTTTCTTACGTTTTTCTTCTACCCAAGCCTGAAATCTTTTCTCAACTTCTTCTTCACCAAAAGCACCTTTTGTAACACCTCCTAAAAGATGTTTCATATACAATACACCTTCGGTTTGAAGGATATTACGTACTGTTGGTGTTGGTTCTGCACCAACTTGCAACCAATGTAACGCACGGTCGAATTCTAAAACCGTTCTTTGTGTTGCTACCATAGGATTATACGTTCCTATTTTTTCAATATATTTACCATCACGTGGTGCTCTGCTATCTGCAGCTACAATGTGATAGAAAGGTCTCGCCTTCCGTCCGTGTCGTGCTAATCTAATTTTAACAGCCATTGTACTATTTCGTTTTAAAAATTAATAATAAGCCGCAAAATTACATTTTTTTTAGAAACTGACACATAAAAAACAATTATTTTACATTATTTATTTTTTAATATCTTTGCTTTCATTATTTCACAAGAGTTTTTATTAATTTTGTGGGAATTAAACAGAGAACTTATTATGCAAAAAAAAATACTTACATCTATTATAATTATCTGCCTTCTCGGCATTGTACTTTTTATTTTTTTATTTCTCAAAAAGGAGTCACAAGTATTCAATAAATCAATATATCAGGCAATACCAAAAAATAGTGCGTTATTTTTTGAAATCAAAAATTACAAAACATTTACTTCGCACACGCAAGAGCACAATGAAATATGGAAAACATTGTCTGCATTCAATGTAATTTCACAATACAATTCTTTTATTGCAGACATAGACTCAACACTTTCTCGCAATCAAGATTTTGACATACTTGCGGACAACAGCATAATAATATCGGTTCAACAAATAGGCAAAAACAAATTAGAATTTCTCTTTCTAATACCAATTCAAAATGAAAAGGAAATAGATGTTGCTCATGAATTTATGCGAACAAAATATCGTACAGACAGTACAACAGAATTTGTGTACAACAACCTGTACCCCATTACGAGTTTTGTATCACCTAAAACCAATACCTCAAAAGTTTCATACGGAATCACCAAAGAAACACTTATTATAAGCGAATCGAGAATTTTAGTTGAAAACGCTATCAAAAGCATACATTCCGAACAAAATCTCACCCAAGATTCTTTATTTACCGAAGTTCAACGTACAGCAGGTGATAAAGTACCGGCAAACCTCTATGTTAATTTACAACAAATATCAAATATTGGATATCTCTATGCTCATCCAAAACTAAAAGGCACGTTATTACGCAATCCAAAATTCGGTTCATGGTGTGAGTTTGATATTAATATGTACCCTAATTATGTGCTTTTAAACGGGTTCACCTCTATTGCCGACAATTCGGATTATTTCAGTATTTTCCAAAATCAAACTCCGGTTTCATTCGAAATTCAAGAAATAATGCCGGCAGGCACATCTATGTTTTTATCATTTGGCATACAAAACAAACATTCATTTCAAGAACGATATGAACAGTATTTACATAATACGCAAGGTTACCAACTATACGCATCGGAAATTGCCGAAACAAATAAGACCTTATCATCTGCAGACTCTCCGCCAATCGACATAAAAAAAACAATGTACTCTCTGCTTGATGATGAAATTGCAATGGTTTACGGCTATGTAAATTCTCTTGATATTTACGAAAACACCTTTGCTATTCTTAAAGTATCAAATCAATCAATAGCTCGGGAAAAAATACTCGGAATAATTGATACCTATGCCCACAAACACAACAAAAAGATACAAGAATTTACCTCTACTTACAAAATTGATGATAACATTCAATATACAATATACCAATTTCCTATTCGCAATCTTCCGGAAAAATTATGGGGAACTGCCTTTTCACACACATCGGCAAAACACCTCTGCTTTATAGAAAACTATGTAGTGTTTGGGAATAGTGTATCTGCTTTATCAAAATTTATTCACGCATATGAACTAAAAAAGACCCTCAATAACGACAGAGACTTTTCTCAATTCTCCGAAAAACTTCTCACAAATTATTCCTGGTATTTCTATTCGAACATTAGCAAATCGTATGAAATATATCCTGAATATATAGATGCAAAAACAACAAAAGTGTTACAAAATAATGCAAAAAAAATACAAAAATTTGAAGGTTTTGCTTTTCAGGTTGCGGCAGAACACAAGACACTCTACAATAACCTTCTCATCAATTACAACCCAGGTTCAAAAGACGAGCCGCGTACTATGTGGGAAAGTTATTTAGACACGATTGTTATTACCAAACCAAAAATTATTGAAAATTTCCATACCGGCAAAAAAAACATTATTGTTCAAGACGCACACAACAACCTCTATTTTATTAATAGTCTCGGGGTAATACAATGGAAAAAACAACTGAAAGAACCCATAATAAGCGAAATTCATGAAATTGATTTTTACAAAAACAATAAAATTCAATATTTATTCAATACACCAAATCATATCTATATAGTCGACCGCATAGGTAATTTTGTTGAGCGGTATCCTATCAAATTAGAGTCCGAAGCCAGTGCCGGATTATCTGTTTTTGATTATGACAATTCGCGCGATTATCGAATATGTGTACCGGCAAAAAATAAAAAAATATATCTACTCTCTATTGAAGGAAACACTCTTAAAGGATGGGATTTTGGAAGAACTGAAACTATTGTTTCGAATCCGATACAACATTTTAGGATTGGCACCAAAGACTATATTGTATGCAGTGACGAAAATAATATATACATTCTTAACCGGCGAGGAGAAACACGAATTCCGGTAACAAAACTTATTAACAAATCAAAAAACAATAATTTTATTTACGAACCTGCTCATGGAAACACTCCGGATAGATTGATTACTACCGGAAAAGACGGAACAATTATTTCGGTTGATTTTACAGGGAAAATCACACAAAAAACAATACTGTCCTGCTCCGAAAATCACTTCTTTGAATATCGCGACATGAACAAAGACGGGACACCTGATTATATTTTTTTAGATAAAGATAAAATTAGAAATCTTACTAAAATTTATAAAAATAATATTTGTGAAGAATATTATAAAAAAATTCTTGAAAAAATAATGCAATAATTTTCACTGGACACTGGACATATGTGCAAGTAAATTATTAAATTATTTTTATTTTTCTTATTTTATAAGTTAATTAAACGATAATTTTATATATCAATTGATAATATTTATTATCAATGGTAAAAAATAAATTAAAATTAAAAGAATATTTTTTTAAAAATCCTAC
>CAZLCY010000154.1:0-6078 GCA_964558075.1 uncultured Bacteroidales bacterium
CAACGGATTATTCATACAATACGAATACCGATTCAAATTTTGCGAAAGCGAAGACTGCACATAATTATCAGGAGCCATCATTCTTCCGGTGAGGGGGTCGTATATGCGACCGTTCATATTAATTATGGCAAAGTCATCGAGATGTTTACTTCGACTTCGCTCAGCACAAGCATGCCCGGTAAAACCTCTGTCGAATAAGAAATTTTGTAAATTATTGTCATATTCCCATGTATCGGGGTTACGTCTGTTTCCCCAGGCATCGTAACTGAGGCTTTCAATTACTGTTCCTTCATGGTCTGTTATGTCTGTTATTGAACCCAAATGGTCTTTGTATATATAGTACATATCTGAGTTTCCGTCGCTATTAATTACATATACTGCCGAACCGCCAATGTAATGCAGTTCACGAACGCCTTCCGGTGTAATTTCTTTTTCGTATGCACCAACATAATACGTTGTTTTGTAATCTGTTCCATTCTCCTTTAACACCATTTTTCTTCGTTGTTCATCAGGTCCATAGGTGAATTCCGCAGTTTTATTTCCTGTAGTTTGCAAAATGCTTTCTATCTTATTAAATGGAGTATATGATAATTCGAGACGTTCTATTTCGTCAACTCCCGTTGGTGGATTCGTAATTCCTTTTACTGCATATGGGTTAGGGTATTCATCTGATGAACTCGTATAATCATATGTTCCTACATTTGATTTATATTGAATATTCCCATTGGCATCGTAATCAACTACAATAGGGTCATGTTGTTCAACAACTGAACCTGTTAATCTGTTTGCATTATCATACGAGAATGTTTCTTGTAAACCAAAATGTGTTCTGCTTTGGATATTTTGTTGCGGTTCATTGCTCTCATTATAATAATCAAAGTGCAAATCCTGAACAGAAGCTGTTTGTATTGCGGTTACAAATCCGTAATCGGGGTCGTAGGTGTGTGTGGTAGTATGTGTAATCAATTTGTACAAGTTTATTCAAAGTTATAAAATATTTTGAATAATTAAAAAAAATATATGTTACGAGTTCCAATCACCCCCGAAGAATAGCAACCAATTCAGCGGTAATCATTGCAGTTGCTCCCCATATTTCGTGTGTGTTAAAAGAGTAATAGGGGATAGTTATTTCTTGATTATTTTGTAAAACAGTTCTTTCTTGTATTGATTCTTTATTCATGAATAATTCTAGAGGCACTTCAATTATTTCTTCGACTTCTGTTTTTTGTATTTCATATATGTTGGGAACAGTTGGTATGAATGTGACAAAAGGGCTTACTATATAATTACTCACAGGAATATAGATGTCGGATAATTGCAATGAAATATCGGATTCGGAAACAGAAAGTCCAATTTCTTCAAAGCATTCACGAATAGCGGTTTGTTGTAAATTTTCGTCTTTTGTTTCGTAGCGTCCACCGGGAAAGGAAATTTGGCCGCTGTGTTTATCGTTTTTTTGTATGCTGCGTTTGGTGTAAATACAATAGAGTGCATTGTTTCTTTCGAATAAACAGATAAGAACGGCACTTCGTATTGCATTGGTATAATCATTTATATCTAAATTACGAAGGCTTGGTGCCATTTTGATGTGAGCTTTTTTTCCGGGCAGAGTGGTGCAAAAGCGTAGTTTTGAAATGTGTTGTTGTATTGAATTATCAGTTTTTTTTCTCATAGCGAAAAAATTCTTCCTTGTTCAAGTTCATCAGATGTGAGAATTTCCGTGTCGGGAAAATGTTTTGAAGCATATGTTGTAATGTATTCAAAACTGTTTTGTGCAATGTTTGGATCACTATCCGGCAGAAAGTTGTACACAATACCGTGAACCTGAATGTTTTTTTGTTTGCAGAGTTCTAAGCTTAATATACTGTGGTTAATGCTGCCTAATTGTGATGAACATACTAAAATCACCGGATATGATTGTTCTGCAAGATAATCTACAAATAACACATCTTTGGTAATAGGAACACAAAGACCGCCGGCTCCTTCAATAAGGAGTATAGAGTATGTGTTTTGAAGTATTTCTCGTGTTTCGGCAAGCACAGAAAATGAAATTTTTTTGTTATCTATTTCTGCTGCAAAATGAGGTGAGGCAGGGTACGAAAAAATATATGGGCAGGTTGTGTTATTTGTGTCTTCAGGAAATAACTCTGTTTCCATAAGGTGCCGGTGGGCACGAATATCATCTGCAATATTTTTTGTGCAGCCTGTTTGTACAGGTTTTTGGGTTATTACGGAATAGTTTTTTAGTAAAAAATTCCGTGCCAGTAAGCCCGTAATGTAGGTTTTTCCACAGTCAGTATTTATACCGCTAATGTAAAACGTATGATTCATTTTATTTTTTCTTAGCTAGAATAATAATTGGGTGGTACGTTATGAAAACTTTGTCGTCTTCAGTGAAAAACCGATTGTATGAGCGGATAAATTGCTCTATGTTTTTTTTGCCGAAATAGCTTTGATGGTTCGTAATAGAATTCACTCCAGTTGCCTGAATATGTTTAAGCACATCATACGGATCTTTGAAATAGAGTTTTTCTGTCCACTCTTCAGCCGATATAATTTCGAAATATGGTTTCAGCAATGCTTTTAGTTGTGCAAGTGTAAGATAGCGTAATCCGTAATTGTTAATTTTTTTTATTTCAATAAAATTATTCGGACCATATGTGGAGAACGCAAATAGTCCGTCTTTTTCAAGTGTGTTGTATGTTTTAACAATAAAACTCGGAATGTCATGAAACCATTGAAATGTTGAGCTCGAAACTACTGCACTTAAATGGGGAGGGAAGGTTATCTCTTCTGCATCGCCCCAAATAAATTCTGATGAAGGGCAGGAATGAGATTTAATAATCTGAAGCAGTTCGTCTTCAAGATGTCCGGTAATGTCATTTGCAAAGAATTTTTCTACCGAGCATTTCGATAGAATAAAATCAGTTAAAAATCCTACGCCACAACCTATTTCTAACATTTTTGTATACGAATCAGAATGGGCATGAATCATTTCGGCAAGCATGTTACTAACTTTTTGTTGTATCACAGCTTGCTTTTTGTAGGTGTCTTTTTTCTTAAAAAAACGTTTTCCAATTAATTCTTTATCCGGTATATTCATATTTTTTCTTCAATAATATTGTCCCATTTTTGTGAGTCGGAAAATGGAAAATGACTGAAAGGCAAAATAAGACTATTTACTTGTTTTGACCAATAATTTTCTTGATTTTCCTTTGAAAAAATTAAATCATTTGTGCCAATTATAGCGGTATCCCAAACGAACAAAGTCTGTGCGTTTTTGTGTGTGTATGTTTCATATATATGTTTCAATTCATCATGTTGATTTTCAATGCTTCTCAAACTCATATGATGTTTTATTTGTGAATAGTGTGTGTGTCCGCCACACATACGAATATTAAATCGTTCTCTGTTTTTTTCGTTCCAAGTGGTAAGAGTAGCGGTGAAAATCTTTTCAGGAATACCATATGCATCATCGATAGGTTTTCCGGTTCCGTTTATTGCAATTTTTTTTTCGAATTGTAATGCTGAATTATGTAATGTTATTTCTGCAGCATATACACCAAGTGACCATGCTACGAGATAAAGTTTTTCGTATGAATCAAATATATCCGGTATTTGTTGGATTGGATTGTAATCGTATATCATGCACACATCATACGTATTGGGATTCAGGTGCGAAACTGCATGTTCGTCCATTCCCCAGCCATTAAAAAAGAGAATACACGAACTGTTTTGTTTTTGATGTAACCATTTATATTTCATCTAATTGTAGTATGTCAGTTATGCGTATTATATCTGTTTTTGAAAGTCCGGCGTGAAGAGAAAAACGTATGCGTGCTTTATTCCGAGGCACGGTCGGATATCGTACCGGCAGAGCATATATTCCGTTGTTTTGAAGATTCTTTGCATACCGAATAGCATGCTCGTTTGAACCTAAAATGTAGGGTATAATGTGTGTGTCTGCAGTAAGGTTTGTTTGTTCTATAAACAATTCTTGTAAATTTTGTAGATGGGCTCGTTTATCTGTAAATAATGGAATTTTTTTCATAATAAACAGCGTCCACGCAAGATTTATCGGTGGAAGTGCTGTTGTATATATAAATGTACGAGCGTGGTTTATTATGTGTGATGCGAATAGAGTATTGCACACAACAAAGGCTCCTACCGAAGCTATTGCTTTCCCGAATGTGCCAACAATGAAATCGCAGTCTGCAATGCAATCTTGTTCTTCTGCCAAACCAAGTCCTTTTTCGCCGCGAATACCAAGTGCATGTGCTTCGTCAACATACAAAAAGGCATTATATTTTTTTTTGAGTGCTACAATTTTGGGTAAATCGGCACAATCACCGTCCATGCTAAAAATACTTTCGGTCACAATGAATACCGAAGCGTATGTGTGTGCTTTGTCTTGTAAAATTTTTTCTAAATGTTCGTAGTCGAGATGTCTGTACCGAATGTAATCTGTTGAGCTGAGTTTAAGACCGTCAATTATACTGGCATGCACATATTTGTCAGCAATTATCAAATCATGTTTGCCTGTCAATGCCGGTAAAACTCCTGCATTTATGTGATAACCACTGTTGAAAACCAGTGCCGATTCTGTTGAATATAGATTTTTCAGGTATGTTTCTAATGCCGTATATTCATCGGAATTGCCGCTTAGTAAACGAGATGATGCAGCGGTAAAGCGATATTTTGCAGAAGAAAGTTCTTTAGAAAACTCTTCATACAATTCATTGTCATGTTTTAATCCAAGATAATCATTGGAACACAGGTTTGTCATATTGTCCGGTATAGGATTGTGAATACTTCGAAATCCACCTGTTTTGTGCAGATGGTCTAATGAATTTTTATATGATTGATAGCGAGACATGTTTTCTGTTATTTGCCGTATACTTCGTAAATAGTATCTTTTATTCCCTCACATAAATTATGTAATTCCGATGAATTAATAATATATGAAGGCATGGTATATATTAATTTCCCGAACGGACGAATCCACACGCCATGTTTCATAAAGAGTGGTTGAATTTTTTTCATGTCAACCGCTTCCCTCATCTCAACAACACCAATTGCTCCTAACACGCGCACATTCTGTATCGCAGAATGAGATTTTAGTGAAGAGAGTTCATTGATGAGTTGCTGTTCGATTTGTGCAATAGTATCTTGCCAATTTGAATCACACAGCAGTGAAATGTTTGCAGACGCAACTGCACAAGCGAGAGGATTCCCCATAAAAGTCGGTCCGTGCATAAATACCCCCGGAGCATTATCAGAAATGGTTTCCGCAATTTCGGTAGTACATACTGTAGCGGCAAAACTCATATATCCTCCGGTAATTGATTTTCCCATGCAGAGAATATCGGGTTCAATGTTTGCATGTTCGCAGGCAAACATTTTTCCGGTTCTGCCAAATCCCGTAGCTATTTCGTCAGTAATGAGTAAAATGGAAAATTCATCACATAATGTCCGCAATTCTTGTAAGAAACGAGGGTGGTAAAAATACATACCACCGGCACCTTGTACAATCGGTTCAAGAATAAATGCTGCAATTTCTGTATGATGGTTTGTAAATAATTTCCGCACGGCATCACTATCTTTGGCATGCCATGTGCCACCAAAAAGTGATTGTGGACGCGGTACAAAAAATTGTTGAGGTAGTGAGTCGGAAAATATGTTGTGCATTCCGTTTTCCGGATCACATACTGACATTGCATGCCAGGTGTCGCCATGATATCCGCCCCGAATAGTTGCAAATTTATGTTTCGACGCTTGATTTTTTGAATACCAATATTGTAGTGCCATTTTCATCGCAACTTCCACTGATACGGATCCAGAATCTGAATAAAAAATATGGTGCAGATTTTGAGGAACAATAGCTAAAATTTTAGTAGCTAATTCTATAGCAGGGCTACGGGTAAGTCTACCAAACATAATGTGCGACATCTTATTGAGTTGTTCTGTTGCCGCATTATGTAAGGTCGGGTTATTGTACTCGTGAATTGCATACCACCGGCTGGACATGCCATCGATTATTTATTTTCTGTCGTGAGTATATAATAACACATCTTCTTC
>CAZLCY010000155.1:0-6056 GCA_964558075.1 uncultured Bacteroidales bacterium
TGTCGATCGAAGCGGGAATTTATTACCCAAACCAATAACCGTTGCTCTGTGTGGGTCACATAAAATAATTTGACAGCCCATATCAATCAGGTTATCGACAAAAAACAAGCGGCTTTCAAACATTTTTTGATGAATAAGCACGCTTCCGACAGCCTGAGTCGCAACAACGAGAATCACACTCAACAAATCGGGAGTTAATCCCGGCCATGGAGCATCAGAAATTGTCATAATAGAGCCATCAATAAAAGTTGGAATAGTATACGAATCCTGCGAAGGCACATAAATATCATCACCGCGTAATTCCCATTGCACCCCCAATCGCGAAAAAGCCTGAGGAATAATTCCTAAATCCTGAAACGAAACATTTTTAATTGTCATTTCGGAACCTGTCATTGCCGCAATCCCCATAAAACTACCAACTTCAATCATGTCAGGAAGTATGGTATGCTCACAACCACCTAATTCGGTAACACCTTCAATTCGCAATAAATTTGAACCCACTCCGGTAATTTTAGCTCCCATACAATTCAGCATTTTACACAATTGTTGAATATATGGTTCGCAGGCAGCGTTGTAAATTGTAGTAACCCCTTCTGCCAACACAGCAGCCATGATTATATTAGCCGTACCGGTTACCGAAGCCTCATCGAGAAGCATATATGTTCCCTTAAGATGCTTACCTTTAACAGAATAAGAAGAAGCCTGAGCATCATATGAAAACTCGGCACCTAAATCGCGAAAGCCTATAAAATGCGTATCCAAACGTCGTCGACCAATTTTATCGCCGCCGGGACTTGGAATAAAGCCTTCACCAAAACGCCCCAACAAAGGCCCCACAATTAAAATTGAGCCACGTAAAGCTGTTGATTGTTCAATAAATTCTGGAGAGTAAAAATAATCGTAATTAACTGAATCTGCACAAAAAGCATAATCAGTATCATTCAATTTTGTTACCGACACACCAAAACTCGAAAGTAATTCTATGAGTTTTACCACATCACGAATATGTGGAATATTTTTAATAGTAACCTGTTGCGAAGTTAATAAAACAGCAGAAATAACCTGTAAAGCCTCATTTTTTGCACCTTGTGGCACAATTTCTCCCGAAAGTTTTTTTCCTCCTACTATTTTAAAAACAGACATATTTTATTTTTTCTTACGGTTTTTATTTTTCTTTTTTCCGTAATTATTCGAAGCCGGTTTAGTTGGAGCAACAACAACATGCATCAACTTAGTGTCTTCATTAAGAACCAATTTACCCTGAGATATATGATATAAATCATTAATAATTATTGAATCATTAACCGGTTTTTTATTCCAGGCAACATATGTCTTTTTCATATGATTTGCAATCATTTTAATCAACTGCTCTTTCTCCTCTCCCTCTTCATAATCACACGCAGCAGAAATTAATCGCTCAATCATTAAACCATAATGACGGTATTTAATTTTTCCGGTTGTATATGGTAATGGTTCCGTATTCGATAATTCCGAAACATTCATAATCTCAAAAGGATAATCAATATCCAATTTATATTCACACATCTGAGCAAGAAAATCCCAAATTTTTTGTTTATGATCTTTCGTATCCTTAACCGCCGGACTCATATTAATCATAATAGAAACGAGTTCGTGAGCAGCTTTTGTCCGTTCATCTCTATCTTCAATTTCAAAAAGATGCTCAGCCATCTTTTGAATATTTCTACCATATTCGGGCAAAATTATTTTCTTTTGCGTCGTATTATAATCCATTTCTATCACAATATTAATTTATTACAAAAATACAAAAATAATATCTTGCACATACATTTTTTTATCAAAACTTACGTGTTTATCAAAAAAACATATTACGATACTTCTTTTAACTTTGCAAATTTTAACAACAAACGTTTTTGCTCTCCATTTTCAAAATTAATAACAGCAGTACTGTCGGGAAAAGTACCGGATATAGATTCAACAAATCCTCTCCCGAATTTAGCATGAAGCACCCATGTTCCGGACTTTATGTCTCGAGGATTATCGGGCTCAAACTGAGGAACGCTTGATTTGCTTGATTGTGCAGTCGCACTCTGCTTTCGTTTAAATTGAGAAAAGCGATCTTGTTGGGATTTTTGTTTCCGTAAGGCAGTAAAATTTGCAAACATTGTTGATTCTTGAGTAGGCTGAGAAGAGAATTTTGAAGAATTTTGTGCCGTAATAAACCCCGAATCAATTTCCTCAACAAATCTGCTTACTGTTGACGCAGTAAGATTTCCCCATTTTCTCCGAGACAATGCATACGTAAGATGCACAGACTTTTTTGCACGAGTTAATGCAACATAAAACAAACGGCGCTCCTCTTCAACATCTTTCGGGCGACCGATAGACATTTGCGAAGGAAACAAATTTTCTTCCAAACCAACAATAAAACAATGTTCAAATTCCAATCCTTTTGCAGAATGTATTGTCATTAAAGTAACCTTATTAAACTCATCATCCTCCGAATCTATATCGGTTAACAATGCTATTTTTTCAAGATAATCAGCGAGAGATATCTCATCTTCTTCATCATCGGTAAACTCTTTAGCACCATTAAGTAATTCTTGCATATTATCAAACCTGTTTTTTCCTTCAATAGAAGAATCAGATTTAAGGAATGAATAAATACCGGATTGCTCAACTATTCTTTGAAGTAAAGCATAGGCGTCAGCTTCAGACAAATCCTTTCGGAATGAATTAATTAACTCCCTAAATTCAATTATACGTTTTGTAGTTCCCTTATTAAAAACATCACCTGCGAGCTCAATATTAGAAATAACATCCCAGACAGAAATATTTGTTTTTTCGGAAAGCAATATAATTTTTTGAACCGTTGTTTGCCCGATACCCCGAGCCGGGAAATTTATAATTCGCGAAATTGCTTCTTCATCTTTTGGATTAACGCACACTCTAACATATGATAAAATATCCTTAATCTCTTTTCGTTGAAAAAATGAGGTTCCACCATAAATCTGACAGGGTATGTGCAATTTATTTAAAGCCTCCTCAAGAATACGTGACTGAGCATTAGTACGATACAAAATAGCAATATCTTTATATAATTCGCTTTCTGCAACAATATTTTTTATTTCCCGTGCAACACCTATACCCTCTTCAATATCGGTAGCAAATTCAATTAAAGAAATTTTATTGCCCAATTCTTGTTCAGAAAAAGTATGTTTTGGAATTTGCTTTGTATTCTTTTTTATCAGACTATTGGCGGCATCAACAATAGTTTGAGTTGAACGATAATTTTGTTCAAGTTTAAATAATTTTGAATCGGGATAATCATTAGAAAACTTAAATATATTTTCAATTTTAGCTCCGCGAAACGAATAAATACTCTGAGCATCATCACCCACAACACAGACATTATTTTGTGGTTCTGCTAATTTTTTTACAATTAAATACTGAGAAAAATTTGTATCCTGATACTCATCAACCAAAATATACTGAAATCGTTTTTGATATTTTTGAAGAACAGCCGGATTATCACGAAACAAAATATTTGTATACATTAACAAATCATCAAAGTCCATTGCATCGGCTTTTTTACACCTGTTTTGGTACTGCGTATATATTGCATGAATTTCAGGCATTTTATTATATGCATCACGCTTATGATTATCTGTATTTTGAGAATATGCCTGAGCAGTAATCAGATTATTTTTTGCTTTTGATATAATTGACTGAACCGCTGCAGGTTTATACGCATCTTTTTCTAACTTCAAATCGCTTATGATTTTGCCAAGCAAACTTCGAGAATCTTGTGTATCGTAGATAGTAAAATTAGAAGAAAAACCAATATTTTGAGCCTCAAAGCGAAGAATCTTCGCAAAAACAGAATGAAAAGTACCCATCCATAAATTACGAGCAATATCCTCCCCTACTATTTCGGCAATACGTTCTTTCATTTCGCGTGCAGCCTTATTAGTAAACGTTAGCGAAAGAATCACATGAGCAGGAATATTATGTGCTAAAAGGTTTGCTATACGACACGTGAGTACACGAGTTTTTCCCGATCCTGCACCGGCAATAACAAGACTTGCACCATTCAGACATTCAACAGCATTTCTTTGTTCTGTATTTAATCCGTCAAAAAGAGTATTATTCATATATCCATTTTATATACAAAACTACTATAGAGATATAAAACAAGAATGCAGATTATTATAAAGTTATTAACGATTTGTTATAAAAAAAAGAGGTTGCTGAAAAACAACAACCTCTTTTTTTGGTGTAAAATTTATTGTTCGTATACTATTATTCTTTTACAAAACGAGCCTGTACAGTATTTATTCCGAAATCGATTCGAATAGTGTACGTTCCTTGAGCAAGTTTTTCCACATCAATCGCAATGGAATTTCCGGTAACCGGAACAGTTTGAATTGTTTTTCCTTCAGCAGTAACTATTGAAATTTGTTCTGCACTACCAACACCGGCAACATAAAGCTGACTTGAAGCTATTGTAGGATACACGAACACATTTACTCCGAAAACAGCATCAATAGATGTTCCATCAATTCTGCGTTCAAATGCTTCAACTTCTGAGCCCGCAATAGACTGAAGTGATGTTCCGGAATACACAACCATTATTTCTTCAGGATTATTGATTACTGTTCCTAAATCAACAATGATTTTCATATTATTATTTGGATCCAAAGCAACATCAGTTACTACAAGATTAGAGTTCGATGCAACCACTTGAAGATCTAAATAAATGTCATTTGTTGGATCTTGCATTTGTTCCGAGAATGTAATAATCAACTGATCACCAATTCCGTCAGCAATTTCTATATTAGAAACTGTTGGTATACCACTTACCTGAACAACATACTGAACAGTTATTGATGGGTCACTTGCCAATGTTCCGGTTATTTGCGTCACACCTTTTGATTGAGCCGTAACAACACCGGTAGCAGCAACAACACTTGCCACAGAACTACTTGAGCTTGACCAAATTACATCACCGGCAGCACCGTCAGGATTAAATGTCACCACAGGAGTAAATACCGCACCTTCAACCAAATTAACGGTAGACTCTGCCACCTCAATACTTACAACATCAGGCACAGGAATCTCAGACTCATAAAATGCATCAATCGCATCTTGTAATAAATCAATCTGATTATCGACGTCTGTTTGAGTTGCAGGAAGATTAGCAACATAAAATTCAGCATCAGAAATTGCATCATCTAAGTCTGAAAATGCTGAGGCAGGATAATCACCCGGTTCAGAACCTTGATTAGCAAGGTTATCATCATATACATCTTCTGCTTCGTTAATTTTAGCAATTAATCCGGAAACATCCACGGTTTCAGTTCGTGAATCCAAGAAAGCTTGAATTGCCTCACTTAAAATATTAGTTTGTTCTAATAACTCAGCATCAGTATAATTTTGATAGTTGTCATAATAATACTGAGCAGTTGTTATTGCATTATTCAAGCTTGTTTTAGCTGATTGGGTGTATGCCTCACTCAATTCATTTGCGTCATACACACTTTGAGCACGAGCAATGGTATCACCCAATTGAGTTCTGTCAGCATATGTTCTTTCTTCAACAAGAATTGAATGACTTGTTGAGTTTTCACAATTATTCGCATCAGAATAGGTGTATGACAGATTATACGTACCGGGATCTACAGATGCAGGGTCAAATGTATTACCCGATAAACCTGAACCAAGTAAACTACCACCTAAAGGAGATACAGTAATTGTGGCAGGATCATCATCTACATACAAAGATGTTGGTCCGTATATAGCAACAACCGGTAATGCATTAATTTCATACGAAACTGTTGTTTTCGCACTCACACATTCACCTTCCTGTACAACATAATACGAATATGTACCTTCCTCTGTATCTGTCGGCTGAAACTCATCACCTCTATTTACTTCAGTAGACAAACTTGCATCGGCATACCAAACAACATCTTCTGTAGCATTTGTCACATTAAAGCTAGGATTATCATCACCAAAACAAACTTCATTACTTGATGCTGATACATCTGTTTGAGCTAACATACAATCTATTTTTT
>CAZLCY010000156.1:0-6055 GCA_964558075.1 uncultured Bacteroidales bacterium
ACTACACACAAAAAAAGGTAATACAGATATCAGTTTTTATGCAATACATCCATCATATGTATCATTACAAATTCAATGGTAAAAAAACAATACCCTCACTTATCGTAAAAGCGTAATATATCCCTTAACAAACTCTTCCGTATCTTCAGAACTGATATATTTAATAGTATAAGAATACGTGTCGGCCTTTTGCGGCTCACCTTTGAACGTGCCATCCCAACCAGTATCCATATTTTTCGACATAAACACCATTTGCCCCCATCGATTATATATACGCACTTCAAGGAATTCTTTAACGCCCCAGCCTCGCACAAATGCTAAATCGTTTGAACCGTCAGAATTAGGAGTAAATGCCTGAGGAAGTCGTGCTTTTGAATCTGTTACTATTTCGAAAACTATTGTGCGTTCTTCAGTAAAACACCCTAATATATCCGTCATATAAACCGTATACTCCAATTCGCCGGGAAAATCTAAACAATTAGGATACCCGGCTTTTCCGCATTCCAAATCAATATCAGGACTCGCACAATCATCGCAACTTAAATAATCGGCAGGTGACCATGAATAAATAACGCCGGTAATTTCATCATTATTAAGATTATACTTTTCTCCAACAACTAATTTCGATGATATTTCACTCGTAAATCGCAAAGAATCAGAACTAAAATAATACAACAACAAAGAATCCGGAGCTCCTAAATACGCAGCAGGCTGTTGTACATAAATAAACAAACTATCTGAACTTTCGCAGCCATCTTTACTAATTAAATCAGCAATTAAATACATCGAATGAGGAACAGTAACAGAAGTTTTTGCTATCGTAGAATTTTCAAATAACTGAGCAGGACGCCACGAAACAGAAGAAAAATCTCCAACAGCTTCCAGATCAACCGTTTCACCCACACAAATTGTCGTATCAGTAATATACTCAACAATTGGCAACGGATACGTATACACAGGTTTCACCATTGTATGAGCACACACGCTTGCTTCCATAGAGAGCGACACATTATATATAGAATCAACCGTCATAAATGAATGAGTAGGATTTTCTTCTGTAGATGTCGTCCCATCACCAAAATCCCAGATATAATTATTTTGATTTAACCCAACAGACTTATTTACAAAGCTCACCTCATAGGGAGCACAGCCAATAGTGTCCAAATCAAACTCACCACGATCAAAATCCGCCATAACAGGATACAATTCAATTTCTTTACTTATATCCTGCGTTTTACACCCCGGAGCCTCCACAATAAACTGGACTTTATACGAATTATTCACATTATCAGGCAATGCGTCAAAGGCATGCGTTAAACCATCAAAACCCGAGCTTACACGCATTCCATCGCCAAATTCAAAATAATGATTATACACATCAATATTTTGCGTATTAAACAACTCAAAGCTAACCTCTTCTCCGATACACACCATATCTTTATCAACACGAAAATCTGCAGTATATCCCGGAACATCAATAATCATTGATGTTGTATCTTCTTCGCAGCCATAATATGATGTAGTGGTTTTCAAAAACAACTTCTGTTCACCATATTCATCAAAAAACAAAACACTTAAATTTGGCCTATTACCTATATAAATAGAATCGCCATTCTCTTCTTTCCACCAATCAACCGATTCATATCTCGTTTTGTACCAAGTATCATCAAGGTCAATCACAAATTTTTGTCCCGGTTCTTTACACGCATCCATAGAACGAATAGAAATACGAGATGCCACATCTTTCACTTCTACCTCCCCATCCGTGCTTGACACACACACATTACCTTCCGGACTGGTTGAGTAGGCAGTAAAATTAATTAAAAACGTACCTCCCATAGATTCATAGATATATGTATGACGAACTGTATCATCAAGAGACACCTCATCAGTCATTCCATCACCAAAATCCCACAATAAACTATCAATATTATTATCATAATTCGGGTCATCAATATCACGAACAAGAAGAGCATCATGATTCAGACAAACCTTAGGATGTTCAACTTCAAATTGAGAATTAGGCACAACCGGTTTAATATAATTAGATGCACGATAATACGATTCACACCCAAGAATATCCGTAACCCGAAGACTTGGAGATGTTAAACCTTTTTGAGTATAGTCTGTTTGAACTATAGAATCATTACCGGAAATTGTTTCACCGTTCCCCAAAACCCATTCCCTACTTACAATTACAGTATCCGAAACGGTTGTATCGGTAAACTGTGAAGTAAAAGGCAAACAATCAGAAACTATATCAGCAAAAAAAGCAGCTTGTGGTTGGTAAACTTTAACCGGAATTGTTGTTTCGGCACGACATCCGTAAACATCATATCCAACAACAGTTACATTGCGAATATTACGCGAATTAAAACCATAAAAAATTGAATCTTGATACGGACTAATCTCAATTTCTTGGGTTGGATTATCAGGATGAATCCAAAAAGCCTGATTTACATCATACGAATCCGGACGTTGTTCAAACACCGCAACATCATTCAAACACACGGTTGTATCTCGAAGTGTATATGCCGGCTCAATATCGGTAACCCGTGTTTCAACAGACGCCGAATCATAACAACCATCTTCGGCATTATATGCAATTACCTGAATCATATATCTCCCCCTCCCCAAAGTGTCATGTTCATAGTCAATATCAAGAGTTTTCACATTCGAAGCAATTTTTTTCTTCCCCACAACCTGACTATTAACCACATTACCTATATACCAATCATAATAATTACCGGGTTTCGAAAGATCAACATTTACCGTTTTTGTCAATTCATACGTATAATTATAATTATCCTCACAGTCTTTTGAAGATTGTTCAAGTTCTATTATCGGTCCTTGCACAAGAATTTCGGTTTGTCGGGTTTTATCATCAGTTGAATCAACAAAACTATCGGAACAGCCATGATCAGACAAATAAAATAAAACTTTATGAGGACCCACTGTATCACGAATTTGCGGGTCGAAATCACCGGGAGGAATTTTCGTTGCAATAGCAGGCGGGTATACAAGCGGCTCATCAGGATAGAAGGTTACAACAAGCGTATCGTACTTAGTATCATAGCGATACTCAAACTCATCATTAGATTCAAACAAAGTTGTGAGACTTGAACTCGCACATAATACAGTATCAGGGAAAATCAAATCTGCACCAACAGAATCACCAACAACAACCAACTCACGAGTTGCCGGTGATAAAGGCATAATATCCTGCGTTACATCACTAAACACACAGCCCTTTTGGGTTGTAATAGTTACCCGTGCCGGATATTCACCACGTGCGGTAAATTCATGGATTGGGGCATCAGGACCGGTAACATCAACCGTTCCGTCATCATCCAAGTCCCACTCCACCAATGAAATTGGATCATGTCCGATTGCTGAATAAGAAAACAACGTGTCAAAACTTACCGAGTACGGAGCACAGCCGGATATTTTTGATGTAGGAAAAATTTTAAGCGAATGTGTTGCTATTTCCACATTATCAGTTTTAGAAACAGACGCTTCACAACCATTAGGAGAAACAGCATGAAGCGTTTCAGAGAAAAAACCGGAAGAGATATATTCAACCGCAACATTTTCTCCACTCTTCAATCCATTATAAAAACTCCAATCAAAAGCAGTTCCCGAGAGATTACTTTGAGCAACATAATCTACTGTTGCAGGGGCTTCGCAAAAGAACAAATCGGTAGGTTCATATGAAATTTGCAATTCATCCTCAACCTCAAACACCTGCACTACAGAATCCATACAGACACCATTAGACGCTCGTAATTTTATCTGATATAACCCTCCTGAAGAAATATCCTGAGAAAACAAAGCACCCGAATTACTATCATACGATCCATCATTACCAAAATCCCATTCATAAGATATTGTGGAAGGAGAACTTGGCTCAACATCAGCTTCAAAACTAATTGTTCCGGGACAAGCTTTATTTCCATCAACCACCTTCACACCATCATTAACAATAATAGAGGGGTTGTAATCTATTAAACGAATGGGACGAGCTGAAGAAGACTCACAGCCATGTGGCGAAGTTGCAGTTAACTGAGCATAATACTCACCATACCCGTTATATACATGAGAAGGGTTGGTGTCGGTAGAAGTAGTTCCATCACCAAAATCCCATTCATAAGATACATCATCGGGTGTTGTAACATTATTAAAGTTTACCGTTAAAGACGGTTCACAAATTTGAGAATTATCAGGAATAAAATTAGTCATCGGAAAATCATCAAAAATCGCAACCTCAATTTCCGAACGTTCGCGATTTATACAACCGTTAGTATCCGTAACCGTAACAAAAATCGTAAAATCACTCGCATAAAAAAAAGAATGAGCAGGAATAGATTCACCATAATAACTTGTACCGTCCGAAATCACCCATTTCCATGAATCTATGGGAGCGTCAGAGTCAACCTGATCGACCGAAAATTGCACCGGACTATTCACACAAGCCTCTTGTTTATCGCTTTGTATAGTAACGTGTGGGTCACGAAATACGGTAATATAATCAGGTTTCGAAACCGTTTCTACCAAATTTTGACTATCATCATACACCCTCATTGTCACCGTATAGATTCCCGGATTAACATACGTATTCTCAACAACATCCGTTTGTGTTGAGAATTTTCCGGATTCCACTATCCATTCATATGAATAGTCATATCGGTATGCTACATCCGTTTCATTGGAAAATGTAACCTTAAGCGGACTACACCCCGAAACAAGGTCGGAAGAAAAATTAAATTCGTGAGTTTCTTGCGAAAAACCGACCAACGCAAATAGACTAAACACGATAAATTGTACAAAAAATAATGAAAAGCGACTCATGAATATTGATTTTAGTTTGTGCAAATATAAAAAAAAATATTTTACTGTATGTTGCAACCAAAAATATTATATTTTTGTCATTGAATAAAAAAACTTTTTCAATGACACACACACATACAAAAAAGCTCTTCTTATTATTCTTACTTAAGACTCTGTTTTATGTACAAATAGTTGCACAAGACATTCATTTTACCCAATATGACAGTCAGCCGCTATCAATGAACCCTGCAGAAACGGGGTGGTACAAAGGAGATATTCGTGTTGCCGGAATTTACCGCACACAGTGGAAAGCAATTGATAATAAAGAATACAGAACTGTTGGATTAAGTATTGAGAAACAATTTCACCACTACCTTAACCAATATAATATAGGTATTCAATTTATAAACGACCAAACCGGATATGTTGATTTAAACGTCAATAAATTAAACATTTCGGGTGGTTACAGCACAAAACTTTCAGGACACGGACTCAGTGCCGGCGTACAAATAAGTGGCATTCATAAATCAACACAAATTCAACAATATACATTTGACGAACAATTTGATTTAGGCGGACAAGACGTATTCAATCCGGAATTGCCTATTTCGGAGATTGCAGGTGAGCCTATTTCATATATTGCTGTTAATACGGGAATAAAATGGAATTATCGGGTAACCAAACGATTTATTCCCGAATTTGGTGCAGCACTCTATTATTTGAATACTCCCCAAGAATCCTTTTATGATATTGAGAATGAAGAAACAACCGTTCCACTTCAAAAAATCCTCCATGCAGGAGCGACCTTTTATGTAACTCCGCGTTTCTTCCTCAAACCATTGGCTTTATATATGAATCAGATAAAAGCCACAAACTTTTTAATTGGAGGCACAGCACATTATTCAATTCAAAAACACATTACCGCATACGGTGGAATGATGTTTCGATATAGTTGGATAAGCGATTACGATGCATCAGCAATGAGATTTGGAGCACAATACAAGAATTTTGACCTTGGCATTAGTTACGACATAAACATTTCGACACTTCAGCCGGCAACAAACAATAGAGGAGCTTTTGAAATATCATTAATTTACATAACACAAAGTCTTCAAAATAATTTTATTAAAATTCCATGCGACAGACAATAACCACAATTATGAAAAACCTTTTTTTTACCCTTTCAATTATTTTTGTATATACCTTTTCGTATGCACAAACGTCGGAT
>CAZLCY010000157.1:0-4294 GCA_964558075.1 uncultured Bacteroidales bacterium
TGCAAAATAATTTTCTCTTGCATAATGTTTTCCTTGGGTAAAAAGTATTAAATCGTCTTTATTTAAAAATTCATTTGCCAAAAATAATGCTGCATCCAATACGCCACCACCATTTTCTCGTAAATCAATAATGACAGATGTCATTCCTTGTGTGCTCAGTTTTGCCATATGGTTCATAAATTCTTCTGTTGTAGTCATAGCAAATCTGCTGATTTTTATATATCCTATAGAGTCATCTATCATGTATGATGCATCAATACTGTATAATGGTATAGTGTTTCGTGTTATTGTAAAATCAGTGAGCGAATCGTGTGATTGGCGATGGATGGATACGGTTACTTCTGTGCCTTTAGGACCTTTAAGTAATCGAACAACTTCGTCGGTGCTTATTTTTTTGCCGGCTATAACAGAATCTTCTACTGCAATTATTCTGTCACCTGCTTGTAATCCAACCAATTCGGAAGGTCCGCCTGTTATTACTTGAATAATCACAACAGTATCTTGTACTATGTTAAATTGCACACCAATACCTTCAAATTCTCCTTGAATAGGTTCTTTTAGGTTGGCATAATCTTGTGAAGGAATGTATTCGGTATGTGGGTCTAAATTTTCAAGGAAGTACGGAATAGCATTTTCAATGATTTTTTTTCTATCAACTTTATCTACATATTCGGTTTCAATTAAATTTAGAATTGTTTCGAGTTTTGTGTCTTTTTGCAAAACCTCTGGAGCAGAAGATTTTTGCATGCCCATATGTGCGATAATCATACCACAGACAAAACAAAAAGCGAGTAATAGGGGGAGAAATATGTATTTTTTCATAATGAAATTTGTATAACTTCAATGTGTGCCTTTTTTAATAATTCTATTCCGTCTTGAATACGATATGATGTGCAAAAAACAACACGTGAAATTCCTGATTGAATTATGAGTTTCGCACATTCTATACAAGGAGCTGTAGTAACGTAAAGGGTTGCATTTTCGCTATTATTAGTTGATTTAGCTACTTTTGTGATAGCATTTGCTTCTGCGTGCAGAACGTATGGTTTTGTTATACCGTTTTCGTCTTCGCATACATTTTCAAATCCGGAAGGTGTTCCATTGTATCCGTCAGAAATAATCATTTTGTTTTTTACCAATATAGCACCGACTTTACGCCGTTTACAATAGGAGTTCTCTGCCCAAATTTGAGCCATTCGCAAATATCTGTTGTCTAATTGAGCTTGTTTGTCGGCTCCACTAGTAGTGTTTGAAGAACAATTACACGTCATAATTATATTTTTTTCAAAATACGGATATATTTTTCAAACCACAAAATTTTTTATAGAACTGATTGAAAAAGAAATCCCCCAAGTTGCACTTAGTCAAGAGTAACGCACTATTTGGCGTTTTCGGGCAGAGACTACTTAGGGATTTTTTATACTGTTTGTTCGATATTCCAGACAAACGCTCGGATACCCACCTCTTCGTTTAAGGAGTCTATATTTTTTACTTTTTGAAGTAATTCGGGTACTTTCTCGTCTTCAACAATTGTGAGTATGCTTGAATTATTTTCGGGCCATGTGTGCGTGTTCATTCGAGGATTGCCGGTTTCGGAGCCTTGTCCTTGCACATCGGCCCATTTCGAAAATCCGCGAATAGATAGTTTTTCTAATATATATTCAACACGTTCAGTAAGAGCCTGATTGAAAAAAATCATTACCGCTTTCATAAATCTTTATTTTAGTATTATAATTTTTCAAGAAGTTCTAACTCTTCTTGTATTGCTTTATTTATTTTCTTTTCTGAACGATTCACTAACACACCATATCCTATAGGTACAATTATGAGAGTAATTACGGTTGAGAACAACAGTCCTCCGATTACCGCAATTCCCATTGGACTCCATATTTCGGATCCTTCACCCGTGCTTAGTGCCATAGGTAGCATACCCAAAATGGTAGTTGCTGCAGTCATAAGCACCGGGCGTAATCGTAATCGTCCGGATTCTGAAATAGCATTATTTAGTTCGTATCCTCGTTCACGAAGCAGATTGATGTAATCTACTAATACAATAGCATTTTTTACAACAATGCCAATAAGCATAATAGCACCAAGAGCTGCAATAATACTGAATGTTTTTCCGGTTATAAATAATGCAATAAATACTCCCGAAAATGCAAATGGAATAGAGAACATAATTATTAATGGCATTTTTAATGATTCAAATTGTGCTGCCATCACAATGTATACAAGCATAAGAACGAGTATCATTAATAATCCCATGTCCATAAATGATTCTTGCATATCTTCAAAACCACCACCCATATTTATTGTAACTCCCGAAGGAATGTCAATTGAATCTATTTTTGCTTGTATTTCTTCTGATAATACGCCCAATGAAACATTATACGGACTCGTGCTTATTGTTATAATACGTTGTCTATCTGAGCGTTCTATGTTTGGTGGAGACCAGTATTCAACAACTTTCCCGATTTCTTTGATGCGTATAAAATTTCCGGCGAGATTTTTTATTGCAATGTTTTCGATATCGGTAATAGAATTTCTATTTTCTTCCGGAAAGCGAACGATTATATCGTATTCATCACCATCTTCTCTGAATTTTGAAGATGTCATTCCATGCACACTATTTCTGAGTGCCGACGCAACCATTGCTGTATTTAAATTATGAATCGAAAGTTTTTCCTGATCAAGTTCTACTTGTAATTCGGGCTTTTCTTTTTTTCTACTTATGGTTATATCTTTTGCTCCGTTAATTGTTTCGAGACTGTCTGCAATTTGTCGAGCTAGCGTGTTTGTTTTTTCTATATCATATCCGAATACTTCTATAGAAATATTGTTGCCACCACCAAAACCAGCTCCTCCATCAGTAGAAAGTTCGTATTTTTCAATTTCAGCAATTTTATCTAAATCTTGTCTCATGTTATTTGCAATATCCCAGACACTTATGTCTCGATTTTTCGGCTCGCTTAAACGAATTTGTAGGTTAATCATATGGGAGCCATTATCATTGAATATTGACGAAATACCTCCCTCGTCGTCAGCTCCGGATGAAGAGGAAAATAGTTCTATATTCGGATATTTTTCAGAAAAAATTGTTTCAATTTTTTTAGATACTTCCAATGTCTTTTCAAGACGTGTTCCTGTTTGCAATTCAATTGTTGCATTAATTGTACTTTGGTCTGTTTCGGGAATAAATTCTGTACCAACCTGTGAGATTAAGAAGAGAGATACCACAAAGATGCCAATTGAACTAAAAATGACGGTTTTTTTATGATGCAGTGCCCATTTTACAATTTTTTCATATTGTATATCAAGTTTATCTAATAATGGTAATATAAGCGAATCGTAAGAGTATTTTTGAGGTTTACGATTTTTCGGTTTTATTCGCAACATTATTGAACTGAGCATTGGGGTAAGTGTGATAGCTGCAATAGTAGATGTTACCACCGTAATTGTCACAATCCACCCTAATTGTTGGAATAACACACCGGTAAGACCCGTAATCATTGTAAGAGGTAAAAACACTGCCACCACAGTTAAGGTGGTTACTATTACCGCCAGCCACACTTCGTTTGTTGCATATATTGCCGCTTCTTTTGGTCGAGAGCCCCGGTCTATGTGTTTTGAAATGTTTTCGAGAACAACTATCGCATCGTCTACTACCATCCCTATAGCGATTGATAATGCGGAAAGCGAAATGATGTTTATAGAATTCCCTGATAGTTTTAAATAAATAAATGAAACAATTAAGGCTATTGGAATGGTTAGTACAATAATAAATGTAGCTCGCCATCTTCCTAAGAATAATAATACCACTAAGGTAACAAACACTAGAGCCCACATGAGAGTTTTTGTGAGGTTTGAAATGGAGTGGTTTATAAATTTTGAGCTGTCGAATATTTCAATTATCTCAATATCTTCCGGTAGATTTTTTTTGATTTTTTCTAATTCATCTTTTACATCTTTTGAAATTTCAACCGTGTTTGCCCCGGATTGTTTCATGACCGACATCTGAATACCTTTCTCACCATTAATATTTTGAGAAAGGGTCATTTCTTTTGGGCCGTCTGTAACATTGGCAATGTCTTTTATATACATAGTTTTACCATTGAAATTTCCAATAGCTATGTTTTCGATAACTTCACTGGATTCAAATTCTCCCTCAACACGCAAAGCATAGTTCATAGATCCCATTTTAACACTCCCCGCAGGCATGTTAAAGTTTTCTGCTTGAATAATTGAACCAATATCATTAATGGTAAGTTTGTGTGCTTCAAGTTTTTGCGGGTTA
>CAZLCY010000157.1:4304-6046 GCA_964558075.1 uncultured Bacteroidales bacterium
ATTCCTTCTATGCGGTTAAGTGGATTTACTAATTGTTCGTCTAGTATTTTTTCTAATCCTTCGTAACTTTGCGTTGCCTTTATTCCATAAAAAAGAATAGGCATCATGCTCGTGTTAAATTTGTAAATTATCGGATCATTGCTGTCTTCCGGTAAATAATTTTCCACAAAACTTAATGAATTTCGTATGTCATTCGCAGCTTCATCCAAATTCGTTCCCCATTCAAATTCAACAAATACGACAGAGAGATTATCTAATGAGCGGGACGTGATTTTTTCCATATTGTCTACCGAACTTAATGCATCTTCAATTGTCCGGGTTACGTTAGTCTCAATATCTGAAGCATTTGCTCCCGAATAGTTTGTCATAATCGAAATAAACGGAGGTTCCATTTCGGGATATAAATCTATGGGCAAACTTGTGAGGGAATATAGCCCGAATACTATTACAGCCAGAAATATCATTATGGTTGTAATCGGTTTTTGTACAGCACTTTTATATATACTCATTGTGAGAAAACTTTTTGTTTATTATATATTTATTATTTAACACGTGTTGTGTCATTTTTTACGGAAATTGATACACCGTTTTGTAAATTACTGTGCCCTGTGTATATCAATTCCATGCCTTCGGTAATTTCTTCATGAATTATTTCTATCATATTATTATAGCGTGTTCCAACTTCCACATCATATCTTTTTGCTATACCATTTTTATTAATAAAGAGGTAACGGTTATTTGTCCCTTCTTGTTTAAGAAGAGCATGCGATGGTACAACAATTGTTTTCTTTGTTCCTAAATTCATTGTTATGCGTGCAAACATTCCCGGACGTAATTTTTCTCCTTTGTTAGGAACAATTATTTCTACGGTAAAAGTTTTTGTGTTTGGATCTATTGTGGGGTAAATTGTAGATATCGTTCCTGTAAATAGAGCTTCAGGGTATATATTTGTTCGCAATGTTGTTTTCATTCCTTTTTTTACATACGGAAAATATTGTTCAGATATGTGCACTTCAGCTTTAAGACTAGAAATCTGCATAAGAGTTACAATTGCGCTTATTCCTAATTGTGGTGCAGCACCGGTAAAATTTTCTTTGTCGTTAAAATATTTTCCGGTAATAACTCCTGAAAATGGAGCCCGGATGTTGGTGTTTTCTTCTAACATTTGCAGGTTTGATGCTAAGACTTCATATTGTAATTTTGCTTTATCGTATTGTTGTTTTGAGATACTGTTATATTTTATTAAAGAATCCATTCGTTGTAAATCCCTTTTTGCATCATGATATTGAATGCGGGTTTGATTTAGTTGTGTCGGATCCATTTTAATAAGTAACTGACCTTTCGAAACTTTATCGCCGGCATCTACAAGTATTTCTCTTATTTGTCCGGGTTGAGTAGGAGCAATGTGTGCTTCTTCACCGGCAGATATTGTTGCAGGATAGGTTTCTTCGATTGAAATCTCTTCCCGAACGATTTTTTGTGTTTTTACCGGATAGATTCTTTCTTGTTCGGTATTTTCTGTTTGAGATTCTTTTTGACCGGCATCTTCTTGTGAGCATGCAAAAAAACCTAAACTTATAATACTTACCGCAGTTAATTTAACAATTGTTTTCATTTCAGTTTTTGTATTTATTTTTTTATAATGAATTGGTTAATGTATTAAGAGCATTTTTTTCTTGGCATAATTTCATATATGCTTGTAAATAATTCGATTGTGCTTCTAAATAGGAGTTGTTTGCTTG
>CAZLCY010000158.1:0-5966 GCA_964558075.1 uncultured Bacteroidales bacterium
ATGAAAGACGACGGGTTACCAAACATTCGCTACGTTGACTGGACGAATCCCGGCTACGATACTATTGTCGTAACTGAGGTTACGTGGGCTCACTGTATAGAGCACGATACCTTGTTTGTTAAAACAGCACCGTATCCGGAGCCAGACTTTAGTCTTTCACGCCCCGGTGCTGAAGATGTTGTAAGAATGGTTGACAGTACTCATCAGGATTCAATATATGCTAAACATGGAGATGTACAATTAAGTGATTTTATTACCTATGATGTACATTGGAATTTTGGTAAAGATATTTCTGATTTGAGAACATATGATACGACCATTTTTTATGAACATGTTAAGGAACCATTGTTTGTTGAAGACTATAAGCCGGGAACATGGACAATAACCATGACAGCAGAAAATTCTTTTGGCTGTAGGTCTACTCATTCCGATGATATTTTAATCACTATTCAAACCGGATTGTATGTGCCAACAGCACTTTCACCGATGAACCCGGCACATGGTGTTCGCTATTTTGAACCGAAAGCGTTTAATGTGGAAGAAATGGAAGTGTTTATTTATGATGTCTGGGGTAATCTGGTATGGTATTCAAATGAAGTTGAAAATAACGTTTTTGTCGGCAAATGGGATGGAACGTATAATGGTAAGGTGTTGAAATCTGACACGTATATTTGGAAAATAAATGCAACATTTATTGACGGTCAAACATGGAAAGGTGTACCAAATGGTCGTGGTGGTCACGATACGTATGGGTCTGTTTTATTAATCAGATAATCACTTTGTGTAATATACTTTAAAAAAAAGCAGGGAATTAGTAATAGTTCTCTGCTTTTTTTTGGTAGAAACTCTTATTGAAAATCAGTTGATTTCAACGAATTAATCCTCGGTTATAATTCTCAATCCTCAAAACTGAAACACCTGAGATTGATGCTGTTTAGCCTTATGCCTTATGTTTATGTATATACCAACCGAAAAGTATCCACAATAACAGCCGAAAAGTAACCACCTAAAATTAACAATCTTCATTTTTAAATATAAAGGCTGCGGTTTTGCCTTATTTGCCTCTTGCCCTTTGCCTCTTGCCTTTTTTAATGAGTAGGCAAAAAAAAGAGGCTGTTACATAAAACAGCCTCTTTGAACAGAATTAATTCTGATATATATTGAGTGATGAATTACATCATTCCACCCATTCCGCCCATTCCGGGAGCACCTCCCATTGGGGCAGCAGGCTCGTCAGATTTTTCATCTGCAAGAACACATTCTGTTGTGAGAAGCATTCCGGCAATTGAACCTGCATTTTCAAGAGCAATACGAGCTACTTTTTTCGGATCAATAATACCTGCTTCTTTGAGATTTTCGAATCGTTCTTCACGAGCATTATATCCGAAATCATCTTTTCCTTCACGAATTTTTTGAACAATAACAGATCCTTCACCACCCGCATTAGCTACTATTTGGCGAAGCGGTTCTTCAATTGCTCGTTTAATGATTTCAATACCGGTTGTTTCATCATCGTTATCGCCCTTTAAATTTTCAAGAGCAGCTTGTGCACGAATAAATGCAACACCACCACCGGGGATTATTCCCTCTTCAACTGCTGCACGAGTTGCACTTAATGCATCTTCAACTCGATCTTTTTTCTCCTTCATTTCCATTTCGGTTGTTGCTCCAATATAAAGAACAGCAACACCTCCTGCTAATTTAGCAAGACGTTCTTGAAGTTTTTCTTTATCGTAATCAGATGTGCTGTTTTCAATCTGATTTTTAATTTGAGAAACACGAGCTTCTATTTGTGCTTTTTCTCCGTGACCATTAACAATTGTTGTGTTTTCTTTATCAATAGAAATTTTTTCACATGTTCCAAGCATATCGACTGTTGCAGCTTCTAATTTAAGTCCGGTTTCTTCTGAGATAACCGTACCACCTGTAAGAATTGCGATGTCTTGAAGCATTTCTTTTCGTCTGTCACCAAAACCCGGAGCTTTTACTGCTGCTATTTTGAGTGATCCGCGGAGTTTATTGACAACTAAGGTTGCTAAGGCTTCTCCGTCCACATCTTCTGCAATTATAAGTAAGGTGCGACCTTCTTGTACTGCTTTTTCGAGTACCGGAAGCAAGTCTTTCATAGTAGAAATTTTCTTATCGTACAACAGAATATATGGATTATCAAGAACTGTTTCCATTTTTTCGGTATCTGTTACAAAGTACGAAGAAAGATATCCTCTGTCGAATTGCATACCTTCAACAATTTCAACGCTTGTTTCGGTTCCTTTAGCTTCTTCAACTGTGATAACGCCTTCTTTTTTTACTTTTTTCATTGCTTCTGCAATTAATTTACCGATTTCTACATCGTTGTTTGCAGAGATACGAGCTACCTGTTCTATTTTGTCGCCATCACCGGGTATATTTTCGGTTATTGTATCAAGATATTTTGTCACAGCTTTAACAGCTTTATCAATACCTCGTTTTAAATCCATTGGATTTGCTCCAGCAGCTACATTTTTAAGTCCTACAGATATAATTGATTGAGCCAATACTGTTGCCGTTGTTGTTCCGTCTCCAGCATTGTCGTTCGTTTTAGAAGCAACTTCTTTCACCATTTGTGCTCCCATATTTTCAATAGCATCTGCTAATTCTATTACTTTAGCAACGGTAACACCATCTTTTGTGATTTGTGGAGCTCCAAATTTTTTGTCGATAACAACATTTCTTCCTTTTGGTCCCAATGTTACTTTTACTGCGTTTGCAAGAGCATCAACGCCTTTTTTTAAGGCATCACGTGCTTCTAAGTCAAATAATATTTCTTTAGCCATAATTTTTTTCTTTTTATATTATAAAATGAGTAATATATCTGTTTGTGAAAGAAGTAAAAAATCTTCTCCGTTAATTGATAATTCTGTCCCGGCGTATTTTCCGTATAATACTGAATCGCCTACAGAAACTTCCATCTCTTCATCTTTTTTTCCTTTTCCTACAGCAATTACTTTACCTTGAAGTGGTTTTTCTTTTGCTGAATCCGGAATTATAATTCCTCCTGCAGTTTTTTGTTCTGCTTCTTCCGGTTTTACTAAGACCTTTCCTGCGAGTGGTCTACCTTTAATTTCTGCCATATTTTTACTTTTTTTAGATTTAACGTTAATTTTCGCACATAATAGCATCTTTTGTGCCATTCTGTTTTTTTGTTTTTTTGAAGAATTTTTGTCAGTTTTTTCGATTGATAATTATGCGAAAAGCTCGGTGTTGCCTCACAAAATATGCTTCTACTATTTTCTAATAGCTTGTTTATATTCTATTTGTATGCAAATATTTTGTAAATAGCGAAAATCGAAAGGTATAATAGTTTCAGGTGGAATGAAACAAAAAATGTCAGTATGAATGACATACTGACATTTTTTTTATCTGTTTTGTTTATTTAAAAAAGGCTTATTCACCGTCTTCTTCCGGTAAAAAATCGTCAGCAGTTTGTACGTCTTGAGGAACACTCATAGGTGCAGCCGGTGCGTTTTCTTCGAACGATGATCGTCTTTCAACGGTTCGTTGGGTGTCTAAACTTGAAGTTGACATAAAGCAAAAGAATACAAGAGCAATGGCAAGTGTCCAGGTTGCTTTTTCAAGAAAATCGGTTTCTTTTTTTACGCCCATCATTTGACCTGATGCTGAGAAATTGGAAGCGAGTCCGCCACCTTTTGAATTTTGTACAAGTACAATCAATACTAATAAGATGCTTGTAATGATGATTAAAATATTGAAAACTAAAGCCATGATATTTGTTATTTTAATTTTTGTTTTATTTCTGAAATTTGGTTTGCAAAGTAAACACTTTTTTGGGGATATTTCAAACTTAATTTTTCGTATATTTCAAGTGCTTTTGTATAATTTTTTTGCGAAATGTATATTTTCGCCAATGTTTCCGATAAATATTCGCCTTCTTGAACACTGTTTTCGGATATATCGTGCGGTAGTTCTTTTTCTTCTTGTTCCGGATTTAAGCGTGGTTTAAAGTTTGGTTGTTTTGCTATAAATGCATCAATTGGATTTGAAATATCAAGCTCATCTTGAGATAATTGTTCGTTTTCGAACCACATTGTGCTTGCGTGAACAGAAGTTTTTTTCTTTTGTGCAACCGGTTTTTTTTCTTTTTCTGGTTTTGATGTCTGTGCGTCTTCTTGTTCTGTTTCGAGTGAAAAATCAAATGATAATATATCTTCTGACGATTTTTTATCTTTTTCTGATGGTTTTTCTTGCGAAATAGTCGAATTCTTTTCGGTGTTTGTTTCTGTAAAATTTGTCTCCTCTGTTTCAGAAAGTTCTATTAAATCATCTGTTTTATCTGTATCGGAATTGAGGGGAGGCGTTGTTGAATCTGTTGTTTCTTTTTGACTATCATTTGCATCGTCTGTCGGAGACGATGTTGCCGTTTCGGTATTTAAACTGTCACGCTCTTCAATTTCTTTAAGACGTTGTAAAATGATGTCCGCAAGAGATTGTTCTGTGCTTTCAGGACTACTTTCGGAACTTTTTGTTTGAACTTCCTCTCTTTCCTCTTCTTTTTCCGTTTCTTTATTTTCGGAAATTAGGGTTGCTGTTTCAATTTGATTCTCATTAGAAGTGGTTATGTGTTTATCCTCAGAAATTGAGGGAGAGTCTTCTGTTTTCTCAGCCCCAATCGATTCTTCCTGAATTTCATGCACGTGTTCGGCAAGCGTGTCTTCTTCCGGTATGTTCGAGTCAATTTCTTTATCTGTTTTCGGTGCAGGTTCTGCCTCAATAATCTTTTTTATCTGCTTTTCGGTTGTTTTCTGAGTGTCTTGAGGTTCGATTGTTTCTCTATTTTCAGATACATCATTTTCAATTTCCGGTTTGTTGGTGTCAACAGTATCAGTTGAGGATAATTCCGGAGCATATTCAACAGCATCTTCATTGTTGAGTAACGAAAAAAGTACCGAGCGATTTCCGGCATATGTAGCAGCACGCTTCAGTTGTTCATTAAAATGAATACTTGAGTTATTTTTAAGACCTTTTATATGAAGTAAATGTGCTGTCTGAAAATAGGGGTATTGGTTAAGAATCTGCTCAATTTCTTGTGTGGCAGATGAATCAATCCGATGAGGCTGTTTTATGTATTGTAAAATATGCTCTTGATTCATATGATTATTTTGATTGACTTTTATTTGTCAAAAATACAAACAAATTACCAGCTTGCAACTGAATCCATAAAAATTTCTGAAACTAATTCATCAATCATTTCCGGAATATATGCTTCTTCTACATTTCCTCCTCGTGCATCAAAGTCGCGTGTAGCAGTAAATTTTTTCGTAAAATTTTTGCTGAGATCTTCATTGTTTATAAAATCTATTTCTATGGTAATGGTTAATCGGTTTTGTGCAGCTTCCTGACTTGCAGTCACACCTGAATATGATACATTATAGGTTACAATTTTTCCGGAAAACTCTAAATCTCCGTTTCGTTGAACAAGTTGTAATCCTGCTTGAGAACGAAATTTTTCTTTGAGCTCTTCTGTAAAATCATCACTCAGTGTAGGAACAGTCTGTTGGGCTTGGTTTGATATATATGCCACCGAAAATGTTTTCACATCAGGCGATATGGATTTTCCCGATAATGAATAATTAACCGTACACGATGTTGTTGTTATGATTAAACAAAAAATAGCTATGTATTTCATTATTCTTGAATGTTATATTCTTTTATTTTTCGGTACAATGTTCGTTCGGAAATTCCTAATTCTTCGGCAGCGGGTTTTCTTTTTCCATTATGTTTGGCAAGGGCTTTTTGAATAAATTCTTCTTCTTTTTCTGCTAACGAAAGTGATTCTTCAATTATTTCATGGGTATCTTGAATATCGATATTGTCGTGCTGATTTCTTTGATATTGCGGATTGTGAACAGACTCCTCATGCTCTTGAAAATTATAATTTTGTGCTTGATGTTCGTCAATATAATTGTTGA
>CAZLCY010000159.1:0-5868 GCA_964558075.1 uncultured Bacteroidales bacterium
AAACGAAAATCAGTTATCTTACACGCCAGGAGTTTATACATCAAGTTACAGGGCAAGAACGTTCAAAGGCGAACCCTGCCGGGAAAAATTTGCTGGCGGAGAAACAAATAAAATGGGATACTTTTGAGGATTTATGGAAATTACGCTATTCAGAGTATCCATATGACGGGCCTCGAAGTAAAGAGCAAGGTTGGGCCGGGAGAGATTTTGCACCAAGTATTGCACAATGGGATTTTTTGAAAAAAAATTATGGGTATCAAAAATTTACTCAATTCCTTTATGGTGAAGAAATGTGGAGATTAGTAAAAGATTCTCAAGATCCTAATTGGCAAAACCAATATAGTAGTATGCGATAATTGTTTTAAAAAAGACAATTTTCCCGGCTAAATTGTACTGATTTTTGTGTCATTAAAACCGCACTGAAATGCTCAAACCGCTTGCCGGTCTTGTTGCATCGAGAAAAGTCGGGCGATAGTATAAACTGAGGTCGTCGCTTATATCGAATGAAAACATGTGAGCATCTACATACGCTTCTATAATTTGCAAAACATACCAGGTTCCAATACCAATAATTGCTAAATCGCGACGACGACGATAATAATCGCGACCTTCTTTTACATTATATATCGAATATGAAGTTAATCCGCGAACAGTTAAAAGTGTGTCTGAATTTGGTGTTCTTCCGGCTTTTTCTTCTGATACTGCATATGATTGATATGAATCATAGACATCTTTAAAGTCAGAATAAAAAATTTGATTTTGTGAAATGATGTATCCTAAGCCGGCAAATCCACCGTAAATTAAAGGAACTTTCCAGTACGATTTATTATAAATTTGTCCCAGCCCCGGTGCAACAGCAGAAAAAATTGTTGCTTTTTTCGGTGAATGTTCTGTTTTTGGTTTTTGAGATAGAGTGTCGGTAGAAAGTGAATCTGAAGATTGAGAAAACACGAATGCCGGAATCAAAAGAATACCGAAAAGTATGCATATGTATTGTTGTAAAAACGTGTTTATTCGCATAGTAAAAAGTCTATTCCTGAATTTTTTCAATCAGACCCAAGATTCGTTCGAGATCTAATTCAGAAGAAAAAGGAATAACTATTCTTCCCTTACCTTTTGATGATATAGAGAATTTAACATTCGTTTTAAATGTATTAGATAAATCAGAACGTAACGAATCAAAAGCATCCGGTTCTTTTGGTTCCGACGATGATTGAGAGTCGTCTATATATGCAGCCTCTTTATGTTTTCTGATGAGTTGTTCCGTTTCGCGAACAGAAAGTTCGTTTTCAATTATTTTGGTATAAATGCGTAACTGCAAATCGTTATCGTCAATGCCAATAATTGCCCGGGCATGTCCCATCGAAATATCTTCATTTATAATTCCAAATTGTATTTCAGGAGGCAGTTTCAGTAATCGCAAATAATTAGTGACTGTTGCCCGTTTTTTTCCGACCCGTTCACTCAATTTCTCCTGCGTTAAGTTACATTCCTCAATAAGACGTTGGTAGCTGGTAGCAATTTCAATAGCATCAAGATCTTCACGTTGTACGTTTTCAACCAAAGCCATAGTGAGCATATCAATTTCGTTGACTTTACGAACATACACCGGAATTTCGGTTAAGCCCGCTAAAATAGAGGCACGATACCGACGTTCACCCGAAATAATTTGATAGGTATCAGGACTTACTTCTCGAACAGTAATAGGTTGTATTACCCCAAGTTGTTTTATAGAAACAGCTAATTCTTCCAGAGCTGTATCATCAAATTTTGTTCGCGGCTGATTTGGATTAGCCTGAATTTTGTCAATCTCTATTTCGGTGCCTGTTTTTAACGGTGGACGTTGCGATATTGGTTTTCCGACATTTTCTGCGTCAGAAAGTAACGCACCGATTCCTTTGCCTAAGGCATTTTTTTTAGCCATACCTGATTAATTTTCTTTAATTTCCGGTAAATTATTTTTTGTTAAAAATTCTTTTGCAAAATTCAGATAATTGATAGAGCCGTTAGAATTTGCATCATATAAAATTGCAGGTTTTCCGTAACTTGGAGCTTCACTTAAACGAACATTTCTTTGAATAAGTGTTGAAAATACCATATTTTCAAAGTGTGTTTTAAGCTCATCAACAACTTGATTGGCAAGACGTAAACGCATGTCGTACATAGTAAGTAAAAATCCTTCAATAGTTAGGCTTGGATTTAAACGAGTTTGAATAATTTTGATGGTATTAAGTAATTTTCCTAATCCCTCTAAAGCAAAATATTCACACTGTACCGGCACAATTACCGTATCTGATGCCGTTAATGCATTTACGGTAATTAATCCGAGTGAAGGCGAACAGTCAATAATGATAAAATCATAGTCATTTCGTATTGGTTCAATTACCGATTGCAATACCATTTCTCTATCCGGACGATTGAGCATTTCTATTTCTGCACCCACTAAATCGATATTTGCAGGTAAAATATGCAGTTTTTGAAGTTCCGTTTGACGAATAAATTCACGAGGGTCGCTGTTATCTATAATACATTCATAGATACCCCCCTCTATGTCATTTACCTCAATTCCCAATCCGGATGATGCATTTGCCTGAGGGTCAAAATCAATGATTAATACTGAATATTCCAAAACAGCTAAACTTGCTGCTAAATTCATTGCTGTTGTGGTTTTTCCGACACCACCTTTTTGATTTGCTAAAGCTATTACTTTTCCCATTTATATATTTTTTATGGCTTTATCTTTCAAAAGTACAAAAAATACTTTTTTGTTATATACATTTGTTTTTTGAAAGCTCTTCTTTCGTTCAGAAAAGTGTTGTAACTCGCTGTTGTTTAGTGTTTAAAAAGTTATTAACAGGGGGGCGTTTTTCTATTTCTTTTTGTAGTATTGGAGTAATAATATTAATCCAAACAACCAAAATGGGATGCTGAGTAATTGTCCCATATTCAAGATCATATCTTTTTCGAACAATACCTGTGGTTCTTTTACAAATTCTATACAAAACCGGGTAAAAAATATGCCAATTAAAAAGACTCCTGAAATGAAGCGATTTGACAATTGTTCACCTGATTTTATTGTTTTCCATGCATATTTTTGAAGTATTATAAAGGTAAAAAGATACGCAATAGCTTCATAGAGTTGTGTGGGGTGGCGTGGTTCAAGTGATTCTAATCCGTATACGACATTAATACTGTTGGGAAATACAAATCCCCACGGCATATCTGTTGGAATACCATATATCTCGGAATTTGCTAAGTTGCCTAAGCGAATAAATACTGCAGCAAGAGGAACGACGAGCATTGCACGTGACAGTATGGTGGAGAAAGTAATAGAATTCCGGATACTTACTATCCAAAATGCGATAAGAATACCTATAGCTCCCCCATGCGAGGCAAGTCCGCCTTCCCAAATATAGAGAATAGAGAGTGGATCGACAAGGTAGCGAGCTGGTTCGTAAAAAATGCAATGTCCGAAACGAGCTCCTAGTACGCCCCCGATAATTGATGCAAGGGTAATTTTGTCGAGTATTACAAGCGATCTGCCTTCTTTGGTAAATAGTTTGGTAAGAATTACGTAGGAAAGTAAATAACCTAATGCAAATAAAACACCATACCATCGTATGCCATATGAGTCGGTTATGGAAATAATTTCAGGTGCAACCTCCCATGTTATTGCTCCAAAAATCATATGTGAACTTGTTTTTTCTCGTTTAAGAATCTGAATAAAAAGAAGAATCCGATCAGAATAAACGGAATACTTAACCATTGTCCCATATTCAATGTCATGGTCTGTTCAAATTCAACTTGTTCGTTTTTGATAAATTCAATAATAAACCGAGCTGTGAAAATAACGATTAAGGTAATGGCAAGTATTAAATTATTCGATATTGGTAATTTTTTCTTTGCTCTGGTAAAGTAATATCCGGTAAGGGTAATGAATGTTACCAAATAAACCACAGCCTCGTAAATTTGAGTAGGATGATGACTGTGAATAAGTTTTGCTGATACTAAACTTTGTATGAGTTTCGGCATATTTTCTTGTGTAATAAGGTCGTGTCGCAACAAAGCATGTTGTATGTCAACAAGTGGAATGCCATCTTGTAAGGTTTCTGCAGAACCCGCAAAAAGTCTGGTAACATGACTGTGCAAATCAGATGCAACAGCACCACTTTGAATAATAACATCTGTTAATTGTTCAGGTGTGGTGGAAATAATGGCATCTCGTACAAAAACGAAAGCCCATGGTAAATCTGTTGCTATTCCGTAAATTTCTGAATTCATAAGATTTCCGAATCGTACCATTGTTGCGGTAAATGGAATAACAATTGCTGCACGCGACATTATCCATAAAAAAGACCGTTTGGAGCGAATAGAAAAAATGAAAAAAGCAAGCATAAGTCCTATTGCACCACCGTGTGATGCCAGCCCACCTTTCCAAATGTAGAGAATTTCAATGGGATTGCTTAAATAGTAATCGGGTTCGTAAAATAAACAATGACCTATCCGCAGACCGAGAATTAGAAAGACAAAGACCAGAAAAATAAAATTGTCTGTTTCTTTTTGTTTGAGACCTTCGCGTTGGAATATTTTATTAAGAATAGTGTATGAAATAAAAAAACCAATCGCAAAAAATAATCCATACCAACGAATTCGAAAACCGTCAATAATTTCCGGGTTAACATTCCAAATAATAAAATCTAACATAGGTAGTTCTTTTATGGTTAACAATTCGTTGGCATGTCAATATTTTTAGTAACGGTAATGATCCGGTTTATACGGACCATCTAAAGGAACGCCTAAATATTCCGCTTGTTCTTGCGACATTTTAGTCAGTTTTACTCCCAATTTGTCGAGATGTAAACGTGCAACTTTTTCGTCTAGTATTTTTGGCAAGGTATATACTTTATTTTCATATGTGCCTTGTTGAGTATGCAATTCTATTTGAGCCAACACTTGATTGGTAAATGATGCCGACATTACAAAACTCGGATGTCCTGTTGCACAGCCCAAATTCAATAGTCGACCTTCGGCTAGAATGAGTACACTATGACCATTAGGGAATGTCCATTTATCATATTGAGGTTTGATATTCGTCTTTTTGATACCCGGTATTTTTGATAATTGAGCCATTTGAATTTCATTGTCGAAATGACCAATATTACCAACAATAGCCATGTTTTTCATTTGTTCCATATGTTTGGCAGTAATAATATCTTTATTTCCGGTAGTTGTTACGAAAATATCTGCGTACGGAAGAGTTTCTTCGAGCGTAAGCACCTGATATCCTTCCATTGCAGCTTGCAATGCACAAATTGGGTCAATTTCGGTAATAATAACTCGTGCACCTTGTCCGCGAAGCGATTGTGCCGAGCCTTTGCCGACGTCTCCATAGCCGCATATAACGGCAACTTTACCTGCCAACATTACATCCGAAGCACGCATAATGCCGTCGGTTAATGAATGGCGACAGCCATATAAATTATCAAATTTTGATTTTGTAACAGAATCATTTACATTAAATGCCGGGAATGGTAAAATGCCTTTTTCAGCCATTTGATACAGTCGGTGAACACCGGTTGTGGTTTCTTCTGAAACGCCTTTAATGCTATTTTTAATGCGTGTCCAATGGTGAGGGTCTTTTTTCATAATCGGACGGCACACTTTCAATAATTCTTGCCATTCTTCGGAATCATCTTCGGTGGCTTCCGGAACAGTTCCGTCGGCTTCAAATTGAGCTCCTTTTATTACAATCATAGTTGCATCACCACCATCATCGAGTATGAGATTAGGTCCGGTTCCGTCAGGCCATTCCAACGCCTGTGCCGTACATTTCCAGTAGTCCGAAAGAGATTCACCTTTCCATGCAAA
>CAZLCY010000160.1:0-5843 GCA_964558075.1 uncultured Bacteroidales bacterium
TATTTCTGTCAAAAAAAATACCGGGTTTTCGTTTTTCGTAGTCGTTTATTAAACGTTTATTAAGCGTTTATAAACGTTTAATAAACGGCTTTTTTTACAGTTTTTTAGATAATTGATTTTCTCTTATTCATTACTTAAAGGTCTTAATATAAAGAGAGTAACTGCGGTATTTGAAAGTTTTCGGGCAGAGACAAATTAAACGTGTGTTTTCTAAAATAACACCCTCCCTATTTAAAACCCATAGATTGAGTTCAACCGGGAATCTATGCCGGGTATTTTGTGGTGGTTGGGTTTTGGGTTATTGGCAAAAGCAATTATTCATTCCATTTGATTTTAATACATTCCCTTTTTATTTCTATTACGTCTGTAATATTTTCGCCTCGCATATACGAGATAAAAACCAAATAAAGTGGTTCGTTTACATTCTCAACTTTAATGTTCGTTTTTGTATGAACATCATAGAAATTTTCAATTACTCGTGTGCAAATTATTTTTCCGTCTACTTTTTCAATGTAATTAAACCTGTTCTTTTCATTATCATCAAAAAACCAATAATTTGGAGAATCATTTGATATAAAAATTTCCTTGTCTGGATTTAACAGACCTTCTGCCATACCAGTATGATGAAATCCGGGAAGCTTTGATTTATGTTTTCCTTTTGTTGCTAACATATATGTATTCTTTTTGAATGATCCGTTTATTAATAGCCCCATAGGTTCATTAAACTCAAAAACTATATTAAATGTGCTCTTATCCAATGTTACAACTCCATTATTGGGTTCAATAAATTCACCATTCTGTTCAATAATTACGTGAAAATCTTTGTCTTTCAAATTCATTGAAGTGAAGCCCACAATAATTATCAATACGGTAACAATTCTAAATAAAATCTTCATAATGTCTTTTTTATGTGTGGTAACGAATAAATATGTAAAACACAATCATACATATTTCCATTCTCTCTGATATCCAAAATTGTATGAAAATATGGTTTGCCGTGCCGATATTAAAAAAAAAATGAAAAAGTGCCCAAGACAGGAGTTGAACCTGCACGCTCTAATGAGCACATGGCCCTCAACCATGCGTGTCTACCAATTCCAACACTTGGGCAAAAGACGTTGCAAAAATACATTATTTTTTAGAAACAAAAACAAAATGGATTAAGAATACAAACAAAATACTATTTTTGTAATTGTTTGAAGCGATTTATTTTAAGCAAACTTTCACTAAAACAATAGCAATGAATAAACATCCAAAAGCACTTATCATGTTATTTTTCACTGAAATGTGGGAGCGTTTCAGTTTTTATGGCATGCGTGCACTTCTTATTTTATATCTTACAAAACAACTTTTCGAACATATATTAGAGCCCGAAAAAAGTAATATTGCATACGGAATTTATGCAGCATATGGAGCACTTGTGTATGCAACACCCTTTATTGGCGGACTTATAGCCGACAAATTTTTGGGACCCAAAAAAGCCGTAATTTGGGGAGCTGTATTAATGGCAATTGGTCATTTTGTTATGGCAATAGAAACCGAATTTTGGCTGTATGTTGCTTTGGCTTTCTTAATACTTGGAAATGGTTTTTTTAAACCCAACATTTCATCAATAGTCGGCGAATTGTATGATGAAGGTGATATTCGCAGAGATGGTGGTTTTACCATATTTTATATGGGAGTAAATCTCGGTGCATTTCTTTCGCCTCTTGCTTGTGGCATGCTCGGCGAATTAGTTGGCTGGGAATATGGATTCGGGCTGGCAGGATTAGGCATGATTGCCGGATTGTTTATTTTTCAGAAAAATAAAGACTTATTAGATGTAAAAGAAAAACTTATAATTACCGAAAGCGGAATCGAAAAGCATGAAGTTCCTGCCAAAATTGGTGAACCTCCTCATCCGGAAAGACTTCAAAAACCGCTTTTTTTTGGCATAAGCACCGAAACACTAATTTATGCAGTCAGTATTATTAGTGTTGGTTTTATTGCACTACTCATCAGCAATTACGAAATAATGTCGTATTTTCTTACCCCATTTGCAATAGCTGTTATTGTAATTATAACAATTAAAGCATTTGTGAGCGAAAAAGTAGAACGAGAACGACTATTTGTCATATTAATCCTTTTAGTTTTCACTACACTTTTTTGGGCGTTTTTTGAACAAGCAGGCTCTTCACTCACATTATTCACATACGGAAATGTCGATCGCAGTATATTTAATTTTCAAGTTCCGGCATCATTATTCCAATCGGTAAATCCTCTTTTTATTCTTATATTGGCAAGTCCGTTTACCATGCTGTGGCTCAAACTTGCAGAAAAGAAAAAAGAACCGAACACCCCGGTAAAATTCGGACTGGGTTTACTCCTACTCGGTTTAGGATTTATTGTTTTAGGTATTTCTCCGAATTTTATGCATAAAACAGAATTGTTATTACACAATCAAACATACTCATATATAATTTTTGCAGCAACGGTGCCAATGATATTTCTTATTCTTAGTTATATGCTACAAACAATGGGAGAATTATGTCTTTCTCCCATCGGATTATCAATGGTTACTCGTTTGGCATCACCCAAAATTGTTGGTATGATTCTCGGTGCATGGTTTTTATCATCAGCCATGGCTCACCATATTGGTGGAGTTATTGCAAAAACAACCTCCGTCAAAGAATCTTCGGTAGATGTAATGTGGAAAACCATTGAAGATAATTATTCCAATGCTATTTTTTATCAAGACAGCATCATACCCACAAACAAGACGGAAACACTTCACGATAGCATGTATCAAAAAGAGTTTTCTCACACATATAAAGGACTCATATCAAACAGTCTTCTTAAAGGTTTCGAAGTTGTTCTTATTCAGGGAAATGCAATTAATTCAGATGATAAGGTTAAATCGTTTAATTTTACTCAGATACTCGATTCTTCATTCGTAGCATATAAAAAATTACATATTTCACGTATTGTAAAAGATTCGGTTGCATACAGGAATTTGCTCACACACGCATTTAAATCGGGGATAGACCACATGATAGAGGTAGGAAATAGTGCTTTAAACCATGCAGAAAAAGAAGGATATATCGAATCGAATCAAAAATCTCTCTCTATTACAAGCAAGCATTCCTTATCGAATTTACTTCAATTTACCGGTGTTTTCTATACACTGGGCTTAATTGCTGTTGGTGCATCTATATTGTTGTTTCTGCTTTCGCCCGGCATCAAAAAAATGATGCATGGAGCGTAATAATAAAAAAGAGATAAATATAACAATACGCACAAATTTTAGTAAAAAAACTATTTTTGTAGACATTTTTATATGAATTTGAATATAAATTCGTATTTTTGTCTAAACTATAAAAAGTCATCATATGAAAGATTCAGAAAACTTAGACGTAGAAACGGAATTAAATTCAGACATGCCTGAGCCGAAAAAAGGCAATTCCAGAGCTCATGTTTTTTATATCATTATAATTTTAATGTTGCTTGGTGGTGCCGGATATTTATACACATTGTATACTGATTCGATTGAACAAATTGCAACGATAACAGAAAACATTAATCAAGTAACTCACGAAAAAGAAGTGCTTTATGGCGAGCTTGACTCATTAGAAGTTGAAATAGAAAAATATATGGGTGTCAATGCGAAACTCGATTCTGTTCTCTTAGAAAAGCAAGAAGAAATTACAAAAATAAGAGGTATTCTTCGTTCACAACGAGCAGATATTCGTGAAGTTAAGTCATTGCGAAATCAAATTGCTGTTTTAAAACAAACTGCAAAAGAAGCATTAGAAGAAAATCATAAATTAAAATTTCAGGTTGATTCTCTTGAAGAAGTATCTATTGCTCGTCAACAACATATAGATACATTAGAAATAATGGATTTTGAGAAAACACGTAAATTAGATTCATTAACCGAAAAAGTTCAAATAGGTTCGGCAATACGTGTTGGGGAATTACGAATAGAACCATACAACCGGAGAGGGAAAGAAATGACACGTGCCCGAAGAGTTGACAACTTTATTATAAAAGGCACACTGCTTAAAAACTTTTTAGCTGAAGCAGGAACTAAAACAATATATGTACGGGTTACTGCTCCAGATGGTGTGGTACTCACATCTTCTCCCGATAATCAATTTGAATACGACGGCAACACAATTATGTTCACCGAACGTCGTGAAATTTCATACCAAAAAGAAGATACTCCATTCGAAATATATTACGATGCATCTTCTGACGACTTAGATGAAGGGGTTTACAGAGTTGTAGTATTCTCTAATAACAAAGAGATTGGTAAAACTCAAATAACTCTCGATTAACCGGATATAAAATATTTATTAAAAGCCGGTTACAAATTGTGACCGGCTTTTATTTTTTATAACACTTGAATTAAGAATAAAATTTCTGTATCTTTGTAAATTAAATTTAAGATATACTTTTTTACAGAATCCGGCATATTGTTGGATTCTTTTTATTTGCTAAAAACTTAAACTGTATTGATATGGCGAAAATATCGTATGTAACAAAAGAAGGATTAAAAAATTTGAATGATGAATTACACCGACTTACGTCTGTAGAACGCCCGCGTATTTCTCAACAAATAGCCGAAGCACGCGACAAAGGTGATTTATCGGAAAATGCGGAATACGATGCAGCAAAAGAGGCTCAAGGTTTACTTGAACTTCGCATTTCGCGACTTCAAGAAACATTAATAAATTCTCGCATTATTGATGAATCAAAATTAGATTCGTCAAGTATTCAAATATTATCTGTAGTAAAAATCAAAAACAAAAAAAATAATGCAACAATGTCATATACAATTGTTGGAGAATCTGAGGCGGATCTGAAAGCAGGTAAAATTTCGATTGACACACCTATTGCAAAAGGTTTATTGGGCAAAAAAGTTGGTGACGTTGTTGAAATACAAGTTCCTGCAGGAACTATTCCTTTTGAGATAATTGATATTTCACGTTAAAAAAAATACTGTATGGCTACCCTATTTTCACGAATTGTAACCGGAGAAATTCCGGCACATAAAATTGCTGAAAATGAAGATTTTTTAGCTTTTTTAGATATTAATCCTTTAGTAATGGGACATACATTAGTTATTCCGAAACAGGAAATTGATTATATTTTTGATGTTCCGGATGATATGCTCGCCCGTATGATGACGTTTTCAAAAGAAATCGGTAAATCAATTGAAAAATCTGTTGAGTGCAAGCGTATAGGTATAGCTGTTATTGGTCTTGAAGTGCCACATTGCCACATTCATTTAGTTCCTCTCAATGAAATGGATGATATAAACTTTACTCGCCCGAAATTGCAGCCGAAACAAGAGGATTTAAAAATGATGGCAGAAAAAATTCGCTCACATATGTAATAGAGAGATATGATTCAGGTTTATATTTCACATACATTTGTTCCTGAAAAAACATATCTCTGCAAGGTTTTGTTTTCTGAAATCTTACATCAAACCTATACAATACATTCTTCACCTGCACACACAAACTACCGATGTGTTGCTGAGAATGGTGCAACAATTATTATTACTGATGATTTTTTTGCACATTATTCAGAAAATGAAGGCTACCTCACACCATCTGCTTTACCAGACAAAAAAATAGTACTCACTCATAAAGGGGAAAATATCCCCTTTTTTTATGGAACTCCCTTTATTCATAAAGATTCCGAAAACACATATTTTGTAAACGCAGATATATGTGCAAGTGCATTTTTTATGCTTTCTCGCTGGGAAGAATGTGTGATTCAGGAACGAGATGAATATGGCAGATTTCCTGAAACAAAATCTTGTGCTGTTGTACACAATCTTATTCATATTCCGCTTG
>CAZLCY010000161.1:0-5817 GCA_964558075.1 uncultured Bacteroidales bacterium
GTTCCAATTCGGATAAATTAAGTTAAATTACCGAATAAGAAAATTTTGCCGGCTGCATCTCAACCTCAGCATCAGGCACTAAAAACGAAGACACAGAATCAGCCATTTTTACAATATAAGCACGCTGCGTAGACGACAAATACTCTTTCATAGAATCGTCGTAGGCAAAAAGAGATGTAGTGGCGCCAATTTCTGCACCCATATTACAAATAGTAGCCTTACCCGTACACGACAAGCTGCGAGTACCTTCTCCAAAATATTCAATAATAGCATTTGTTGCCCCTTTCACAGTCAACAAGCCTGCTAATTTTAAAATAACATCTTTAGGTGCAACCCATTTCGGAAGCGAGCCGGTTAATTTGACACCGATTAATTTCGGCATTTCCAATTCCCATGGCAAACCCGACATAACATCGGCAGCATCTGCACTGCCAACACCTATAGCAATCATTCCGAGCCCACCTCCATTAACCGTGTGACTATCAGTTCCAATAAGCATACCACCCGGGAAGGCATAATTTTCCAACACAATTTGATGTATAATTCCCGCACCCGGTTTCCAAAAACCAATACCATATTTTTGCGAGACACTCTGCAAAAAATCGTACACTTCGGCATTAGACGTCTGAGCTGCCGGTAAATCCTTATCATTTCCCTGTTCGGCAACCACCAAATGATCGCAATGAACAGACGAAGGAACAGCAACTGTTTTCTTTTTGGCATTCATAAACTGCAACAATGCCATTTGAGCAGTTGCATCCTGCATAGCAACCCTATCCGGATAAAAATATAAGTAATCCTGACCTCGTCGGATAGTCGGTAACTTTGAAAAATCAGCTTCGTCAACATGAGAAAACAGAATTTTCTCAGAAAGAGTTAAGGGACGAGATATTTTTTGAGAAAGACTCTTTATTCGCTCTTCGAGTCGTATATAAGACTTTTTTATAACATCAATATCGTAAATCATAAATCATTTTTTTTTTGATAGGTAAATATACATTTAATAATAAATAAAAAATTAAATAAACAGTCAAATAAAATAGACAAATATGTGTTTTTAATCAGTAATTTTTATAGGTATACGCAAAAAACACACACGTGCCTATCTGTCACCCCCACTTGTCACACTCAAAAAAACGAGATATAAAACACTGAAAAGCAATAAAATAAAACACTCCACAAACATACCAACATACGAACATGCCATAATAACATACTATACACATCAAAATAAAGTGACACAATTGCATAAAAAAATGATGGCACATTCATTGAACAAATGTGTTTGAAAATAAAAAAATGAATATTAAAAAATTTATAACATGGGAAAAATAATAGGAATTGATTTAGGAACTACCAACTCGTGTGTCTCTGTAATGGAAGGGAACGAACCCGTTGTAATTCCAAACAGCGAAGGAAAACGAACAACACCATCAATGGTAGCGTTTGTTGAAAACGGAGAACGAAAAATCGGAGATCCTGCAAAACGTCAGGCAATTACAAATCCGGAAAAAACAATAAATTCCATTAAACGGTTTATGGGAGAAACATATGATTCTGTTAAAACAGAAATAAGCAGAGTTCCCTATAAAATCACAAAAGGAGACAACAACACACCACGTGTTCAAATTGACGATCGTCAGTTTTCTCCCCAAGAAATTTCAGCAATGATTCTTCAAAAAATGAAGAAAACAGCTGAAGATTATCTCGGACAAGAAGTTACCGAAGCTGTTGTTACGGTTCCTGCATATTTCAACGACGCACAACGTCAGGCAACAAAAGAAGCAGGAGAAATTTCAGGATTAACCGTAAAACGTATTATTAACGAACCAACAGCAGCAGCACTTGCGTATGGTTTAGACAAAAAAGACAAAGACATTAAAGTTGCTGTGTTTGACTTAGGTGGCGGAACATTCGATATTTCAATTCTTGAATTGGGTGACGGTGTTTATGAAGTTCGTTCAACAAATGGTGACACACACCTTGGTGGAGACGATTTTGATCAGGTTATTATAGATTGGTTAGCTGATGAATTCAAAAAAGACGAAGGTGTCGATTTGCTTCGTGACCCTATGGCATTACAACGGCTCAAAGAAGCTGCCGAAAAGGCAAAAGTTGAATTATCAAGTTCCACAAGCACTGAGATTAACTTACCATACATTATGCCGGTTGACGGAATACCAAAACACTTGGTAAAAACCTTGTCTCGTGCGCAATTTGAACACTTAGCAGATAAATATATTCATGCGGTTATTAAGCCATGTGAACTTGCTCTTAAAGATGCCGGCTTATCAAAATCGGACATTGATGAAGTAATTCTTGTTGGTGGATCAACTCGTATACCGGCAATTCAACAAAAAGTTGAACAATTTTTTGGGAAAACGCCGTCTAAAGGTGTAAATCCGGACGAAGTCGTTGCAATTGGGGCAGCTATTCAAGGTGGTGTATTAACCGGTGATGTGAAAGATGTATTACTGTTAGACGTTACACCTCTTTCGCTTGGTATAGAAACTATGGGTGGTGTTATGACAAAATTAATTGAGTCGAACACAACAATTCCAACGAAAAAATCAGAAACATTCTCGACTGCGGCAGACAATCAACCTTCGGTTGAAATTCACGTATTGCAAGGTGAACGCTCAATGGCAAAAGACAATAAAACAATTGGTCGTTTCCACTTAGACGGTATTCCACCATCTCCACGCGGTGTTCCTCAAATTGAAGTAACCTTTGATATTGATGCCAATGGTATCCTCAATGTATCTGCAAAAGATAAAGCAACAAATAAAGAGCAAAGTATTCGTATAGAAGCTTCATCGGGATTGAGTGAAACAGAAATCGAAAAAATGCGTGAAGAGGCTAAAGCAAATGAAACTGCCGATAAAGAGGCTAAAGAACGCATTGATACTTTAAATCAGGCTGATAGTTTAATTTTCCAAACAGAAAAACAATTAAAAGAATTTGGCGATAAACTTCCGGCTGACAAAAAGGGTCCGATTGAAGATGCTCTTGCTAAACTAAAAGAAGCTCACAGCAAACAAGATATTGATGCCGTTAAAAAAGGAATCGAAGAATTAAACACGGTATTCCAAGCAGCTTCGCAAGAAATGTACAATGCACAACAACAAGCAAGCCCACAAGGTGATGCAGGTGCAGGTCAACAACAATCCGGCGGCGGTAAAAAAGATGATGATGACGAAGTAACTGATGTTGACTTCGAAGAGGTAAAATAAGCTTTTACATATCATATAAACATAAAAAAAGGCTGTTCGTTGAACAGCCTTTTTTTATGTTGTAAAGTGAGGGAATTATATTTGTTATATTCATTGTAAATACTCAATATTCAGAAACTTACAACTCTAATCAGGGAAGGTTAAAATGTGAAAATTGAAGTAAAATTTTGCACAAAGCTATTCATCCCTTAAAAAAACACTCGCAGGTCTATCTTCACGTTTAAGAATAAAACCATCGGAAAGCATTCGCATAAAAGTTTTGTTGCTTTCGTATAGGTCTGTTGACGATAATGTTTTTAATTGAAGTATAATAGATTTTGCTTCGGTAATAGTTATTTGTTCTGATTTATATTGTGTAAGAAGATATGTTTGTAAATCATCTTCAATAAGAACTTCGTCGGCAGGGCGATAAATAGAAACTCCAACAACATGAGGATATCCTTCTTGTTCTAATAAGTCTATAAAAGCATTTTCTAATTTTTCTTCAGTAAATTTCATTGCTTATTTATTTTCCAATATCCTTTCTTCGTGCCTACACGTTCAATAAAATTATTACTTGTTAGTGCTTTTAAATGTTTTTGTATTGCTGATTCTGCTATTTTAAGATTTTGGGCAATTTCTTTTCTTGATATCTTATTATCGTTTTCAATTAGCCTCAGTATTTCTATCTGACGCTCTGTAAGAATATTAATCTGACCACTTATCTGACCACTTATCTGACCACCTATCTGACCACCTATCTGACCACCTTTTATTTCGACATGATTAGCTTTATAAAGAGTAACCATAAAACCACCATCTTTTTCAATAATTTCGGGTTCAGGAAGTCCATGTTCGGTGCAAGAGTTATATATTTTTAGTGTACCACGCCCCCAAGTATCAATATAGCCAGCTATAAAACAAGCTTTAGCAATTTTGGGGTTACGAGGACGCGAATTATGTTCTCCTTTTAATTCTTGTAAAGTTAAACCAAATGGTAAAGCACCTTCGTTCCATATAGAAAGTTTATTATCGTATACACGCAACTGAATATGAACACCCATATAGGTTCTATGTACTAATGCATTGAGCAACATTTCTCGCAAGGCTGCTACGGGATATTCGTCTTTTTCGACTCGTTGCATTCCAACAAAATCAACAGGGCGAATTAAAAACTTATGATTTAATTGCAATTGAACTTCAGTAAGCATTTGTATCAAATTGCCTTCTACGACTTCTTGAAATTTTAAATCGGTTGAATCTTTTCCGAAACGACCAATTTTAACTTGAACATTCGGATAAAAGCGATTTGGGTCTTTTCCAAAAAGGACAATAGCAGCCCTTTTTATTTTTTTACCTTCGGTAAGTTGTAATTTTTCTAATATTTGAAATATTGTTAAGCCTTTTGTATCGGGTATTCTGCCTTTTTCATTACAATCATTAATAAATGTACCAATGCTATTCTCGTCAATATCTTTAATGCTTGCACCTTCTTCTATAACATCATCCCAAGTTTTGCCTGCTTTTTTCAATAAAAATTCATTCAGTTCAACACCTGTTAATTCCATTTTTGTACTACCTGTACGGTAATAAAACCTACCACGCAACGAAACCGCAACCGAATACGGATTTACCTTAATCGAAATATATTTGTTACCCTGTTTATCTTCTAACTGCACATCGCAAATTATTCCCATAGAATTCCGTATTTTATTGGGAATATCTTCCATTAGTTTTGCATAATCTGCCAAGTGAGTAACATTCCCATTATCATCTATACCAATATAAATTACACCTCCAATGGCATTGGCAAAACCACACACCCATTTTAGGTAATCGTCGTGCCAGCTTTGTTTATATTCTATATTTTGTTGTTCGGGCATGTTCAGTTTTAGTTTATATTATTTTTTTATTTCAATTGCATTCACCGCAGTAGTAAAATTATTATAGGTGCATATATGCACTTTCAAACAATAAACATTTGTAATTATAAAGCATTCAAGCACTTTCATTAACTCCAATTTCCACAAATTTAGATAATTTGTCCAGTTTTTTACAAAATAAACTGGACATTTTTTTTAGCATGTCAAGTTTTTTGAGCAGAAAACTTGACATTGTAGAGGTGATAATAACTTGTATATATTTTTTTGCATTAAACTATTGACTCACCCTTTCTTTACTATATCTTTGACTTAAGTCAAAGATATAGTAAAGAAAGGGTGATAAAAGCCTATTTTATTAACTTTAAATCCCTAACAATTCCTCCCTCCCTTAAAAAAAACACTCGCAGGGCGGAGGGTGTTAGGGGCTATAAATATGACAGGAATTTTTTTATGCTGTCCTTTCAGGACAATAAAACTGTGGTGGCATCTTTACCCAAGGCGTTACCATTGGACTGAATTGCCAGAGGCTTTCAGCCTAAAGGCAAAAGGCATAAAATGAGTGCAAATTTTCTCATATCTCACCACCACCAAAAACCTACAATCTACAACCAATAACCTATTCATGAAAACAAAAAAAAAGGTCTCACCGTAATGAAACCTTCTACTCTTTGAGCGGGAGACGAGACTCGAACCCGCGACCCTCAGCTTGGAAGGCTGATGCT
>CAZLCY010000162.1:0-5807 GCA_964558075.1 uncultured Bacteroidales bacterium
GCGTTAAATTATTTCACAATAGCTCGCTATTATTCAATAATTATGCCTTGATAAAAAGCCTTTTACATCAACCGAGGACAAAGGACGAGCTCAGCGAAGCTAATCTGAACTTTAAAAATTACGTCGAACTCAGGTTAATATTTATTGGTTAATAATCGTCGTCGTAATCATCATAGTAATCATCATATTCATCTTCGTCTTTCTTTTTCTTCTTCTCTTTCTTTGATTTCTTTTCTTTTTTTACTTTTTCTTCTTTTTGAGGCTTTTCTTCTTTCTCTTCTTGTTCGTCTTCATCTTCATCTTCCCCTTCATTTTTATTATTGCCGAACTTACTGAAAAAACCTGATTTTTTGTCTTCATCCTCTTCCATTTTCTGGTCGTTCTCTTGGTCGATATCTTTTTCTGCTATTTCGTCTGATTCATCCAATTCGTCTGCTTCGTCTTCCGTAACCGGAGACTCATCATTTGTTGGTTCATTCGTTTGCTCTTCTTTTTTATCATGAATTATGTAATTCTCAATCTCTAAATATTTATCCGGATCTACTTCTTCCGTAACTTCTTCTATTACTTCTTCGTCTTTTGCTTTATATGATCGTCTTCGTATTAATACTATTGGAATCATATTGCTTGCTCGATATTTGCATTCCAATTCCGATTCACGTTTTAAATTAGCCCATACTGCATTACACCATTCCTCAATTTCCATACAAATACCAGGAGGAACTTTTTCAAATTCCATAAGCCTGCCAAACGACATGGTGCCGTATTCGGAAAATGCAGCTTTGTGTACAAAATTGAAAAAGCGAGTTATGATAATTGAATCCTGAATATCAACAACAATATTGAACGAAATAGACCCTTTTGTTCGTTCATTCGCACGAGGACTTACGTAAGTGTCCTCTAATCTAACTCGATTATGGTAGACAAAATAACCCTTGCCGGCAACTTTTCGTTGTTTGAAGTTTTTTGCAACCAATTTGGTTCCTCGTTCATTTTCCATCCATTTTATTGCTAAACGATAGAGTCTATATTTATTTGTCCCGCTCCGAATAGGTATTGTGTCGTAAACCTCATATATTTTACTTTGAGAAAACAGATTTTGAGAAATAATAAAAAAACTAAATAAAAGTAATATGCTTATTCGTTTCATTTTAAATATTTATTTGTAATATTCAAAGGTCTGTTTTTTTTATAAAAATACCAATTTTAAAGGTATACTTCTTTTTTATTATTTTCATATTATTGTCTGCTAACTTGAAAGTCTGTATTTTTGTATATAAATATATGAGTGAAACGTTCATGATGCTTACTATTATTACATATGCGTAAAATTATCTTCTGGATGTTACATCTCGACACTCTCGGGAAAGGTTATGACAAACAAAAATTATTATAAATATATGAATATTCTTGTGGTTTTTCCTTCTCACAGAGAGGCCGAGCATTATACAATGCCTCAATCTGCTCATTCAGTTTCTGTTCATGTTTCAGGGGTTGGAGTGTATAATATGGTATATAATCTCACAAAGATGCTGGCAACAAAATCCTATGATATTATTATATGTGCCGGTATTGCAGGAACGTTTGCAAGTGAATATTCATGTGGCGATGTTGTGTGTGTGTCACAGGATATATTTGCAGATATAGGTGTTACAGAGAATCAAGCATTCCTTTCTCTTGCAGATATGGGACTTGAAAAATATAATGAATTTCCCTTTACAAAGGGGTGGTTGCCTTTGTCGTATGAATGTAATGATTTCCATTCTGTATCGGGCATCACGGTTAATCAAATAACGGCATCGAAGCAAAAAAAGCAAGAATTAATTGAAATGTATAATCCCGCAATAGAATCAATGGAAGGAGCTGCAGCCCATTATGTGTCGTTGCAAGAAAATGTGCCTTGTGTACATATTCGTGCAATTTCGAATGAAGTTGGTGACAGAAATAAACACAATTGGTGTGTCACCCAAGCTTGTGAATCTTTGCATCATGCTATTAATACAATAATTAATAAACTGTAATGAATAAACGTATAATATATAGCATCATATCGGTATCTATTGGTATAGTTTTCATTTTTTCGGCACTTTCAAAATTATTTCCGGTTCAATTGTTTGAATCGGTTCTTGTTGAAGGATATTTTTCGACCTGGACTCTTGCTCCGTATATTGCACGAGTTATTATTGCCGTAGAATTACTCCTCGGGGTTTTCTTTATTCTCAATAAATATTTTTCAAAAAAAGTATTTCGTGTTGCAATGTTTATATTGGTGGTTTTTACTGTTCATCTTTTTGTTCTTTTGTTTATGCAAGGAAATGAAGGTAATTGTATGTGTTTTGGAGATGTTCTTTCAATGACGCCACTTCAATCAATTGTTAAAAACCTCATTTTACTTGCTTGTATTATTTTATTATTCTTGAGGCATCACAGTTTAGAATATTTTGTTCCGAAATATGTATATATTATAGTCACATTATTTGTGTTTTTTACGCCCTTTGCTTTGCGACCCTTTTTCTTATCTTCTACAGAGCGTGGAACAGAGAAATTGCATAAGGCATTGTACCTTCATGAATTTAATACAGAAGTGCGACTTGATTCAGCAAAACATGTAGTGGCTTTTTTAACTTATACTTGTCCTCATTGTCGTGTTGCTGCATACAAAATGTATGTGATGAAGAAGAAAAATCCTCGTTTGCCCCTGTATTTTTTCCTTCTCGGAAATCCGGAAGATAAATCAGAATTTTTTGAAGAAACAAAAGCAGAAAACATATCATATCAAGTATTGTCTCAAAATGAATTTTTTGTGCGAGCCGGTATGAGAGTGCCTGCAATTTATTATATAGAAGACGACCATGTTGTGAAAATTGTTTCGTATGCTGATTTGTCTCAGCGAGAAATAGAAGACTGGCTTTCTGAATAATGAATAGTTGCAGAAACCTGTACATGTCGGCTTATCGATTCTTGTGCCGATTGTTGAACATTATGAGAATATTCTGTTGCGTGTTTTGGAATAATTGAAGGTGCAATTTCAACAGATATCTGTGAATGATATGTTTCTGGAATTTTTTGAAAAATATGTTTTTTTATATTCTCTGCTCGGTGCGATGCAATAATTTGGTTTGATTCTTTTGAACCGCTTTTGCTGGTAGAAGCTTGTATCTGTATACTGACAGTGTATCCTTGCGAGAGGGCAGATGAGCATTTTTGTAGGAATGATGTGTATTGTTCGTATTCATATTCGGCGGTCGTAAAAAATGACTTGATACTTTGAAGATAGACTTGTTTTTTTATTCCATTAAGCGAAAGGTATTCCGGTTTTTGTAATTGTGGTTTTGTTGAAATGTAGTCCTCAAATAATTCTGTATAGCTTTTAGTTGATGTCGGATCTGGTTTGTTGTGGTCATAATATAAGGTGTATGAAAACGTACTGTCTTGTTTTTCTGTCTGTGTAGTGAGAGAATCCGCATGTTTTTCCACTTTTTTGTTTGAAATTGGATATCGATAGAGCGAGTTGAAATAGAAATCGGAATTATGGAATTTTTTTGCACGATTGTTAGAGCAATAATATGCAGTGTCATTAATTATTGTATAGTAATATTCATTAAAACTACTGTTAATGGGGGTGCCAATAGATTGTGCATAATCAAATGAAAAAGCGGAATCCTGAGCATAGAAAATATCAAAACCACCAATTGTTGTGTGTCTGTTAGAGCTGAAGTACAGTGTTTGCGTGTGTGAATCATAAAACGGACAAATTTCGTCCCCTTCCGTATTTATTTCTTTTCCGGCATTAAAAGGTTTGTGGAATATCCCGTTTTTTCTTTCACTAATCCATATATCCATACCGCCATAACCACCTTTGCGGTCGGAGCTGAAAAACAGATACTGCGAGTGAGCTATTGAATCGATAAAAAAATGAATTGTGACAGCATCTTTATCTTGAATGTGTGAAGTATATTTTTTTGGTATAGAAAAATTTCCGGATGAGTGTGTGACAAAATGGGTTTCCGGAAACGAATTTATATCAGAATAAGATCGAATATTTATGAGAATTGTGTCTGTAGAAATTCGGCAAAAATCACTTATATGAGATGTGCTGTCAGTTATTATTTTTTCTGAGTTGTTACCATTTTTCATAATAATGTGTGCCGGAGATAGCAGTGAGTCATTATATGAAGATATACCATTATATATAATGAGCGAATCAAATGTGTATACTCCATAGTTGTGAATAAAGTTTACCATTGTATCTTGACTCGGCACTATATCAGGTGCGGAATGAATAGCACATATATCTTTTTCCAGTTCAAATTCTGCCCTATTTATATAATGACTGTTTTGAGGTTTTAAAGAGAGGAAGAGAGCAAAGTTTTTTTGAGCTTCTATTGTATTTCCTAATAAAGAATTTACTTCGCCAAGCAAGAAATATGCCTCCGGGTATTTTTGCGGATATTCTTGCACAAATTCATGCAAGACAGTTAGTGCCTTATTATATTCAAGATTCAAAAAATATGCTTGACCTATTCGTACATATACAATAGGTATATTATGATCAAAATCTAAAATGTCATTATAATAGGTAATAGCTTCTGAATAATTTCCTTTTTGCATATTTTGCTCCGCTTCGTCAAACATTTTTTGAAAGTTTTGTCCGAATGCAGAACATGAAATGCAGAGTAATAGTATGAGTGTAAACTTCATTAGTCAATATTTTTTTGTGAAAATAATTCAAAATCATCTAAATTCACACAAATAAGACTGCCTTTATCTTTTAGATTTCTATAGACACATCCGTTGTCAATGTTTATTACGGGGAGTTTGTAAATTACCGAACGTTCAATTTTCTTTAAAGAAGTTGGAGTGTGGCCGTGGACAATATGAGTTGAATCAGGAATAGAAGAAGCCAAAGGAGTTTTTCGTTGATTGAGCATAGCATATTTATTCGCAAAAAAATCCTCTTGCGAAAAATCAAAACCAGCATGCGAGAGTAAAAAGTTTTTATAGGTATAGTAAAAAGGCAAATGCTCAAAAAACGAATAATACTTTTCTTTATATGAATAGTCAGTCTTGTTGAATAACCACGAAAGATTCATTCGCTTACATGTTATAAAAAAGTCCTCACTTTCCTTTTGTTTGAATCCCGAAATTACAAATTGTTCGTGATTCCCTCTTAAAGGCACTATAGAATATCCTTCTTTTTGCATAGAAAGAATAGATTTAATTACCTTTTTAGAATGTTTACCTCTACTTATCATATCACCTAAAATGTACAAAGTGTCATCTTTTGAGAAATCTATTTTATTAAGTAGTTCTAAAAAAGTATATGCACAACCATGAATGTCACTAATTGCAAAATGTTTTCCGTGTATTTGAGAATTATTATCCGCCATGTATTATATGTATTTATATGTAGTAAAAGTAATAAAAAAATAATAAATGGTAATGTAAAGAAAAAAAACACAAAAAAAAACACAAAAAAAAAGAAATACTTCGAATCTGATAATCAAAGACATAAAAACAAACAATGGCAATATTAAAAAAAATATTAGTTTTTTTTAATAAAACATTTGGATTATAGAAATAAAGGTGCGTATATTTGCAGCCCCAAAACAGAGATAGTGTTCTTACAGTTGAGGGTTCGTTTAACAAACGAAAAAAAAGTTCTTTGAATATAATTATGATAATTCACTTCGAAAGAAGTGAACCATGAAATGGGTTTAAAACATGCGTCAACTTTGAGTTATACTTATTCGTAAAGAAAGAACAAATAATAATCTTTTACAACGAAGAGTTTGATCCTGGCTCAG
>CAZLCY010000163.1:0-5801 GCA_964558075.1 uncultured Bacteroidales bacterium
CCGTCCCGAAATATGGAACATCTTACCCTTTTGTAATACACGATACTGTTTTTTGCTCGGTAAGTAATGCCATTGGCAAAGCATTTTATTTCAACAGGTCGGGTATTGAATTAAAAAAAAAACATGCCGGTAAACATGCCCGAAAAGCGGGTCACCCCGACAAAGAAGTGATAATTTTACCCTCTGCTGCCGGACCAAAACGAAAAGCAGGAGATATCATTTCTGCCCCAAAAGGCTGGTACGATGCAGGTGATTACAACAAATATATTGTAAATTCAAGTATCAGCGTTGGTGCTCTTTTATTAGCATACGAAAACTATACACACTATTTCGACACCGTAACATGGAATATTCCGGAAAGCACAAACACTATTCCCGATATTTTAGATGAAGCAAAATGGAATATTGACTGGATGCTAACTATGCAAGACCCTGACGATGGAGGCGTATACAACAAAACAACAAGTGCCCACTTCAGCCGTGTACTGATGCCTCACGAAGACAAAGGAAAACGCTATGTGGTGGCAAAAAGCACCGCAGCAACATTAGATTTTGCAGCAAGTATGGCATTAAGTTACAGAATATATAAACCATTCTACCCCGAATTTGCAGACAGTTGTCTTCGAGCAGCTGTTAAAGCATGGAAATGGGCGGAACAACATCCAAATATTGAATTTATAAACCCCGGAGCAGAACAAGGATTTCCTGCAATTCGAACAGGACGATACGGAGATAAACATTTCGAAGATGAAAAAATTTGGGCAGCATCTGAATTACTAATAGCAACAAACGATGTAACAACATACGCTCAGCATATTAATCTTTCATATAACTTTTCCATTCCCGCTTGGCCTCAAGTTGCCACAATGAGTTTATATTCATTATATAACCACCGTTCACAAATTGCTCATGCAATTGACACCCAAAAAGTATGTAAAAACATACTAAACATCGCCCACAAACTCCAAGAATATCAGGCATATGAAAATCCGTATGAAGTTGCTGCGATAGATTTTGCATGGGGAAGTACGGGTGTTATGGCTAATCAGGGAATAGCTTTTTTGTATGCACTTCACATCACACAAGACTACTCCTACTTTAATGCTGCTTTGTCCTGCTTTGATTATATTCTCGGACGAAATGCAACCGGATACTCGTTTGTAACAGGATATGGAGAAAAAAGCAGCCAAAACATTCATCACCGGATTTCCGAAGCAGACAAACATGATGGTTCTATTCCCGGATTTGTTGCCGGAGGCCCCTTTGGCGGTGAAAAACGAGATTGCTACGGAAAATATTCTTCGTATCCTGCAAAAGCATATTATGATGGGATGTGCAGCTATTCGACTAACGAAATTGCTATCAATTGGCAGGCACCCCTTACCTACTTAGCTCATGGGCTTATTGCCGAATATAAAAATATAATGCAAAAAAATAATTCAGAATACGCAGTTTGTATAGAACCGACAATACCTCTTAAACAATCACAAACATCTGCTCAGGGAATTGTTTTATCAAACTCATCATGGAAAATAAATCATTCTGCAAACTGGTTCACCATATCATATGACAACAAGAATAAAAATGGCACATTCACTGTTTCCATCAAAGAACATAATACCGGTGACAGCATAAGAAACGGATACTGTCATTTAACGATTAATGATTCGATTATGCAAACTATTCATATTAAACAAGAAGGAAAACCGTATAAGTTTAGAATAGAAGCAGAAGAAGCAATTGAAATGAAAGACGTTCAAACCGAAAAAACAGATGACAAAGATGGTGGCATGAATATCGGCTGGATTAACAACGATGATTATATGATTTACGAAATTTTTATTCCCCGTACAGGAAGTTATCAACTAAGCTATCGGGTTGCGAGCTACGACAATTCAGGAAGTCTGATACTAATGGATACTGATTCAGTTTATTCGCATATTAAGACCTACCCTACCGGTGACTGGCAATCGTGGGTGAACATTACCGACACCGCCTATTTTCGAGAAGGCACTCACACTCTCAAGCTGTATGCAATTCAAGGAGGATTTAATCTTAATTATATAGATTTTACATTTATTTCACCACACAAAAAAAACACTTCAAACATAAATAGTAAAAAATTCTCAGAATTTTTAAATAATTAAAATATATATCTACTTTTACCTCTATTATTGATATAAAAAAAATTCTATTATGAAAAAAATGTTAAGTATACTGTTTTGTGCAGGTTTTCTATTTTCATGCTCGGGCGAAAATTCCGAATCGAAAAAATCACATGAAATTACCGACAAACAACAAGAACAAGTTGAAAAAACAAAAAATTCAGCTCAAGAAATTGAAGAAATTATTGAATCTTCAGAAAACGAAATTAAAGAAACTCAAAGCGAAATTGATTCGCTATTAAACAACATTTAAACTAAAAAAATCATGAAAAAATTAATTCTCAGTATTTTATCACTTTCTATTATCTGTTCACTTTCATTTGCTCAAGAAAATGGTAAAGGAAAAGCCAACAACCAAAACAACCCATCTTCTGAAAAAGAACAAGTTGAAGAGATTGACAAGAAAAAATCAGAAAATAAAAATCAGAAAGCAAAAGCAAATAAAGAACAGGTAAACAAAAAAGAACAATCTGCACACGAAAATTCTCAAAACAAGAAACAAGGAAAAAAACTTGAGAAAAAAGCTCACAAACCCGACAGTTCAAAGGCTCAAGGAAACGCCTACGGAAAAAACAAAAAAGGACTCGAAGGAAAAGAATTCGGACAACAACGAGCTGCAGAGGCAAAATCAAAAGCTCAAGAAAAAATTGCGGAACAAGAAAAACAAGTAAAAGAGACTGAAAAAAAGATTCAAAAAGCTCAAGAAAAAATTCAAAAACAAAAAGATGACGGAGAAATAAGTGCTGAAGAAGCTGAAGCTAAAAATGAACAAATAAAAAAAGCTGAAGAAAAAGTTCAACAAATGAAAAAAACTGTTGAAGAAAACAAGAAAAGAATTGAATCTATTGATACATTAGAAGAAACCGAAGAAGAAATTGAAGAGGTTGAAGAAGCTGAGGAAATTGAAGAATAATATCAATATTTTTCTCACATACAAAAAGGGATATACTTATGTGTATCCCTTTTTCATTTCCTAAACTATAGCATTTTTTTCATCAATTCTAATCAAAAGAGTCTCTCTCAAACACTAATTATATTACTGTTTTCTATTCTCAGAAAATTGTCATAAAAAAAATAATTATCTGTCATTATTTATAAACTTCCGGCTAACAATATAATTCTGAGAATAATTAGTTATAACATAAACACCTGTTGGAAAACGATTTGGAATTACCACTGATTTTTTTCCTACATATAAACATGAAAAATCAATAATTTTCCCATCAATAGAAGTAATAAGAATATGATTGGCAACATAGGGATTTGAGAAATTCACAATAATTTGATCTGAGGAAATATCGAAAATAGTTTCATGAGATTTTTGACTATACGGTACAACAATAATTTTCGAATAAGATTGAGTTGCTCCGTCAAAATCGGTATGATCCAATTTATAATAAACCAAGCCATCATGCGAAATATCATCGGTATATGTGTAATTTCTAACATCATGCGAAATTCCGGCACCAAGAATCACCGCAATTTCATTAAAATTAATTCCGTCAAATGAACGATACAAAGTAAAATGACTGTTATTATCTTCCGACAAAGTTTGCCATTCAATTAAAATATCATCATTATACCTTTTGGCTTTCAAAAAACTTAATTCTATAGGCAAAACCTCACCGAGTACATCCTGCACCCCCTCATTAAAATGAGCTACACATTGAGCTGAATCCTCATACAAAGCATTCATTGAAGCATCAACACTTCCATCAAAAATAAAATCATCTTCGACATATGGATCTTCTTCATAAAAAGACTGAGCATAATTTAACGTACCGCCATCTTCAATAGTACCTACATCATCAGCACCACTGGTTAAATTTCCACAATAATTCAACACACCATTACTTTCTACAGTCACTTCAAATTGATCAACCATAGAGGCTCCCAAATTACCGATATATGCCATACCACCATCTGCGACAACAACCGAATTTCCACCGCCGCCACTTTCAGTAATTACTCCAACAGAATACAATTCACCGTCAACGGTAAATGTTGTGCCACCACCTGCACCGGAAATACTCAACATTCCATCATCATCACCACTATCATCTGTATCTACCAAATAAAGACCGCCAAAAGGAAATTCAACAGTAAAATTAGTTCCGCCACCACCATATGCCTGATCTAAATAAGCATTTCCATCCTCTACAATAAGGCGACCTTCTAATAAATTAGGCGAAGCATATCTAAAGAAAATATACAAATCTGCCTGAGAAACATAAAAATTACTATTTGCTTGCAAATGAATACACGCACTATTTCTTTCTGAATTATCAATATCACACATAACAATTGCATCAGCATCGTCTAAACCAAAGTATACATTTTTTGTTGAATTTTCATTGTTAATAGTAACCAATGCGTTTGTTTCATTTACAAATGCAGCCCATTTTTTATTATTATTACGTACAACAAACTCACAATCCGTAAAATCAAAAACACCTGAATTTATCACAGTTACCCCTGTTTGATTACTATATGGATTATCTTGAGGATACAACGTAAAATTACTGTTTACACCCCGAACCAGCCCATTATTCATAAAATGAGTTCCTTGATTCCCTTCATGTGTTGGAGTATAGGACGTAAACGTAATATTATAATTTTCAATTTCAATAATACCGGTTGGTGCATTTATAATCGTACCCCGAGAAACAAACAAATTATTTTCACAAATAATTACGCCATGATTGGTAAGAGTCACACCATTACTCATTTGCAAACCATTTTGCAAAACAACAGTATCTTCTGATGGTATGGTATAATCTGAACTAATATTCCAAACTGTAGTGTGAGTTGTTACTGCTGCTTGTAATAAAGAAACTAAAAACATACTCAAATATAAAATAACAAACTTTTTATATAGTACATCCATATTCGTAATATTTAAGAAAAAAACTTAATTTTTCTTATTAAACAAATATATAAAAACAAGTATTAATACACAACAAATATACGTATTAACACACTAAAATAAAAAATCAAACCACTGAATACAAAACAATTCATATTCTATAAAGGTTTAAGAACAAATAAAAAAAGATTTAGAGAAAAAACCACGAAAAATGCACCTTTCCATATTTTCGTGTATGCGAAAAACGTGGATGATTTGAAAAAGAAGTTTGAGCAGAATGTTCAATAATCACAGTAGATTCGTCAGCAACAGCAGAACTCTGGAAAATCAAATCCGGCAAAGAATCAATCCAGGGAAGTTCATAGGGGGGGTCGGCAAAAATCACATCGAATGACTCGGTTGATTTTATCAAAAAGTTACGAACATCCTGACAAACAACCTGAAGAGATGAAATCTCTAAACGTTCTTTCTGACTTTTAATAAACTGAGCATGTTTGGGGTGTTTTTCAACCGAAACCACCCGTTTGCATCCGCGAGAAGCACATTCATACGAAATGCTCCCAATACCGGCAAACAAATCTAAAATGCGAATATTTTCAAAATCATATTCGTTATATAAAATATTAAATAGACTTTCTTTTGCTTTATCAGTAGTTGGTCGTAATTTAAAATGCCGAGGTGCCTGAATAATCCTCCCCTTGTATACACCACTTACTATTCGCATAAATGTAGAGTAAACAATTGATAAAAAAGTGGATACGGAATATTAT
>CAZLCY010000164.1:0-5761 GCA_964558075.1 uncultured Bacteroidales bacterium
CCTATTACGAGCGGACTTCCGTTTCGTGCGGCAATTAATTGATTGGGTTCGTCAATGCAAATAACTACCAGTCCGTATGCTCCGATTATTTTGGTGAGAGCCAATCTAACAGCAAGTTCAGCCGATACTTTACCTTTTAAATAGATATATTCTATAGTGTTTGCTAAAATTTCAGTATCAGTTTCGCTTGTAAAGGAGTATCCTCTGTCGCATAGTTTTTTTTGAAGCCGGGCATAGTTTTCAATAATACCGTTGTGAATAACAATAAATTTCCCGTTCATTGACATATGCGGATGAGCATTGGTGTCATTTGGTAAACCATGTGTTGCCCATCTCGTATGACCAATGCCAATGTTTCCGGTAATTTTTTTTGCGACAGTTTCTTTTTCTAATTCAGAAACTTTTCCTTGTTTTTTATATACCTGAGCCTTATTATTATCAATAAGAGCTATTCCTGCCGAATCATATCCTCTGTATTCTAATCGTTTAAGTCCGTTTATGAGAATTGGGTATGCATCTTTGTTTCCAATATATCCTACAATTCCGCACATATTATTTGGTATAAGTTATTTTTAATTGAATTGAATTGTTTTCTTTTTCGTCGATTACTACCCGGTTTCCAAAAATATTATTGTCGGGAACAACAATTTCAAAATAATAGGTAGAAGATGCTTTGGTAGTGTTTCGTAAATCAGTTATAAAGGAATGAAAGTTAAACACATATTCGGTAGAATCGAAGTCGACAGATAAAGTTGCTAATTCTAGTTCTTTGGCTTCATTATATACTCGTAAATTGAGTATGGGTGGATATGGGTATTCATCGTTATCGATATTTTGAACGGGGATGTGTAATTGAGCAGAATTTATTACCACACTTGAATCTTTCCACGTATCTAAATTATTAAAAGAAAGTTCTAGTTTCAGACCCGCATGTCCTTGTATATAGTGTAAGCCCGATTCCGAATTAATAGCTTGCTCTACTTCATTTGAAAAAATGTGCTGAAAAATATTCAAAGATTCTATATATACCGACTCTTCGGTCACATCATCACCTGTGTATGATGTTGGTGAGGGAAGTAAAGAAATTGTATGTTGAGCTGTATCTGAATGGGCGTATATGTGTATTTGTGGTGATGCGTATCGAACAATTGCGGCATCGGCATAATCGCCATATACGTATAAACCCTTAAAGGTTTCTGTAAGTAAAGAGTCTACGTGAGATTTGCTTGAGTCGTTTCGGTAAATAGATTGTATTCTTCCAAATAACTCTTCGGCATATGCTTGCGAAAATCTATACTTAAAACCTTTGTCTTTTGAAAATTGCGGGGTGTATGTGTGTGTCCCAATTTCCGTACACGATTCAATTATTGACGATGGAATAATGCCCTGTTCGTTGTAGTTGGTGTAATCGCTTAGCTTGATACTTTGTTGTAGTTCTGCAATATGAATTGTTTGTGCCGCCGATTCATTGCCATAATAATAGCTGGTATCATACATTACAAAACAGATGGAATCTAAGGTGTAGTCAGATAATTCATAATGAATAGAATCGAAATAAAACCTGCTCATAAAACCTGCTTTGTGACTACCCGTTATGGGGTCGTTGTATGCACCTGCCATGTAGGCAAATCGTTTGGTGCGGATAGTGTTGTCGTATACTGTTTGTGCAACACATTCTGTGGAGCTGTCGGTGTATGCTGAGAGAAGCATGTCTTCTTCTAAGATGTCTGTCCCAATAGTGTTTTTCTCATCAGAACACGAACTATAAAAAAAAGGGATTATGATTATTAATCCCTTTGAAATATGTGATACGAATTTTGCAATTAATGAATGCATATATTTTTTTTCTTTAGTTATTATTGCAAAAATAATACGCAATAATGTATTTAGCTTAATAAACTGTCGTAAAATGCAGAATATTTTTCTGCATATTCTTCATTTCCTTGATACGGAAGAATTTCCTTATTATTGTCTTTGCAAAATTGTAATAATTCTTCATTCACGTTTTCCGATTCACAAATAACAGCATCTGAATGATATATTGCTAATTTCATGATTTGTAACCAGTTTGCTTTTTCAGAAATAAAGGATATGTCAGATTCTGTAATACCATCAAAAAAAACTTTATTAGTGAAATCTTGTGAGAATTCAGATTTAAAATCAGAATTAAATAATGAAAAGACTATTTTAGAGTTTGCAAATAATGGGTCTTCGTAGAATGTTTTTTTCAAATATAATGGTAATAGTGCAGCAAACCAACCTTCGCAATGAACCACATCAGGAGACCATCGTAGTTTCTTAACTGTTTCGAGTACTCCGCGAGCATAAAAAATCATGCGATCTTCATTATCTTCAAATTCTACGCCGTCATCATCAGCAAATAATGCTTTTCGTTGAAAAAACTCTTCGTTATCTATAAAGTATACCTGAAGACGAGCAGCTTGAATCGACGCAACTTTTATAATAAGAGGGTGGTCGGTGTCGTCAATAATTAAATTCATTCCCGAAAGCCTTATTACCTCATGTAATTGATTCCTTCGTTCATTAATCAAACCATATTTAGGCATGAAACATCTAATTTCTTTGCCATTTTCTTGAATATATTGGGGTAGGTATCTACTTTTAGCAGACATTTCTGTTTCCGGCAAGTATTTAGCCATTTCTTGAGCAACGTATAAAATTTTTGCTTTATCCATGTGTTAAAAAATTAACATAATATAAATTAACGATGCAAAGATACAAAAAAAAATCTATTTTGCAGTAATCAAACATAATCTAAAATACGAATACAGGAATTAGTACTCATGTTTTTTTTAGTAAAAACACTCTCTTTTATTTGCGATTCATTTTAAAAAAAAGTTATAGTTTTGTTTTTTTTATGTGAAACATCTATAATCGTAATTACTAACCCATATTTTGGATGATTATCTATAGCTGTTTCATTTGACTTTTAACGTTAATTAAAGATTACCTGACTAAAATAATGGATGTTTTAAAAACATGTGAGGATTTACGTAAATATGTAGATGCACATTCTGTTGCCGGCAACACAATTGGTTTTGTTCCAACAATGGGGGCTTTGCATAAAGGACATTTATCTTTGCTTACTCGCTCCGTTCAGGAAAATGATGTGTCGATTGTAAGTGTGTTTGTGAACCCTATACAATTTAATAATAAAGAAGATTTGCGAATGTATCCGCGAACGCTTGATAAAGATATTGCTTTGTTGGAATCGGCAGGATGTAATGCCGTTTTTGTGCCTGAGGTCGTAGAAATGTATCCTGAGGGTGAGATTGTTGCAGAAAAATATGATTTTGGAACACTCGAAACGGTTATGGAGGGTAAATTCCGACCGGGACATTTCAACGGGGTGGCTGTTGTGGTAAAACGATTGTTTGATATCGCAAAACCCACGCGAGCGTATTTTGGCTTAAAAGATTTTCAGCAACTGGCAATAATTAAATCATTGGTCAATCAATATAATATTCCTGTGGAAATTGTTCCCTGCGAAATTGTACGAGAAGATGACGGACTTGCTATGAGTTCTCGAAATGTGCGTTTGAAAGCAGATGAGCGAGAACAGGCGGCAGGTATATCTCATATTCTTTTTGATGCAATACAATATGTCAATAAAAAATCTGTTGATGAGGTAAAAAAAATTGTAATTAATGCAATAAATTCTGTACCTTTACTTTCTGTAGAATATTTCGATTTGGTTGATGCGGCAACTCTTCAGTCAGTCGAAAAATGGAATGATGCAGAGTCTGTTGTAGGGTGTGTTGCAGTTAATGTGGGTGAGGTTAGGCTAATTGATGCTGTGTTGTTTTTTTAAATTGTGAGGTATGGTAATAGAAGTAATGAAATCAAAAATTCATAGAGTAACGGTAACCGAGGCTAATCTCGATTATATCGGAAGTATTACTCTCGATGAAGATTTAATGGATGCTGCCAATCTTATTCCTAATGAAAAAGTGCAGGTTTTAAATATTTCAAATGGAGAGAGAATAGAAACATATGTAATAAAGGGTGAACGGAAAAGTGGGATTGTGTGTTTGAACGGACCGGCTGCTCATAAGTTTCAGCCGGATGATATTGTTATAGTTATATCCTATGCTGCTATAGATTTCGAAGAGGCGAAAAGTTTTAAACCACGTGTTGTTTTTCCGAATACACAAACCAATAAACTTATATAGTATTGAAAAGTTCTGTTAAAAATGTTATTAAGTATATTCTCTTTTCTACTCTTGGATTTGGGATACTTTATATGGCATTTAAAGATGTAGATTTGAAAGAGCTGTGGCAAGAAATGCTGTCGGTAAATTTATGGTGGGTTGTTTTGTCTTTATTTTTTGCATTTTTGGGATATTTTTCTCGTGCAATGAGGTGGAAAATATTAATTACCCCTCTCGGTTACAATCCTTCTTTGAAACATACTTTTTTTTCTCTCATGCTTGGTTATTTTGTAAATCTTGCTCTTCCGCGTGCAGGTGAATTTGCCCGATGTGCCGCATTGCAACGTTCGGAGCATGTGCCTGTAGGTAAATTGTTTGGCACCGTAATTATTGAGAGAGTTGTAGATTTATGTATGCTTATATTATTGGGTGTTGTGGTTTTGTGTATGAAAATTGATTTGTTTGAACCCTTTATTCAGAAGCATGTTTTTACTGCATTTACTCATAAAATAACAGCTATACCTTTGTTGTACTTAATAGGTGCTGTGGTGGTAATTGTAGGTTTTGTTGTATTATTACTCATTTCTCGAAATACGCTCAAAGTTTCACGGAAAATTATAAATTTTGCGAAAGGAATAATTGATGGACTAAAGTCTATTTATAGAATGAAAAATCGCACTGCTTTTGTGTTTCATACTTTATTTATTTGGTTTATGTATTGGATAATGACGTATGTTGTGTTTTTTGCTGTAGAAGCAACAGAAGGGCTCGATATGATTGACGGATTATTTATATTAATTGTTGGAGGATTGGGGATGTCGGCTCCGGTGCAAAGCGGCATGGGGGTGTTTCATTATATTGTTGCACAGGCACTTATGATATATGGGCTCGACTATTCTGAAGGTTTGTTGTATGCTACTGTGAGTCATGAATCTCAAATGATATTTGTGATTGGTATGGGGCTGTTATCAATGTGGATTTTTTCTAAAGTAAAAATGACAAATGAAGAATATTCAACAGATACACAATAAAATTGTTTCTCGCCAAGAAGCTGTCGAAATCGTGAAACGGTGGAAAAGTCAAGGAGAAAAGCTTGTATTTACCAACGGTTGCTTTGATATTGTACATAAAGGTCACGTGTTTTTTCTCGCAGAAGCTCAGGATTATGGAACAAAACTGGTTGTCGGTCTCAATACAGATGCTTCCGTAAAACGCTTAAAAGGTGAGGGGCGACCGGTGAAAGAAGAGGAATCGCGCATGTATACCCTTGCCGCATTTTCCTGTGTCGATTTAATTGTTTTGTTTGATGAAGAAACCCCGTACAATTTAATTAATTCTCTTGTTCCTGATGTGTTGGTGAAGGGAAAAGATTATGAAATATCTGAAATTGTTGGTGCTGATGTGGTTTTAAAGCATGGTGGCGTGGTGGAGACAATTGATTTGCAAAAGGGTTTTTCCTCAACGGCTTACATAGAAAAAATGTAAATAAATTTGTGTATTTTTCGCAGAGTTTTTATTTACTTTTAAAAAAAATAGTATATTTACCTCATAAATGAAATGTATAAACATGATGTTTAAAAAAATACTTT
>CAZLCY010000165.1:0-5727 GCA_964558075.1 uncultured Bacteroidales bacterium
GAGAGCAAGGTTTGGCAGCTATTGGTGCTGCTTTTCCGGTTATTTTTTTTCTTATTTCTTTTGTAGTGGGAATTTCGAATGGAGGAACAATTATTATATCACATTTTTTTGGCAATAAAAATTATAAAGGTATTAATGAGGCAATAGAAACAAATAATATTTTTCTCTTTGTCTGTGCTATAGTTGTGAGTGTAATTGGTATAACCCTTGCAAAACCGATTTTTGTATTCATTAATCTTCCCGAAGAAGTAATACCCGATGCGGTAACATATATGCAAATATATAGTGTCGGATTTATGGGAATGTTTGGTTATCATGGTGTTAGTTCTATTCTTCGTGGAGTTGGTGATTCTAAAACTCCCTTGTATGTGTTAATTATTGCAAGCGTATTAAATATTTTACTCGATTTGCTATTTATTGTGGTTCTTGAAACCGGCATAGCAGGAGTTGCATGGGCAACGGTGATTGCTCAAACAAGTACTTTTATTGCTGTGGTTATTTATTTAAATCGTACACATCCTCTTATTAAATATACATTCGGATTGCGATTCGATAAAGAAATTTTTAAAGAAAGTGTTCGGATTGGTTTGCCATCGGGTTTTCAACAAGCTTTTGTCGGGCTGGGAAATGTGGCGTTGATGTCAATTGTGTCTCGTTTTGGGACTGTCGTTGTTGCTGCATATTCGGTTACTTCGAGAATAGACATGTTGTGTGCTGTTCCTGCAATTGCATTAGCGTCTGCTTTTTCAAGTTTTGTGGGTCAAAATCTTGGGGCTCGGAAAATTGAGCGTGTCGAACGAGGATATAAAATAACGATTATTATGGGAGTTATAATTTCTGTTGTTATTTCAAGTTTTTTATTATTGTTTCGAACTGAAGTAATGAGTTTATTTACAAACGAACAAAATATTTTACCGTATGGTGCTCAGTATTTGGCTATAGTTAGTCCATTTTATGTGGTGTTTACTATTTTGTTTATTTCAAATGGTGCGTTGCGTGGAGCAGGAGATACTATTATTCCTATGTTTGTTACCTTGTTTGCATTATGGATTATTCGGGTGCCGACAGCTCATTTCCTTTCTCAGCATTTTGGTGAAGTTGGTATTTGGTGGGGAATACCTATGGGGTGGGTTATTGGGATGACCTTTTCTACAATTTATTATTTTACCGGTACATGGAAACGAAAACGGGTTGGTGGAATGAAAAACAAAGAGGTTGTTATTATAGATTAAAACGTGATGTTAATTCTTAAATCAGTTAACTGATTATATGTTTAACACATATAAGAATGAGTAAAATAAATAAAAAAATTAGCTGCTTTAACTCATATTTTCATAAAATATCTTTAAGTTTGTATCCTCAAAAAAAAGAACATACTGTGCAAATGTACAGTGTATTAAGTAAATAAAGTATAATTAATCAATATAGTAAAATATGGGAAATTATTTCAGCTCACTTCCTTTTCGTGTTCAAAATCAGGAATTAGGAAAATGTGATTTTATGGAAAGTTCAGAATTTAACAATGGTGTTGAATATTTGAAAGGTAAAAAAATTGTTGTAGTTGGTTGTGGTGCTCAAGGTTTGGCTCAAGGTCTTAACATGAGAGACAGTGGTCTTGATGTGTCATACGCACTTCGAAAAGTTGAGATTGATGAAAAACAAGTTTCATATAAAAATGCACAAGAAAATGGCTTCGAAGTTGATACTATCGAAAATCTTGTGCCAAAAGGTGATTTAATATTGAATCTTACACCGGATAAATATCATACTCCTGTTGTAAATCAAATTATGCCTTTAATTAAAAAAGGTGCATGTTTGTCGTATTCTCATGGTTTCAATATTGTGGAAGAAGGTATGAAAATCCGTGAAGATATTACGGTTATTATGGTTGCTCCAAAATCTCCTGCTTCTGAAGTGCGTGCTGAATTTTTACGTGGTTTTGGTGTGCCAACGCTTATTGCTGTGCATCGCGAAAACAATCCGAATGGTGACGGGCTTGAAATTGCAAAAGCTTATTGTGTCGGAACAGGCGGACATAAAGCAGGGGTACTTCATTCTTCTTTTGTTGCTGAGGTGAAATCTGACTTAATGGGTGAGCAAACAATTCTTTGTGGTTTGTTGCAATCCGGTTCTTTATTATGTTTCGACAAAATGGTTGAAAAAGGTGTTGATGCTAAATGGGCTTCAAAATTTGTGCAATATGGTTGGGAAGTTATAACCGAAGCACTCAAAATAGGCGGAATTACTCATATGATGGACAGACTTTCTAATCCTGCAAAAATTAAAGCTTTTAATTTAGCTGAAGATTTGAAAACTATTATGCGTCCATTATTCGAAAAACATCAGGATGATATTCTTTCCGGGTCTTTCTCTGAAACTATGATGAAGGATTGGGCTAATGATGATGCTAATTTGTTGAAATGGCGTGAACAAACAGGTCAAACTGCTTTTGAAAAAACGGAGGCTACAAGTGATTCAATAACAGAGCAAGAATATTTTGATAAAGGTGTGCTTATGGTTGCGTTTGTGAAATCCGGTGTTGAATTGGCTTTTGAGGTAATGACTGAGTCCGGAATTAAACCTGAATCTGCATATTATGAGTCTCTTCACGAAACACCACTTATTGCCAATACTATTGCTCGTAAAAAATTATACGAAATGAATCGGGTAATTTCTGATACGGCAGAGTATGGTTGTTATTTATTTGACCATGCATGTCGTCCGTTATTATCTGATTTTATGAGTAAAATTGATGTTGACGTTATTGGTAACGATTTTAATGCGGGTAAAACAAATAAAGTGGACAATAAAGAATTGGTTCGTATTAATGAAGAAATTCGATGGCACGATATTGAAGTGTGTGGAGAAGAACTTCGCGAAGCAATGTCTGCAATGAAAGCAATTATTGAATAAGCTTATTTTTTTTATTAAATATATAAAAACCTTATCATTATAAATGATGAGGTTTTTTGTGTGTAATAAGTTTTATGACTTGCAATTTCTAGAATGAATATACTGTAGTAAATAGTATACGAGAGTTTGACACATCATTACTTAGTGAATGTGCTTTATAGTTTGCATCAAATTTTTCTCCGTACACAGCTCCGGTGTATTCATACTCGAGCCCCACACGAAATTTGTTTATTGTATACATAATGCGAGGTGAAATACGATATAAACGTGTTATGTTTGTTGCTAAGCCATATACCGGATTTGTTGCTCTACTCATGGTTTCTTTGGTTCCGGTATTAGCAAAAAATCCACCAAACAGACCAAATTCCCAATGATTTCCATTTGTATGTATTTCTCCCCAATATGAAAGGCTGGTTAATGGTGTGTATTCACTTTTACCGGTAATTGTATCCGAAATATTTTGTACTGCGAAACCGCCCGGTGCCGTAATGTCGGGAATATTTTCTCCATATCTCATTGAGAGTTTAATGGTAAGCAGGGAGGTTTGTATTTTAGAAAATGCTATCGCAGTCAGTCCATGTACAGACTCATCAACAGTGTAAATTTTATTGTCTACAACAGATGTGTTTCGAGGTCTTATTTGTTTGTAAGCAATGCCGCCACCACAGGTGAACGCTCTTTGAGTAGAATCGTTTTTCGTTGCATACGAAAATTGTAGATGAGCATCCGGAATCACGGATTGTCGAAGATGGGAAGATGATTTTGAATTGTAAGAGCCGCGAGAAACATTGTCTACCTGAGAAAGAAGTGCACCGGAAAATGACATGGAGCCCAACGTATGTGTTATGCGTAATTGCGGGTTACGTGCAAATGAATTAAATGGTGTGCCGGTATTGAATGAAATTGTTCCCGGAAAGCAGCTTGTAACAAAAAGCGGATTCCAATACTGTCCAGATATAAGTTCAGTGTGTTCCCATTTTAATTTTACAAATGCATGACGCAAACGAAGACTGTTGATTGATGCATTTCCGAAAAAATCTCCTTCAATAAGTCCGCTTGTGCGAGCCCCCAAAACATCAGATCCCGAAAAACGAAATGTGAGCCGACTTTGAATAGCAAGCATGTTTAGTTGAGCTCTATTATTTATGTCGGTATTTACAGAGTCCAATGCAACAGGACTTGGCCATAGAAGGAAATGACCATCGCGAACAGATACAGTTTCTCGTGTGTCATAAAAAACGTCATTTTTAACATATCCCGAAATGCTTGAAGTAAAGGGCTTGGTTTCTTGTGCAACGAGAGCTAATGAAATAGTAGAGAAATAGATTAATTGTATAATTTTTTTCATGAAAATAAGAATAATTTCGAATTAAAGTTAATTAAATCATAGTACTGAATTCGTTCCATAGAGTATCTTGAGGAAAAGGTGCAATAATGTCGATTTTTTCTTTTGTAACCGGATGGATAAATGATACGGAATGTGCGTGTAGTGAAATGCCACCGTCGGGATTACTTCTTCGTGCACCGTATTTTAAGTCACCTTTTATACAACATCCTATTGAAGCAAGTTGTGCTCTAATTTGATGATGTCTGCCGGTATGTAAATCTACATGAAGTAAATGATATCGTTCTGATGAACCAATATGTGTGTAGCTGAGCGATGCTTGTTTGCTGTTTGCGACTTCTTTGCCGGAAACAAATGATTTATTTTTTGTGTGATTGCGGGTTATAAAATGAGTAAGAATTGCAGAATGCTCTCGAGGAATGTTTTCAACAATAGCATAATATGATTTTGATATTTGTTTGTGTTTAAACATCTCATTCATTCGTCCCAGAGCCTTGCTAGTTTTTGCAAAAAGCACAATGCCGCTTACCGGTCTGTCTATACGGTGAATTACCCCTAAAAAAACATTACCGGGCTTCTTGTATTTTTCTTTGATATAGGCTTTTACTTTTTCTTCAAGCGTTGTGTCGCCTGTTTTATCTGAATGCACAAGTGTATTATTGTCTTTAGAGACAGCAATAAGATGATTATCTTCAAAGAGAACTGTAACCATAGTTAGTATTGTTCGCGTTCGTTCGGGAAGTCCGAAGATTTTACATCGTTTATATAAGAGTTTACAGAACCGGTAATTTCTGCATAAAGATTATGATATCGCCGTAAAAATCGAGGAGAAAAATCTTGATTAATTCCAAGCATGTCGTGAAGAACAAGCACCTGACCATCTACTTGTGGTCCGGCACCAATGCCAATAACAGGAATTTTAAGTTCACGGGCTATAACGCCGGCTAAATCTGCCGGAATTTTTTCAAGAACAACGGCAAAACAACCTGCTTCTTCTAATAGTTTTGCATCACTTATTAATTTTTCTGCTTCTTCATCATGTTTTGCACGAACGGTGTAGGTACCGAATTTATGAATTGATTGCGGCATTAAACCAAGGTGTCCCATAATAGGAATGCCCGCTGAAATAATTCGTTTTACGGAATCGATAATTTCAACACCTCCTTCTAATTTAACGGCTCCGCAACCGGTTTCTTTCATAACGCGAATTGCAGATTGGAGAGCTTCCAAAGAATTCCCCTGATAAGAACCAAATGGTAAATCTACTACAACTAATGCACGCGAAACGGCATTGTGAACAGATGCTGCATGATAAATCATCTGGTCGAGAGTTATGGGTAAAGTTGTTATGTTTCCGGCCATTACATTTGATGCGGAACCGCCGATTAATATAACAGAAATTCCTGCATTGTCGGGAATGCGAGCCATTGAGTAATCGTATGCGGTAAGCATGGCGATTTTTTCGCCAC
>CAZLCY010000166.1:0-5629 GCA_964558075.1 uncultured Bacteroidales bacterium
CACCCGAAACTCCGGGAATTACGTTTGCCGCTCCCATGGCAAATCCTTTTGCAACAAGAGAAATATATTTTTTTACCATGTCTTATTTGCCTAAAAATTGAAAAAATGTATCACCTCGCAAACCCAAACGGAGAGCTTCAAGGGCTATAACTTCATTAGTCGCAATATTACCCAAATTTACCGATTCACCCAATAATTTTATAAACAGAGCTTGTTGGCTTTTTTGTGGTGCTTCCCACATTATTTTTGTTATATCAACGTTTTTGATAATAGAATTTATAATAATTGTATTTGCTGCACCATCTTTGTCGAATATTCCAATTGTACCACTTTCACGAGCCTCGGTAATTACTTTTACCGAACCGGCATCAAGCTCAGAATTAATTAGTTCTATCCATGTTTCGGGAGAAAAAACTTTGTCTGCTTCTTTTGAGCCAACTTCAGAAATTACTGTAAAGTTTTTTGAAAGTTCTTGTATGTAGTGTAATTTATTTTCTTGTTCTAATTCAATAGACCCGTCAGACACTTCAGCCATTCCAATATTGTATGTTTCGAGAAATTTTTGAAATTCGTCAAACATGTTCCGAACAATAAATAATTCAAACAATGTTCCTCCAAAATAAGGAGTAATGCCGGCTTGTGAGTATACCTTTATTTTTTCATGTAAGTTTTTGGTAATTAATGCTGTACCAAATCCGATTTTTGCGTAATCAATGTAATCCGCAGCTGCATCAACCATGTTTTGTGCTTCTCCTACCGAAAGACCTTTGTCAATAACCATTGTTTGTCCAATAGTTCGTGGTTTTCCTTCTCGTGCAGGTACGTTTGGTAAGTTGTAGTTCATAATATTTTTTGTATAAAATGGTTAAATTGTGTAATTATTTGTTCTTCTTTATTATACAAATCAAAGAAAATTGATGATTCTTCTTGATTTTCTGTAAAAGCTTCTATAAAATATTCTTTCGCCAATTCAATGTCACCGGTATAGGTTAAATATGCCGAAAGGGTGTAGAGTAAAGGTGCATTGTCTGTAATGTGTTTGGAGCCTTTACGTAAAATTTCGGTAGCTTCTTCAAATAAATTGTTTGAATAGTAAATATCTGCCAATTCTATCCACGACTCCGGAACTGTTTTGTCGATTTCAATAGCCTTTTTTATTGAACCAATAGCTTCTTCATACAGTTCTCGATCTTTCAGTAAAATTCCGTAGGTGAGCCAGTAATGTTCGTTCGTAGAATTTAATTCTATTGCTTTTTGTATATATTTAATTGCATTAAGAATTTCAGATTGATTTAATGAAACCATGCACAATCCGAACCATGCTTCAACACAGTCTGAATCGATTTCGGTAGCTTGAATGTAGTGAGCTTCAGCTTGTTCATAATCCTTTATTTTATCGAACGATTCGCCAATATACACATGTCCCAAAATAGAGTCGGGTTCGAGTTTTAAATATTCTTGGTACATTTCAATTGCTTGATTGTGCAGGTTGAGCGATGCATAGCAATTCCCTTTATTGAAATATGCCGAAGAAAATGATTCGTCAATTGCAATAGCAAAATCAAATGCTTCAATAGCTTTATCAAAATCCTCAATTTCGGAATAAATAACGCCCATATTATACCAGGCATTTTCCGAATAAGGGTCTTGTTCTATATAGTGAGCATAGAGTTGAATACTTTTTTTGTATTTACCCATTTTTTCATAGCAAAATGCTAAATCATACACAACCAAGCTGTTTTCGTTATTGATTGCATATGCTTGTTTGAGAAAAAAGAGGGCATGTTTGTATTGATGATTATTGATAAAATTAATAGCAATTGTGTAATAATGTTCTTCAAGCTCCTCTTCTCCTTCAATCTCAATAAAAGAATTGAAAAATGTTACTGCTTTAGCAAATTGTTCTTGAATACTGTATGCCATTCCCATTAAAAAAACAATATCAGAATTGTCCGGTTCTAAAGCATAGAGATTTTTTAATATAGAAAGAGCAGAATCGGCATCGTTTCGTTCGATATGGATTTTTGCTCGTTTCAAATCTAATTCACTATTGTGAGGGTGTTGCTTGAGAGCAATAGACACAACTGTATATGCCTTGTTTAATTTGCCGTCATCTATATAGAAATCAATAAGTTCTGTAAATTCGTGAACATCAAAGTAAATCTCGGTTTTGCTTGCGAGCATATGCTCACATTTTTCAATAATCTGTGAATATTCTTCCTTGCTTAAATAAAAATCGTGTTCTTCGTCCATATATACTTATTGAATATGTTCTTTTCGTAATAAATCGGTAATTTCCTTTACCGGATTGAATGTGAGAATTGGTACTTCAACAAATATACTTGTCCAATTCGCCATAGCACCGTTCCATAAACCGGGAAGTTCAAGTGCTTTGAGTTCTTTACCATCTTTGCTTTTTGTGGAAATAATGCCGGTTTCTTCGTTTATATAGTTTTGCAGATTAAATGGTTTATTGTCAGAGTTTTTTAAACTGCACACAATGTCGACCGGGTTGAAGTGCGTTGACTGTTTTACAATTTCCATTTGTTCTTTCGAAGATGTGTCGAGTTGAGCCATTTCTATAATTTGCAGACTTTCCGATCCGTCCGGTTCTTTTACAAAAAACGGCCCGCCACCCGGTTCGCCTTCATTTTTTACCATACCACACACACGTATAGGTCTGTCGAGCAGGTTAAGTAAATATTCTTTACAGTCATTTTTTTGCATTGTGAAAAAATCTTCGGGAAAAACGTATGACAATTCTTTGGTAAAGAGAGTATGAATTTTTTTCTGAAGCTTATCGGATAAATATTTACTTTTCTTTAATTTTTCGTAATATTCAAAAATAATTTTTTGGTAATACATTAGGATTCCTGCTAATGTTTTCTTGTAAAAGACGGTAATATCTTTGTATGCATCAGGAACAATATTGTCTATGTTTTTTATAAATACAATATCAGCCTCAAGCTCGTTGAGGTTGTTGATAAGAGCACCATGTCCCGCCGGTCTGAATAACAGCTTACCGTCATTGTCCACAAAGGGAGTATTGTCGGGGTTTACAGCTATTGTGTCTGTTTTGGGGTCTTGTATGCTGTATGAGATGTAAAATTTTATAGCATATTTTTCTTGATACATTTTTTTTGTTTCAGCAACGGTTTCTTTCAACCCATCCATGAATTCCGGCGATACGGTAAAATGAATGTGAACATCGCCATTCTGATTTTTTGCGTATAAAGCACCTTCAACCAAATGTTCTTCTATTGCCGTACGATTTTCGTTTTCGTATGCGTGAAACAACAACATTCCTTTTGGTAAGTTTCCGTAATTGAGACCTTTGGGAGTTAAAAAATATTCTAAAATTGTTTTGTAATCCTTTTTTTCGAGTAAGTCTTCAAGCGAATGTTCATCATTTGCAAGTGTTTCTTTTAGAGAATCGTAAAACGCAAATGTCGAAATATTTGCAAAGAACTGAGCCGGACTATGAGTTGAATTGTCCGAAAATAATTTTTTATACGACTCTTCACTTCCGTCATATTCTTCTAAGACAGTAAAAAGTCTTTTAAACATTCGTGATGCAGCTCCCGAAGCCGGTGTGAATTTCATGAGTGACTTTTTCTTTTTTTTCTTGTCAAACAGTTTAATATACTTTTGAGCTTCTTTTTTTTGCAACTGAATTATACCATGTTGCGGACTTGCCGCTTCTGTTATATCAATAGGATCAAAGCCCTTTTCGAAGCGAGAAATTTGTTTTTCAACGTCTTCGGGTTGTAATCCTTTGTTTTGAATTTCTAATAGTTGAGAATCAGAGAACATATTATTATTTTTTATGAAAAAGTACATAAAATACCTAAAAATGCAAGATAAATAGGTATTAATTTATCAATAATTTATGTACAAATATACTAATGTAAAAAAGGATATAAAAAATATGGCTCTTTATTTTCTAAAATAAACATTGAACTCAGTATTTTTTTTGCCTGCGATACAAATTCTTTTTATCCTTTCCCTTTTTTTCTGTTTGTTAGGAGAACAACAATGAACGTTAGGTGATAGGTGGTAGGTGATAGGTTATTGGTTATCGGTTATCGGTGGTTGGTGCCAAGACATGTGATGTTAGTATTTTTGCCGTATGCCTTTTTTTCTCGCAAAGCCGCAAAGTCGCAAGGAAGGTGGAGAAAGATCAGGTGAATGGATTTGCGGCAGCGGTGGTTAATAATACATATCAAACACCTCCCAAGTTAGTTATGTAAATAATTCAAGAGTGAGTCTTTGCGGAAATAAAGATGCTATTTTCTCACAATTTATCTCTAAAAACTCTGAAAGACAATGCATTTTCCGTACGAAAAATGGAGACTGAATGTCTCAGATTGAGATTCGTTGAGCGTTCCTTTCCACCACGAATCGAACACCACATTGGTGAGTGGATATTTAAGATTTTGTGAACTTATCTGCATATTGGTATGTATGCCAAAAATTGAAACTTGCTGTCCTTTGTATGAATTAAATGTTGTTGAGCTGAGTATTGGGGTGAATATGCCGGTGTTGGTTACGGTTTTTACATCAATTTGTTCTCGGTATTCTGCCAATAATGATATGTTGCCTAATGTGTGATCTTCTCGTTTGCCGGTTGCGGCTAAAATGCATACTTCGGAAAACCCTTGTTCTATTGCCCAATGTACTGCTTTGGTTTGGTCGTTTGTATTGTCTTCCGGATTGTAGATAAGTCGGTCGGCAAAGGCTTTTTTTGCCGGAGAAGTTATAGAATCTAAATCGCCAATTACAATGTGCGGCACAATATTTTTTTCGAATAGGGTATTGGCAGCTCCATCGCAACAGATTATTGTTTCGGCTTCTGCTAATAGTTGTAATGGTATTGCATGCGACGGAAATTCTCCGTCGCACACAATTACACATGTTGAAGTAGTATTAAAACGAGACATTTTTGTGACTTATATTCATACTTTTTCGCCATTGTATATATCCTACAATAGCCAGCGATAAAAATACAAAAAAGAGGACAGATGTCGGATATAATTCTTTTTGAATATATAAATAAATTGAAACACCATTTACCACAATCCAGAATAACCATTGTTCGAGGTATTTGCGAGCAAGCATCCATGTTGCAGTTATGCTAAATGCTGTTGTGAACGCATCACCCCACGGAACGGGAGAGTCGGTGTAGTTTTTTAAAAAATATCCGAAAGCACCCATTAATATACATGAAATTATGAGCACATTCCTTAGAACTAATGGGGGTGTGTGGGTAACGGGAATTTCTGCCCGCTCTTTATTACCGTGTACCCACCAATACCAACCATAAATACTTACAAATATGTAATAAAATTGCAAGGACATGTCTGCATAGAATTTCGAATAATAATACACTATTACATAAAATGCGGCGGTTATTATGCCAATTGGCCATAACCATATGTTTTGTTTTATTTCAAGATAAATAAATACTAATCCAAATGCCGTTCCCGCCAATTCAATCCAATGCGTACTTATCCAAGTTCCAATTATTTCTGCCATTTTATAAGTCTAAGGTCATTTTGCACATATAATTTATGCCGGCTTGGGGAAATACAAACCTTCACGGTTTCTCCGAACCTTTGTCGTACCCATT
>CAZLCY010000167.1:0-5615 GCA_964558075.1 uncultured Bacteroidales bacterium
AGTTGAAGCCGTTAATCAAGTTGAAACCCATGAGATAATACTTGCAAAAGCAAATAAATCAACTTGGGATATTTTGGGAAATTCTGTGTTAGCAATTTTAGCGGGGGGACTTACAACTGTTGAAGCTGTTTATGCCGGATTACCATCAATAAATTTGTATGAAAAAGAGATTCATTTAAATACAACTTCAAAAGAATTATTTGATCTAGGAATATCATTAAATGGTCAATTGTTTTCCGATGAAACTTTGCTTAATCTTAACGAAACATTGAAGTATTTTTATTTTAATAGAAATGAACTTTTAGAAATTAGGAACAAAACTAATAAGGTAGTTGATAAAAATGGGTCGAAAAGAGTCTTACAGTTATTATTATCAAGCCTTTGTTTTGGAGAGAATTCTTAAATTTGAAAAATATTTTTTTGTGTGTAACCCCCAATTTTAGACGAGTTTAAATTTTTAGCAAGAAATTATCTACATGAACTTATTCGAAAAACAGCTTCAAAATCTATAAAAAAAAGGGACACCTTTTGTTATTTATAATAATTATTTGATTTTTTTAATTATAATTTGAAAAATTTCCTGTACATCTTTGGAAATAGAGAAAAGGAGTGAGAATATAGCAAAAACTATTGTTGCCACAGAGCTCTTTATAAGAATGTTTGCAATTATTGATGTCATTTCCGGAATTGTATTAGCCACAATAAAAGCGAGCAAACCGGAAATAATAACTAAAATATGTTTATAATTATATGGTTGTAATTTAAATTTTGTACGTACATACAAATATGTGAATGTGTGAAATAGTATTTTTGCAATAAATGAAGCAAATGCAGCACCGACAATACCATAGAGAGGAATAAAAATGATGTTTAATATAATAATTAATCCAATAAAAATAAATATGTAGGTAGATAATACTCTGTAATGAGGGGAGTTCGCAATAATGCTGTTGTTTACTCCGGCAAACATATCCGTAAGGTAGAAAAGTCCAATAAAAATAATGACCCATGTACCTTGGGCGTAAGTTTCGGGTAAAATATTAAAAATTGAATCTATATTTAATACTAACCCAACAAAAACGAGTGTGCCAATAAGGGATTGATTTATAGTGCTTTTTTTGTATATATTTTGTAAAGATTGTAGGTTTTTGTTTTTCCATGAATCCGCAATTATTACGGATGATATTTTTAGGAGTGGTCGTGATGGTAAAATGATTAATGTTGCAAAATATGAGCATGTTGTATAAATACCTACTTGGGCAAGTGGATTTTCAGGTATTATTTTTTCAAGCATTATGCGGTCAATATTGAGAACCAAAAATCCTGCAGCACTTATTAATAATCCATAAAAACTTACACTTCGAATGTCTTTCATCATTGATTTTGTGAATACTTCAGAATTTAACTTTCGAAGATGAAATTCGTGGTCACCTATAAGACGGGCAAGTAAATATATCATTATTACTCCGTATGCAAAAATGTATAAGTGAACAAAAGAGTGAAAGCTAATACTTTCATGCCAATATAAAAAGAAGAATAATAAAATAATAATACGTAAAATAATCTCTTTTTGATAAACACCTCGCATTGCATTATAAAGCACCTTTGTATAGGTATCAAATAAATTAAAAAATAGAATGCTGATAAATAATGGAATTATTAAATAAGAGTATGTTTTAAATAAACTATTCCCTTCTGCTGAATTTGAAACAATATATGTTTTTCCTATAAAAAACACAATAGTCATAAATATTGAGCCTATAAATCCAACTATTAAGATAAGTGTAAAAAAACCATTGTGTTGTTTTTCATTATTTCGAAAGTAAGGAAACATACGTGTTATGGTCTGCATGAAACCTAATGAACCGATTTGTGCAAAGAATACAGCGTATGTTACCAATAAACTAAGAAGCCCTATTTGTTCAGGAGAAAGAAAATTTGGGAATAGGATGCCACTCGTGATAAAACCTAAAATAGCTCCTGTATATACAAATACTGAACCAATTATGGATTGTTTGCGAACGATTCCCATAGTTATTGTTCAATCGTTATTTCCTTTTTGCGTGTTTCATGATATTTTTTTATTTCACAATAAAAAATACTTAGTAATACAAGTATAAGTATAAATGAGCTAATTAATGAAATTCTATTTGTAATATAAAATGACTGAGGCTCGAATTTAAATTCAATATGATGATTCCCTGCAGGAATTTCAAGTGCACGAAGTATATAATTAACCCGTATATGTGGTGTTAATTTTCCGTCGATATATGCGTTCCAACCTTTCTTGTAGAATACTTCAGAAAAAACAGCAAGTCCTTTATGGGTATTAGAAGACGAATATGTAAGTCTGTTCGGAGCATATGAAGTGAGTTCTATATTAGCAGATGGTTCTAAAACAAATAAACTGTCAGATATTTGATCTTTAAATCGCTTATCAGCAATGGCAGTTTGTGACGGGGAAAAAGAATTGAGTGCTTCAATTTCTGCATCAGGATTAGCAACAAAACGTAATTGCTGAACAAACCACGCATTACCTAATGCTTCGGTGTTTGGGTGAACTTGTCGTTCACCGGTTTCATTATTAGGAACAATGAAGTATTTTGCATTCAGCATATTAAAGACATTCATATTCATTTTACTTAAATGAAAATCTATTATATCCTGATATCGTTGTAGTTTGGCACCATGATAACCACCAATAGACTTATGATGATATGAGGTTATAGCATCATTAAATGGATTGTCAAGATTCATTACTCTGTAGTGCATAGCTGTATCTTGTAGTATTAATTTGTCAACAGCTCTTGGGGTAAAGTAATCTTGTTGTACTTTACGTGTTTTTTCAAAATCATCATCATTCAAATATCGTTTATCTACTTGCCATAAATCAAGTAGAGTAAGAACAACAAGAATTGCTATACTTGTATGTACTGTGATTTTTTTGAAATGGTATGCCGTGAGAACGGTAAATGTGGCAACCACAAAACCAAGAGAACGCCATGCATCTACAATAAGCAGACTTTTCCGGTCTTTTCGTAAGGCATCCATAAGCCAGTCGGGCCATGCAGATTGTAATTGATTGTCGACACTTCCTCTGAATGAGTGCATATCAGCAGTAAATATTAGCAGAAGAATAAGTCCGCCTGTAATATATAAACTATACAGTAATTTTTTGAATAAATCTTTTTTATCTTGCTCTTCTTGTTTTGAGAAGAATTCACGTAAGCCAAATATTGCAAGAAGCGGAATACAAAACTGAGCAATAACCAATATCATTGATATAGTACGGAATTTGTTAAATCCGGGAAAATAATCAAGCATTGGTTCAACCAGAATCATAAAATTATTTCCCCACGCTATCATAATGGAAAAAATTGTTGCAGAAAGCAACCACCATTTTATGGAACCGGTAACAATAAACAGTGCAAAAACAAATAAAAATATAACAATAGCACCTATATAAACAGGTCCGGATGTTGATGTTTGTTCTCCCCAGTATAGCGGTGCATTTTTTGTCATACTATGTATTTGATTACGGGGAGCTTGGTTTTTTTCAAGAGCTTTGTACATATGAGAGTCTTTGCTCAATTCTCCGGAAGAAGCACCTCCCTTAAAGTTTGGTATAAGCAAATTAAACGTTTCTCCAATTTCATAACTGTACGAAAGAGCATAACTTTTATTTAAACCTGTTGTTTGATCTTCTTTATCATGAGTAAGTTCAGATTTTCCTCTCATGGTATCTTTACCGTAATCATAGGTCATATATAAATTACTGAGGTTTGGTAATATTGCAAGTAATGCACCGACCACTAAAAAGGCAGATGGTTTTATAAAATTATCTCGTATTGTTTTTGTTTTTATAGATGTATAAACTTGAAAAATGCCGAAAATTAAAATGATTAGTAAGGTGTAATATGTTATTTGTAAGTGACTAATCATTATTTGTAATGAAAGAAACAAGGCAAATAATGCGGTTCCTAACCATTTTTTGCCTTGGTATGTTGCAACAACTCCGGCAATAATTACCGGCATATAGCTAAGAGCTATAGCCTTGGTGACATGACCTGCTTCAATAATTATGAAAAAATAGGATGAAAAACCATAAAATAATGCCCCGAGCATGCTTAATCCAATACGCACATTGAGTAATAGTAATGCGATAAAAAAGCAAATAAAATATAAAAGTGCTAAAACGTGTGGATGCTTTTTATTGATATTAAAAAAAGCATGAATTTTTGCCAGCATATTATTATACCGTACCGATATAAGATAGGCCGGCATGCCACTAAACATTGAGTTTGTCCACAAAGTTTCTTCCCCTGTTTCTTCTTGAAAATCGTTAATTTCTTTAGACATTCCTTCATATTGAATAACGTCATGTTGGCGTAATTTTTCACCTTCGAGAACAGGAGAAAAATAAATGAGCATACTGATAAAAAAAGCAAGAATAATTGCTAAACTATAAAGAGCTGGTTTGTGTATTTTTAATAAATAATTCATAAACTTTTTTTTAATTATTGACATACGAAAATACAATTTTTTTTATGAGCTAAGGTGAAAAATGTGTAATTTCTTATTTAAAACGCTTCTCGCATAGTAATATATATTCCCGAATCGTTAAAACTTCCCCGTCCGTAATCTATTCGCAGATTTAACTTATCGCGTGTGCTTGTCTGAAACCGTAATCCTGCTCCGTAAATATATTTTGTGTGGGTAATGTCGAAGCTGTTTAATGAGGAGTAGGCATTTCCATATCCTCCAAAAATTGCCAGCCCAAATCTGTTCCATATATGTTTTCGAATTTCTCCTTGCAAGTATATGGAGTTGTTGTTTATGTATAAATTTTTATTTGAAATTCCTCTCATGCGTGTTTTTCCGCCAAGTTGGTATAAATAGTAGAATGGAATGTCTCCTTGCGAAAAACCGGCAAATAATTGAACGGCTCCAATTATGTCTTTATATAGGGTATTGTATTTTCGTATATCAAATTCAAGTGTTCCAAATTCGTACCCTTCGGTAATGCTTGGTGGAAACCATAATGCATTACTTGAAAGATACATTCCTTTTGATGGATAATTCACATTGTCTCTGTTGTCAAATGAAATTTGTGGTCCGGCTCCTCCAATAAAATTATTTTTTTGTGTGAATTCGGGTAGGTTTTCTATGGAAATGTGTGACATGTCTATAATTATTCCCATGTATACTGTTTGGGTTATATCTTTTGATATATTTCCGCGTATTTTAAATTCATTGAGAGAGAATGTAATGGGCGAATAGTTTCGTTCGGCTTGCCCGATACCAAAATATTTGTCCGGAGCTTTTACATATTGAACGTAGAATTTTACTTCGTTACCATGTTGGGTATATAATAGAACATCAGATTTGCAATTGAGCCATTGTTCGGTTGAATATGAAAAATGATTTACAATTGAGGTGGGACGGTAAAAGTCTTTTATTTCTTTTGGTGAAATTGTTATAACGGGCATTGTGCCGAATGACCAGCCACTCGAAGGATCGAGACTCATCAGTGGGTATACCGATACCGAAACGCGACCGAAGTTATATTCGAATAAATTGAGGGTTTTGTCAATAATATTCTTTTTCTTGAAAAG
>CAZLCY010000168.1:0-5600 GCA_964558075.1 uncultured Bacteroidales bacterium
GGATTTTTTTAGCTGTAAATATTGGCTTACAAGCTAGCATTAAGGGCTTTGGCCATGTATCCGCTCAATCGAACACTGCCGGAAAAAGAATTAAACAAGGTAAAACAATTATTTTAGAACTCAAATAAATGGAAAAATCACTACACACCATATTGCAAGATGTTTCGACAATTACAGTTGTTGGTAACAGCCATATTCCAATATCTGACATACAGACAGATTCCCGAAATAGCAAAAAAAATATGCTGTTTGTTGCATATAAGGGCGTAAACGCAGATGGCCATGAATATATAAATAAAGCAATAGAAGCAGGTGCTTCGGCAATACTCTGTGAAACAATACCATCACGCACACAGTCGCATGTATGTTATATTCAGGTGAAGAATCCAATACGGTCATGTGGTAAAATTCTAAGAAACTGGTATAATCTTGATTTCAACAAACTACGGGTAGTGGGTATAACAGGGACAAATGGAAAAACAACCACGGTTACTTTATTGTATAAACTATTTTCACTATCAGGACATAGCTGCGGACTATTATCAACCGTGAGAAATATAGTAGGTACTGAAGAATTACCTGCAACACACACAACACCCGACATTATTCAATTATATTCATTACTCCACAAAATGCAAGAAAGAGGATGCACATTCTGTTTTATGGAAGTCAGCTCTCATGCACTCGATCAAAACAGAATAAGTGGAATACAATTTGCCGGTGCGGTTTTTTCAAACATCACTCAGGATCATCTGGATTATCACAAAACATTTGCAGAATATATCAAAGCAAAAAAACGGATTTTTGACAACCTGACACACTCATCTTTTGCTCTCACAAACAATGATGATAAAAATGGCATGACAATGGTGCAAAATACAAACGCTGACATTTACACCTATTCTTTAAAATCATATTCCGACTTTAAATGCCGAATAATCGAAATGCACACCGATGGAATGTTACTGCAAATAGAAGGTTCTGAAGTATGGACTAAATTTATAGGTGCATTTAATGCATACAACATTTGTGCGGTATATTCGGTTGCAACAATTTTAGAAAAAAAACACGAAGAAATTTTACAAATACTCAGTGGTCTTACTCCCGCAGATGGTCGTTTAGAGTTTTTTAAAGATGAAACCGGAAAAACAGCTATTGTCGATTATGCTCACACGCCAGATGCCTTAGAAAACATATTGTCGACACTCAAAAAACAATGCAAAGGAAATACCGAAATCATTACTGTTGTTGGTGCCGGAGGCGACCGCGACAAAACAAAACGCCCGTTAATGGGGAAAATTGCAGTTCAGTATAGTTCCAAAACGATTATCACCGCAGATAATCCGCGAAGCGAAGAACCACAAGACATTGCAAATGATATGCTCGAAGGGATTAATGAAAACCAGCAATCAACTGTACTTTGCATTTTAGACAGAAAAGAAGCAATAAAAACTGCGGTTGCTCTAGCAAAAAAAGAAGATATGATAGTGATTGTAGGAAAAGGACACGAAACATATCAGGAAATTAAAGGTGTCAAAAAACACTTTGACGATAGAGAAATAATTAAAGAACTATTTAAAATTTAAGTATATGTTTTATTATTTATTTTCATTACTTGATTCATACAACATCCCAGGAACCGGCGTATTTGAATACATTTCGTTTCGATCGGGTGCTGCATTTATAACGTCATTATTAATTTCAATACTGTTTGGCAAATCAATTATTCGGCATTTGCAAAAGAAACAAATTGGCGAAATTGTAAGAGATTTAGGTCTCCAAGGACAAATGGAAAAGAAAGGCACACCAACAATGGGTGGAATTCTAATTATTATAGCAATCATAATCCCAACCGTGTTCTTTGCAAAACTCAGCAATGTGTACATTCTTTTAATGTTATTTACCACCATTTGGTTCGGTATTTTGGGGTATACCGATGATTATATAAAAGTATTCAAAAAAAATAAAGAAGGATTACCGGGAAAGTATAAAATATTCGGACAAATATTTTTGGGACTTATTGTCGGTCTCACACTGTATTTACACGACGATGTGGTTGTGGTAAAAAACACCACAGATATTCAAAACATTAGAACTGAAAACTCTCTTTATGAAAATGGCTCAGAAGCTACCTATGCCGAAAAGTATGGTGAAAAATCAACAAAAACAACCATTCCGTTTATGAAAAACAACGAGTTTGATTATAAATATTTTGTTTCATTTCTTGGTGAGCAAGCACAAACATGGGGTTGGATTGTATTTGTATTTTTTGTTGTTCTCATAACAACCTCTGTGTCAAACGGTGTAAATTTAACAGACGGGCTCGACGGACTTGCAACCGGTACGAGCTCAATTGTAGGTCTGGTACTCGGAATTTTAGCATATTTATCAGGGCACCTCATGTATTCTGATTATTTAAATATCATGTACATACCTCATTCCGGAGAATTAGTTGTATTTGCAAGTGCTCTTATAGGTGCAACTATAGGATTTTGGTGGTACAACTCATATCCTGCTCAAATATTTATGGGAGACACCGGAAGTTTAACATTGGGGGGAATAATAGCGGTATTTGCTATATTAATCCGAAAAGAACTGCTTATCCCAATACTCTGTGGTATATTTTTTATGGAAAGCATTTCTGTTATTCTACAAGTAAGTTACTTTAAATATACAAAACGAAAATATGGTGTAGGAAAGCGAATCTTTCTCATGTCTCCACTCCATCATCATTATCAGAAAAAAGGCATTCCCGAAGCAAAAATTGTTGCTCGTTTCTGGATTATTGGGCTTATTCTTGCTGCGGCAACACTTATTACACTAAAAATCAGATAATAATGAATATGCAATACGACATAGTAGTGTTAGGAGCCGGTGAAAGTGGCGTTGGAGCGGCAATTCTTGCTCAGAAAAAAGGTCTTTCTGTTTTTGTCTCTGATGCCGGAAAAATTCAAAATTCATATGCTCAGACTCTCAGCGAACACGGAATTGATTTTGAATCAGACAATCATAACGCTGAAATTATTTTACAGGCAGGGGAAATAATAAAAAGCCCGGGGATTCCTGACACACAAGCATTAATTCAAGAAGCTCTCAAGAAAAAAATTCCGGTAATTTCAAAATTAGAATTGGCAGCCCGATATACAAATGCAAAACTTATTTGTATAACGGGAAGCAACGGTAAAACGACAACAACATTACTAACCTATCATATTCTTAAACAAGCAGGATTAAATGTAGGTCTTGCCGGTAATGTAGGAGATAGTTTTGCAAAACAGGTGGCAACAAAAAATCATGATATATATGTAATTGAAATCAGCAGTTTTCAATTAGATAATATGTATGAATTTAAAGCAGACATTGCGGTATTACTTAACATTACTCCTGACCATTTAGATCGGTATGATTATTCTTTTCAAAAATATATTGAATCGAAATTTCGTATTCTCCAAAATATGAAAAAGGATGATTGTTTTATTTATTGCAGCGACGACGAAACAATAATACAAGAGATACACAACAGGACTATTATTCCGCAGCAGTTACATTATTCAACCGAACGAAAAAATTTACAAACCGGATATATACACGAAAATACAATTTCTATTGAAGTACCGAAAACGGAAATATGTACCATAAATACACAGACCATGTTATTGCAAGGAAAACACAATTACGGAAACACAATGGCTGCTGCAATCAGTGCAAAAATTGTGGACATTAAAAATGAAACTATCCGAAAAAGTCTTGAAAACTTTGAGGGAGTAGAACACCGACTCGAAAAACTCAGTTTTACTATTCGGGGAGTTGAGTTCATAAACGATTCAAAAGCAACAAATGTCAATTCCACATGGTATGCTTTGGAGTGCATGGACGATAATGTTATTTGGATTGCGGGAGGAACAGACAAAGGAAATGATTACTCTCCGTTGTTTGAACTCGTTGAAAAAAAGGTAAAGGCTTTAATATGCCTCGGCACAGACAACACGAAACTACTCCGAGATTTTAGAGGAAAGACTCCTATTATTGTTGAAGCAAACAGTATGAAAGATGCAGTACAAGCAGCTTACAAACTGTCAGACAAAGGCAATACGATTTTACTGTCGCCTGCTTGTGCAAGTTTCGATTTGTTTGAAAATTATATTGATCGCGGAACACAATTTAAAGAAGAAGTACGAAATTTATGAGTGCATCATCTGTCATAGAATTTTTTAAAACTCAATTCAAAGGCGACAAGGTTATTTGGCGTATTTTGTTTGTTTTGTCGGGAATCTCACTACTTGCAGTATACGGTTCTATAAGTCTTATTGCAATAGACGGTACAGAGAATCACACAACTGCATTTCTGCTAAAACAAGCATTTACCCTATCTGTCGGTATTGGTATTGCGTATTTTGTTCATAAGATGGATTATGTTGTTATTTATAAATTATCGAACCTTCTCATTTTGTTTGCAATATTATTTTTAGCACTCACATTTTCGAGTTCTTTTGGCGTAAGCACAAACAATGCAAACAGATGGATTCAAATACCCGGTATTGGTATACAATTTCAGCCAAGTGAATTTGCAAAACTTGCACTTATAATATACATTACCAAAATGCTGTCGGTTCATCAAAAAAATCTTGATAATCCCAAAAAGGCACTCTACCCTATTCTTATCGTTACGGGTATAATCAGTGGAATGGTGCTGATTTCAAATTTTTCGACCGCACTTTTTATCATAACTACAGTATTTGTATTATTAATTATAGGACGAATTCCTTCGAAACAAATAGTAATACTCACCGGCTCCGGCATATTACTTATTTTTATGATGGGGCTTCTCATCCTCAAAAACCCCTCTGTATTTAAACGAGGGCATACCTGGCAAAATAGAATTGTAAGTTTCGTTCCATCACTAGCATCGCAGGCTTCGGGGTATGATGCTTCCCCGGATTTAATTAAAAAAATTGACAACCATCAGGTAACTCAAGCTAAAATTGCAATTGCAGAAGGTGGTATTATTGGTAAAATGCCGGGAAATAGCAATCAAAAATACCGATTATCTCAAGCATATTGCGATTTTATATATGCTATAATTGTAGAAGATTATGGGCTTTTTGGAGGAATAATAATAATTTTGTTATACTTAGTAATACTATACCGAGCCGGTGTTATTGTACGGCGATGCGATTATACATTCCCGGCATTATTAGTTATCGGACTCACTTTCAGTCTTGTTTTTCAAGCGTTTGTTCATATGGGGGTTGCGGTCAATTTACTCCCTGCAACGGGACAACCATTACCAATTATTAGTCACGGAGCTTCATCATTGCTCACAACAAGTATTTCGTTTGGAATTATTTTAGGTATCAGTAGAAAAATAGAATCAGATTATTCACAAAAAAAACAAGAACAATGAAAGTAATCATTAGCGGCGGCGGAACCGGCGGACATATTTTTCCGGCAGTATCAATTGCAGAGGAACTTAAAAAAAGAAACAGTTCAGTTTCAATTTTGTTTGTTGGTGCAGAAAACAGAATGGAAATGGAAAAAATTCCTGCTTTAGGATATACTATTATTGGACTACCAATACAAGGACTTCAGAGAAAATTTTC
>CAZLCY010000169.1:0-5588 GCA_964558075.1 uncultured Bacteroidales bacterium
TATTGTATGTGTCCCACAATTCAGGACGTTGATTTTTCGGATCCCATTGATGATATTTGTCGCGAAATGAGAAAATACGTTCTTTAGCTCGAGATTTTTCTTCGTCTCTTCGGGCTCCGCCAAATGCAGCATCAAATTTATGTTTGCTTAAGGAGGCTAATAAAGCCTGTGTTTTCATTATATCGGTATGAACTTTACTTCCGTGAGTAAATGGACCAACACCTGCTTCAAATCCTTCTTTATTGTATTCAACAATTAAATTCCAATTGTGTTCTTTTGCATAGGCATCACGGAATTCAACCATTTCTTTGAATTTCCATTTTGAATCAATATGCATAAGAGGAAACGGAACTTTGCCCGGGTAAAAGGCCTTTTCTGCAAGCCTTACCATTACCGATGAGTCTTTCCCGATAGAATAAAGCATAACCGGATTTTCAAATTCTGCCGCAACTTCACGAATAATGTGAATAGCTTCTGCTTCAAGTTCTTTCAAATGCGAAAGTGAATAACCTTCCATATTATGAGTTTAAATTAAAAAATTTTGCACAAATATACATTCTTAAAATAGTTTGACAAAATAAAAAAATATGAAACGTCAATGATTATAACATAAATTCGATATGTTTTTTACTGTTCTGCTTTTTGAAAAAAAGTAAATTACTTAATGAATAGACACTTTTTTATTATTCTAAACCCAAAGAGAATAACGCATTCAATTATTTGCTTTATTGAAAAGATTGAATGTGTAGTGATTTTAAGCTTGAATCTTTGATTGTTCCGGACGACTTTTAAAGAGAAAATATATAGTGGGAATCTCATTTTTTTTCAATTTATTTTTTATCTTTGTCGTAATAAAGCAAAAGACATGTTAAAAAAAATATTTTTAGTTTTTATTGTTTGTTGGTGCTGGGGTTATGGGTATTCGCAAGTGTCAACTGCGGAGGATTTTTTTAATAACGGCAATGCTCGGGTTCGTGAACAGGAATTCGCACGTGCAATTGCCGATTACACGCAGTCTTTATATATTGATTCAAATTATGTCGATGCATATTTTAATCGAGCTTTGGCAAAAGAAAAAATGCACGATTTTCGGGGTGCTATTCGAGATTATTCAATTGTAATTCGAAAAAACGCATTGAATGCTCGTGCATATAACAATCGCGGGTTACTGTATGTTCAGTTAGAAAAATATGAATCGGCTGTTGCTGATTTTTCTCAGGCAATACTTGTAAATCCGGGTTATTATGAGGCTTTGTATAACAGAGCTCGACTTTCTACCGAACAAAAAAAGTATAGTTCTGCCCTTGCAGATTATTCGAAGGTTTTAGAAATTAATCCGAAGCATGCACAGTCATATTTTAACCGTTCAGTAATTAAGTATATTCAAAAGAATTATGAGGGTGCTATTTTTGATATAACTAAATATATTGAACTCGTTCCACAGGATGTTGAAGGGTATCATCGGCGTGCTGTTATGAAAATGAAAATTAATGATTATGAGGGTGTTGTGTCGGATTGTCAGGCAGTATTATCGATAAATAAGTATGATTTTATTGCACAATATAATAAAGGATGTGCATATTTAATGATGCGTCGTTATACTCTTGCAGATGAGGAGTTTAGGAAAGCTATGATTCTAGATAAGTCATCGCGAAATGTGTTTTATAATCGTGGTATAGCACGGTTGAATAATGAGGATTATTATAATGCAATTTCGGATTTTTCGCGTGCAATAAATATTTCAGGAAATGATGCGGATGCTTATTTAAATAGAGGTATAGCTTATATGCATATAAATGATACCATTCTGGCAGTAAATGATTTTATCAGAGCGGTTGAGATAAAACCTGGCTTTCTTGAAGCTCAGTACAATCAGGCGGTTGTATATATGTTTCAAAAAAAATATTCCGAAGCTGTATCTTTGTTTTATGATGTTAGTCAGCAGAATAAATTGGACTTTGAAGCTTTGTGTAATCTTGCTTTTGTGCAAAACGAAATGAATAATCCCAAAGCTGCTATTCAAACGTATTCTCAAATATTACGACAAGATCCCGGTAATCAGGTAATATTGTATTCAAAAGCTCGAATGCAATATTCTCTTGAGTATTTTGCTGATGCAATTAAAGATTTTGATGCTTTGATTAAGATCGAAGAACAAGATATATATTATTATTATCGCGGATTAGCGAAAATTCAAATGTCAAATGTTGATAGCGGGTGTTTGGATTTAAGTAAATCCGGTGAGTTGGGAATGCAGGAAGCGTATGGTGAAATCAGAAAACATTGTAATTAATGGCAGGTGTGAAAAAAATAGTGATTTTTGTGCTGGTTAGTTGTGTTGCGTTATTTGCGACAGCTCAAACAGGTAATGACACGCTTATCTTTACTCAGTTTCGTACGGCCGAATTGCAAGGTTTTGATACTTCGGTAATGACACGGCAAGACGATTTGTATAAGGATTTTATACATGAAACATTTGCTGATTTTAAGGGTAAAATATTTTTATTGAGTCAGGATATAAAAAATAACCCGGACAAAACTTCTGCATATTATTCACGTGCAATCGAAAAATATAAACTACAAGATTATAAAGGAGCTTATGCTGATTTATCGACGGTAATTCAGAAAGATTCAATGAATTTGAAAGCGTATTTGTTGCGAGCTCAGGTGTTGAGTAGTTTTGATAAAATCGAAGAGGCTCTTACAGATATTGATGTGGTTTTAACAATTGATTCGCTTAATAATGATGCGGTGTATATGCGAGGGAATATTTTAATGGCTGATAATCAATATGCACAAGCTATTGAAAATTATTCATATGTCCTCCGTCAAAATCCATCTTATCAACGTGCGTATGTAAATCGAGCCATAGCAAAATGTAAGAATAAAGAATTTGACGCTGCTGTTGAAGATTTTTCGAGTATTATAAAAAGTGAACCTAAAAATGTTGCAGCTTATGTAAATAGGGGGGCTGTAAAAGCAAAATACTTTGATAATGATGGTGCTGTTGAGGACTTCACAAAAGCTCTTGCTATTCAACACGATTTTAATATTGACTCTGTGGAAAGGGCACGTGTGTATGGCGCAATGCATCAATATGATATGGATCTTCCCGATATTTCTTCTGCGATTTCTTACGCTTTTGATTATTCTCATTTTTATTTATATCGCGGGTTGTTGTTGGTTCAGATGAAAAGGTATTCAGAAGCAGTTCGGGATTTTTCAAGTTCTATTGATTTATTTTCGGGAAATGTTGAGGCTTTCTACAACAGAGGTGTTGCATATTATGAACTTGGAAAATTATCCGAAGCACAAGCTGATTTTTCCCGGGCAATTGAAATAGATAAAACATACGGAAAAGCATATTATAACAGAGCGAGCCTGCATTATCAACAAGGTGATTATACAAAAGCTATTGCTGATTACACACAGTCTTTATACATTAATCCTCGTTATACACGTGCTCTGGAGCACAGAGCGTATGCTCAATATAAAATAAAAGATTATGACGGTGCAATTACGGACTTTGATAGTCTTATACAACAAAGGCCATCGAGTGAGTCTTTATTGTTGCAACGAGGTTTTTTGAAAACAAAGAATAATAATTACAGCCAAGCACAAGACGATTATACGAAAGTTATTGCCCTTAATCCATCGAGTGCCGAGGGGTATTATTATAGAGGAATATTGAAAAGTATTTTTAAAGATTTTCGGGAAGCGGTTGAAGATTATTCAAAAGCTATTGAGATAAACCCAACGTATAATATGTATTTTAATCGGGGATTGGCATATTATAAACTATATGAATATAAATTGGCAATAGCTGATTATACATCTGCTATGATGTTTGATTCTACCGACACCCGAGCTCTTAATAACCGTGCTATAGCAAAATTGCAGTTGGAATCACCCAAAAGTGCTTTGGAGGATTTTGAATTAAGTATTCTTATTAATCCGAAAGATGCAATTGCGTATTATAATGCTGCGTATTTAAAATATACGACGCGTGATAAAGATGGTGCTATGGATTATTATTCTCAAGCGATTGAGTTAGATCCTCATTTTTTGCGTGCATTTTATAATAGAGGTGTGATGCATAAAAAGAGAAATAATGACTGGGAGGCAATAGATGATTTTACCACCGTAATTAAATTAGATGAGAAATATGGAGTTGCATATTCGAATCGTGCCATTATTAAAAGAAAGCTTAAAGATGTAAATGGATCTCTGGATGATTTTACGCAGGCAATTAAAGTAAACCCGAATGATGCAAAGGCTTATTACGGACGAGCTATTACACGTGTGAAACGAAAAGATTTCGGTGGTTTTTTTGCTGATTGTGGAAAAGCGTTATTGAATAATCCGAAGTATACTTTCTTTTATTATAGTAGGGGTTTTTCAGATATTATTGTAACGCCGTTTGTTATTACCGGATATATTGATGAAGCAAGGGTTAATATGTTGGGTGTTTCAAAATTTGATGAAATTGAGTTTATTTTGTCAGATTAATTTACTAATTTGCTTTTTTTAAAGGACATAATATGAAATATTTTTACTTATTTATTTTTTTTCTTTGTTTTCATAGCTTGACTTTTTCTCAATCTGCAAGTTTTGAATGGAAGAATGCTACTTGTTCGGATCCGTACAATGGTTCGGTTACTATTACGGTTACCGATTATCCCGGGGATTCGTTGCGGTATAGTATCATGAATACAGATATGGAGAATCCGATACCTGTATCTTCACCCATAACAAGTGATACATCATATACATTTAATGATTTAGAAGCAAATGTTAATTATACTTGCTTTGTTTCTTCACGTGATGTTCCGGATATTTCAATAGCAAATTTTATTGATTCAAGAAAATTAACAGCTCTTCCGTATTATGCTGAAACTTCTTCTGTTAAAGGAGCAGGTTGTCGCGGAGAAGCTGTTGGTATTGCTCAAGTTACTGTAACCGGTGGTGTTGCCCCTTATTCCTTTAACTGGGATAATGGAGGAGATGTGTTCCCTGATACCAGTAATATTGAAAACATTAATCCCGGTGAGTATTATGTTTCCGTAACAGATGATGTTGGTTGTGTTATATTGTCCGATACAGTTACGATTGATACAACTGATGTGGAAATTTCGCATGTTATACATAATAATGTCTTGTGTAAAGGTGAAAGCACCGGCTATGTGTCTGCTTCTGCAACAAAAGGAACGGGGGCGGTTGAGTTTAATTGGAGTGATGGCTCTGTTGGTGAGAATAATACTCAGTTGTCGTCAGGTTCTCATTATGTTGTTGCCGAGGATGAAATTTTATGTCTGGATACTGCATTTTTTACAATTACTGAACCGGCTGAGAAAATAACCGTCTCTTTAGATAGTTCAAAAAATTTATTATGTAAAGGTATTCCTACAGGGAAAGCCTATTTATCAACGGTTAATGGAATCGGTACGTTGGATTATCAGTGGTCTGATGCCGGCTCAGGTGACGAAAGTGAGGATTTGTATGCAGATTCATATAAGGTAAAAGTGTTTGATGAAAATATGTGTAAGGATAGTGTTTCATTTGATATTACCGAACCTGCTACGTATATA
>CAZLCY010000170.1:0-5443 GCA_964558075.1 uncultured Bacteroidales bacterium
ATGTTTTATGCCTCCATAACCACTTATAGAATCCTGATACGCTCCGGTATGAAAAAATCCTAAATACAAAGGTTCCTTTTCATTACGAGAATATGCAGGCAACAAAACTTCCTGATTCAAATCTTCAGAATTATAATAATCAGAATGATCACAACTGATTCCGCCAATATTTACCCGCTTATATTCATTCCCCCATTTATTTATAGGCAACAAAATAAACCGTTCATGTATAGACCAAGCATCAGGAATTGTGTTCATTAAACTATTGTTAATAATATACCAAGATTCAGTATCATTTTGTTGTTTTTGATCGAGAACCTCAAAAATAATAGCACCACTCTCCCCTACGGTATATTTTCCAAATTCGGTATAAATATGCGGTTCATTAATTTTTTCCTTATCACAAGCTTCTTTAATATTTTTCACAATTTCACCAATCATGTATTCATAATCATATTCAAATCCTAAATGATTTCGAATAGGAAACCCACCACCGAGATTAAACGAATCGAGCGTGTCGCATTGTTTTTTTAAATCAATAAACAATTTGAGAGCTTTTTGAAATTCACCCCAATAATAAATACTGTCTTGTATTCCCGAATCTACGAAAAAATGAAGCATTTTGAGCTCTAAATTTCGTTTTGGTTTTATACGTTTATTATAAAAATGTAAAATTTCATTATGTCGAATTCCCAAACGAGAGGTGTAATAAGCAGACTGAGACTCCTCATTAATAGCCATCCGAATTCCAATTTTCAATTTTTTCCGTCCCAAATATTTTTCCAGACGAGACAACTCCTCAATACTATCAAGAATCGTTATTGTGTTACGAAAACCCAAATCACGCAATAAAATTATTTTATGCAGATAGTCATCCGTTTTATAGCCATTATGAACAACAATAAGATTTTTATCGACTTTTTTTTCTTTATATAATTTAAGAATAAGATCTATGTCAAACGAAGAAGACGTTTCAAGATTCACATTTTGCTTGAGAGCCGCATTTATCACATGATAAAAATGATTACACTTAGTACAATAGCAATATTCATAATCACCTTTATAATTATAATATTTAAAAGACTTTTTAAACAGATTACGTGCTTTTTTTATTTGATCACCTATTTTCGGCAAGTAAATAAACCGAAAAGGCGTACCATATTTTTCAATCAAATATTTAATTGAAACTCCTTGAAACGAAAGATTTCCGTCAATCAAATCGAAGCCTTCCTGAGGAAAATAGAAACTTTGCTCTATCAAATTAAAATACGTATTCTTCATTATCTATTTGTATAAAAAATGCAAATATATAGTATGAGTTAAATATATATATCATTTACGATAAATTATATCCATTTTTTTATTCTGAAATAAACCAACATAACCGCAACCACTACAACCATTACTCCCCACATAATGAAATAACTGTATCTGAAATGCAATTCGGGAAGATAATCGAAATTTGTACCGTAAATACCGACAATAAACGTAAGCGGAATAAAAATTGAAGCAAAAATCGTCAAAAATTTCATTATATCGTTTGCTTTGTTGCTGACATAAGTATTATACAAGCCCAGTTGATCTTGCACCATTGAATAATAAACTTCGGTAGCATCAATTGTTTGATTGACTAACTCATACAAATCATCAACATAGGGTTGCGTTTCGTCGGTAATAATTGAGTGTGAAGAATGCGACAAAGCATATACAATTTCTTTATACGGGCGCACACTCTTTCGCAAATATGTAATTTCATTTTTGTATTGATAAATTGTAAGTGCCAATTTTTCATCTGCACGTGGAATATGCGATTCGAGAGCCTCAATTTTATTTCCGATTTGCTCAAGTAATACCAAAGTATTATCTACGAGCGTATCTATAAGAACATACAATAAATAATCATGTCCGGAACGACGAATTCTCCCAATATTTTCTTGTATGCGTTGTCGTACAGGGTTAAAAAAATCTTTTGACTGTTCTTGAAAACAAATTAAAAAAATATCTCCCACGACAAAAGATATTTGATCGGTATGAATTTTTTTATCCTCATTGTTATACACAAATGCTTTCACAATTACCAACAACCCATCGTCAAACTCAACAATTTTCGGACGATGATCGGTATTAACAACATCCTCTAGAATAAGGTTTGGGATAGAGAACAAAGAACCTATAGATTTTATTTTTTCAACATCATGCAAGCCATACACATTAATCCAATTCACCGAATCGGTAGAAAGATTATGCAATTGTTCCTTTTTCACATTCTTCACATCAGAAACATGCTCCACATTGTAATGCATAATTCGAAATGTAGTTTTCTCAGTTTTTTTTCTACCCAAAAAGATAACACTTCCAGGAGCTGCACCAATACTGTGCTCTCTTGTTTTTAAAAAACGAGCCATATTATAAGCGTTTTATTTGATATACATCTGTTCGTCTATCTTTTAAGTTCCGTACACTTCCATACGTATGTAATTCACGCAACAAATCAATATCCACATCAGCCACCAAAATCATTTCCGTGTTTGGAGTTGCCTCTGCCTTTATGCCATTTGCGGGAAAAGCAAAATCGCAAGGTGTAAATACAACCGATTGTGCATATTGCATGTCCATATTTTCCACTTTCGGTAAATTACCAACACAACCGGCAATAGCAACATAACATTCATTTTCAATAGCACGGGCACGGGCACAATATCGTACACGAGAATATGCATTTTGTGTATCTGTAAGAAACGGCACAAATAAAATATTCATTTCCTGTTCGGCCAAAAGCCTTGACAATTCCGGAAATTCAACATCATAGCAAATTAAAATACCAATCGGACCACAATCTGTATCGAATGCTGCAACCTGTTTTCCGCCATGCAATCCCCAACTTCGAGATTCGTCGGGTGTAACATGAATTTTACAATAACTTTCATATGTTCCGTTACGACGACACAAATATCCGACATTATATAAATCATTATTTTCATCGAGAAACGGCATACTTCCCGTTATTATATTCACATTATACTGCATTGCAAGTTGCGAAAACATATCACGAATATCTGTTGTGTATTCCGCCAATTTTCGTATAGCTTCAGACTCCGACAAATGATTATATTTTGCCATTAACGGAGCATTAAAAAATTCCGGAAACAACGCAAAATCACTTTTATACCCCGAAACAGCATCAACAAAAAATTCTGCTTGTTCAAACATTTCCTCAAGCGAACTATAATGACGCATTTGCCACTGTATAAGTCCAAGTCGAATAACCGATTTTCCGGTCAATAATTTAGAAGGTTGCGGTTCATAATACACATTATCCCATTGCAAAAGCACGGCATAATCCAAAGATTCTTTATCACCTTCAAAATAATTTTTTATAATTTTTTTTACGTGAAAATCATTAGCCAATTGAAATGCCAATGTAGGGTCGTCCAATTCACGATTTTTAACTTTTTCAATATATTCTTTCGGTGAAAGTGCTTCTGCATATTTATGATAATTTGGTATTCTTCCGCCAAATACTATTGCTTGAAGATTCAGTTTTTCGCACAACTCTTTTCGTGCATCGTACAAACGCCGTCCTAACCTCATACCTCGGTATCCGGGTTCAATAAATATTTCAATACCATACAATATATTTCCGGTGGGATTATGTGTATTAAACGTAACATTTCCGGTAATTTTTTTATAGGTATGTTTATCTCCAAAATGTTCATACTTCACAATTAAAGACAAAGCACAGCCTACAACTTTATTATCAACAACAATAGCAATCTGACCTTCAGGAAAGATTCGAATCAATTTAAGAATTTGTTTTTCTTCCCAATAATCATTTGTCCAATTTGTATACGCAGCAATCATAGATTCTTTTAGCTCATCATAATCATCCGATTGCAATAAACGAATTTCAATAGATTCTGTATCTTTCATTTTTTATTAATTACTTATTTTTCGGTTTACGAGTGAACTTTTTCTTTTGCTTCCCCGATGAAAATTTTTGTTTCTTATAACCTTTTGAATTTCTCCCCTGATTCCCTTTTTTCCATACCGGTAATTCTCCAATATCCTGATGAATAGTTTTTTTCGGTATATCTTTTTCTATAAGTGCCTCTATTCGTCGAAATTTTGGTATATCAGCATCACTTATCAAGGTTATTGCTTCTCCCGTAGCATCAGCACGAGCAGTTCGACCAATTCGGTGCACATAATCTTCGGGGTCGCCCGACACATCATAATTGATAACCAAACTAATCCCCTTAATATCGATTCCGCGACTTAATACATCGGTTGCAACAAGAATATTCGTTTTATGAGACTTAAACCTCATCAAAACATCATTCCGTTCTTGCTGCTCAAAATCTGACGAAATTGCCTCAATTGTTTTATCCTTTAAAATCTGCGATAATTTTCGTACAATATCATGAACATTGCGCTTTGTTGATGAAAAAATCAAGACACTTTCAAAATCATTTGGTTGCGAAAAAATATAAGATAAAATCTTGTTTTTCTGCTGTGGATAAGCCATATACGCAGTTTGCGTAATTCCCTCTGCGGGTTTTGAAAGCGATATGGTAATTGTTTCGGGATTTTGTAATATCTGATGTGCAAACTTTCGAATATTTGGCGGCATAGTTGCACTAAAAAGCAATGTTTGACGCTTTGACGGAATGTGTTGCAAAATTGCACGAATATCATCATAAAATCCCATATCGAGCATTCGGTCGGCCTCATCGAGAATAAGATGACGAACCGATTTGAAATTCACATATCCCAAAGCTAAATGCTGCATCAACCGACCGGGTGTTGCAACAATAATATTTGTACCTTCGGTTATTGCTCGTTTTTGAGCATCCCAATCTTTCCCCTTATCTCCTCCGTATACTGATTTTGAAGTCGTAGACGTAAAATACGAAAAACCCTGTATTTCCTGATCGATCTGAACAGCTAACTCACGGGTTGGTACAATAATAAGCGTTGTTGTTCCTTTATTTCCTTTACGAATCAAATCATCCAACACAGGAATAACGAACGATGCCGTTTTTCCGGTACCTGTTTGTGCACATGCCAACAAATCTTTTCCCTGCAAAGCCATAGGTATAGCCTTCTCCTGAATAGGAGATAATTTTTCAAAATTCATAAACGAAATAGCCTCAAGTACATCCTCATGAATCGGTAATTCTTCAAATTTCATATATATTATTTTTTTTGATGATAACAAATCTACACTTTTTTTTATAATAGACAAATGGAAAAGCTAAAAGTGAATTTTCTGTTTTTCCAAAGAGAGACACAACAAGGGTTTACAATATGTATCAACATTTTTTTATCTTATTATTTTGATTCTATTAACTAGTGCTTGCGAGAAAACCCATAAAGTCTTTTAGTCCGGAAAATTACTGTTTATAATTTGCTTGAATTTTTCACTGTATTTGTTTGGTTGTTT
>CAZLCY010000171.1:0-5439 GCA_964558075.1 uncultured Bacteroidales bacterium
TAAAAAAATCATTTATGGGTATGCAATCCGCACTCTTTTTTTGAATTATCTTCCCACCACCATCTGCCGGCACGGAAATCTTCGCCGGGTTGAATTGCACGGGTGCAGGGTTCACAGCCGATACTTACAAAACCTTTGTCGTGTAATATATTGTAGGGAATGTTGTTTTTTTGAATGTATTCTTGAACTTCTTTAAATGTCCAGTTTACAAGAGGGTTACATTTTATCATATCTCTGTCCGAATCGTATTCAAACATATGAAGATTTTGTCTGTTTTCCGATTGTTCGGCACGTATGCCGGTAACCCATATTTTTTGGTTGGCAAGTGCTCTGTTCAATGGTATTACTTTGCGAATATAACAGCATTCTTTGCGGTTTTCAACCGAATTATAGAAGCTGTACGGTCCTTTTGCTGAAACCATTTTTTCTACTTTTTCAGTTTCTGGAAAAAAGGCGTGTATTGGTTTCTTATATTTTTCGAGTGTCTTATTATATACTTTGTATGTTTCTTTAAACAAACGCCCGGTATCTAATGTAATAACCTGTATCGGAATATTATTCGAAAAAATAATATCGGTAATCACCTGATCTTCGAGACCAAAACTTGTTGTAAACACAATTTGCTCAGGAAATGCATCAGCTGCTTGCTGAAGAATTTCTGCTAATGGTTTTGTTTGTGCGTCGTTGTTTAATGTGTCAATTATTGTTTTCATATGATACAGGAATTTTATTGTTGGTCCTCAAATTTTTCAATTTTTTCTTTCCAGTCCTGCGGAATTTTTATTGATTCATGTTTTATATAATTCATGCAGACAAATGTTGTAATGGTAAATGAACAGAGTTCCATACCTTCTTCTGAAGGGAGTAATATTGCCTGAAGTAAATCAAAACTTTTTGTGCCAAAACGAATTACTTTTGATACAAGTTGAATGTCGTCGAATAAAAACAGTTCTTTCAGAAATGTTGTATTTGACTGAGCTATTGCAACATGTTTTTTTCGTGAAAAAGCGTCTTCGCCAAGAACGTCATTAAAATAATTTACCCGCCCCAAATCATAGTACTCGTAATATATGGCATTGTTTACATGTCCTGCTAAATCAACATCATTGTATCTGGTTTGTACAGGAATTGCATGATAAAACTGATATGATAAAATGTCTTCTGCTTTCATTATTTTCGTATTATAGTGCATTCGGCGTCATTATTTATTTTGATAATGCTTGATGCCGAAAAAGCAGTACGGTCGGTTTGTCGGTATGTTACAACGTAATCAACTTGTGAAAGAATCTCGTCGGATATTTCATCGTAATAATTTGGTGATGCTTCGCCATGAATATTTGCCGATGTTGATATTATGGGGCGACGGAATTTTTGTATAAGTTCCTGAACAAAAGGTTCTTTGCAAACCCGTATACCTATAGAACCATCGGCAGCCATTACGTTTTCGGGAAGATTTATACCTTTTTCGAAAATTATAGTTACCGGTTTGCTCGAAAGTTCAATTATGTCAAATGCAATTTCCGGAGGGTCTTGTACATATCGTTCTACCATTGCATCGGAATCGACGAGGATAATAAGTGGCACCGATGCGTTTCTGTTTTTTATTGAGAAAATTTTGTTTACTGCCTCTTTGTTGGTGGCATCGCACCCTATGCCCCAGATTGTGTCTGTTGGATAGCATAGGGTGCCACCTGATTTTAAAATGTGTAATGATTTCTCAATATCTTGTTTCATCTGTTTTTTATAACGATGCGTTTTTTAATTTGTCCATTGCTTCAATAACTTGTTCGCGTGAAGCAAATGCAGAAAAACGGAAATAACCTTCTCCGGCAGAACCGAAACCTGAGCCGGGAGTTCCCACCACTTGAATTTGTTCAATTAATTGATCGAAAAAGTCCCATGATTTCATACCGTTTTTGGTTTTAAGCCACACATAGGGAGCATTTACGCCACCATATACGGAAAAACCTTGTTCCTGAAGGCTTTCTTTCATTATTCGTGCATTTTCCATATAGTATGCAATGGTTTCTTGCACTTGTTTTTTTCCTTCGGGAGAATAAATAGCAGCAGCAGCTTTTTGTACGGGGTATGATGTTCCGTTGAATTTTGTTGCTTGTCTTCGTGCCCACAGACTTTTTACCGACACTTCATTCCCTTGAGAATCGGTTGCTTTAAGTGCATCGGAAATTACGGTGTATGCACATCGTGTCCCGGTGAATCCGGCTTTTTTTGAGAAACTGCGAAATTCTATTGCACATGTTTCTGCTCCTTCTATTTCGTAAATAGATTTAGGAACATCATCTTCCTGAATAAATGCTTCGTAAGCCGCATCAAATAAAATAACTGAATTATTCTCACGTGCGTATTGTACCCATTTTTCAAGTTCTTTTTTAGTTGCAGTTGTCCCGGTTGGATTGTTTGGGTAACAGAGAAAAATTATGTCGATTTTTTTATTAGGAATTTCAGGGATAAAATTATTTTCTTCCGTACATGGCATATAATGCAAACCTTTATATTGTTTATTTTCATCAGCTTTTCCGGTACGACCTGCCATTACCGATGTGTCAACATATACCGGGTAAACCGGGTCTTGAACCGCAATCGTATTGTCTATACCAAATATTTCAAGAATATTTCCGGTGTCGCATTTTGATCCGTCAGAAATAAATATATCATCTGCGGTAATTGTGGAAATTCCGCGAGTTTTGAATTCATTTTCTATAATTGCATTTCTAAGAAAATCGTATCCTTTATCAGGACCATATCCTTTGAAACTTCCTTCTTGTGCCATTTCGTCAACACCTTCGTGAAAGGCTTTAATAACAGCAGGGCATAATGGTTTGGTAACATCGCCAATCCCCATTTTAATGATTTTTTTATCGGGATGTGCCTCTGCATAATTAGAAACTCTTCGTCCAATTTCCGGAAATAAATATCCGGCTTGTAATTTTGAATAATGCTCGTTTATACGTGCCATAAATTTCTTTTTTTAGTTTGTAATTATTTGCAAATATATAATTTTGATAGTAAACGCTCGTATCTTAATTCGTTAAATTCGTCGTATTATTTTATGAGTAATTTTTTATAGAATAAGAAAACACGTATTTTTGGATAAATTTAATGACATATGATGAATTATATATTATCTGACGGCTTTTCTTTTGAAAATCTTAAACCACTTACATTTACTCGTCCTGTTGCTGAATTACGATGTGGTATTTTGACTATTCGCGAAAAATGGGAATTATACTTGCATACGCAGTGCTCATTTCATACGCAAGCGTATTTATCATTAAAATACCCTCTTGTTACCGATGAGGTGAATGTGTTTATAAACGCCGCCTGTTTGCCGAATATGCAAACTATTCAGGCAATTCAAAATATGAATGCAAATACAATTATTCTTGATGCTGCTGATTCAATTGTGGCAGTATGCGTTTTTGCACAGGATTATAATGTACCGTTCGAAGATTTGCTCAAAGATACGTATGCAAAAATCAAAGTAGATTGTGTTTGTGCAAAAATTGAATTTCCCTGGGATATTTTTACGCATAATGCGTCTGAAATTGAATCTGATTTTAAGTCTCTTACAAAGGGAAAAAAATCGCAGACATTACCTGATACCAATACGATAATTTGTCCGGAAAATGTGTTTGTTGAAGCAGGAGCAAAGGTAGAGTGTGCTATTTTACAGGCAAGTTCGGGAAAAATATATATTGGCAAAGATGCTGTGGTAATGGAAGGGGCAATTATTCGCGGCCCTTTTGCTTTGTGCGAACATGCAAGCGTAAAAATGGCAGCAAAAATTTATGAAGGAACGACTATCGGACCACATTCTAAGGTTGGAGGAGAGGTTCAGAATTCGGTAATTATCGGGTATTCAAATAAAGGACATGACGGATATTTGGGAAATGCCGTAATTGGCGAGTGGTGCAATTTAGGGGCTGATACGAATAATTCTAACTTGAAGAATGATTATTCAGAGGTGCGGGTGTGGAATTATCCAACACAACGATTTATGAAAACCGGCTTGCAGTTTTGTGGACTTATTATGGGAGACCATTCGAAATCGGCAATAAATAACATGTTTAATACGGGCACTGTGGTTGGAGTAAGTGCAAATATTTTTGGAGCAGGTTTTCCTCGGAATTTTGTGCCTTCATTTTCATGGGGCGGTGCTCATGGTTTGGAAGTGTATGCGTTGAAACGAGCATTGACTGTCGCCGAAAGAGTCTACGAACGGCGACATATGGAAATTTCCGAAGAAGATATTGCCATTTTAACATATATTTTTCAAGAAACGGAACAATATCGTCGCTTTTAAGTCTTTCGCAGGCTTTGGCATATTCATTGACTATACCCATGTCTAACAAAATTAAATATGAACACTGACAAATTGACGATATATTATGGATGATTCACAACGAAGAAATTTTGAAAAAAATATGTATTACGATATGATAAGTGCTGAATCTGAGATTATACCCCTTTTTTCTGACGATGAGGAACTTGATTTTAACTCTGTTGATGTCCCGGAGGCATTGCCGATATTACCTTTAAAAAATGCGGTGCTTTTTCCCGGTATTGTTATGCCAATAACGGTAGGACGGGAGAAGTCTATTGAACTTGTGCGTGATTACAACAGAAAATCGAAAATAATAGGTACTGCAACACAAAAAAATCCTCAAATAGAAGATCCTCAGGTTGAGGATTTATATGAAGTAGCTTCTATAGCTCAAATAGTACGGATTCTTGAAATGCCCGATGGTAATACTACCGTTATTTTGCAGGGCTTAGGGCGTGTTGCAATTAAGGAACAATTGCAAAACGAACCGTATTTAATGTGTAAAACAGTTGCACGAAATGATGTAAAGAGTCCTGTTGATGAGGAGTTTAATGCAATTTTAGGAACATTGAAAGATATGATTTTTAAAATCATTAAATTATCTGCTAATATTCCGAAAGAAATAACTTTTGCTATTAAGAATATTACAAATCCTCTTTTCCTCATTAATTTTATTGCTGCAAATACTGATATTGCACTTGAACAAAAACTTGAGCTTTTGCACGTCGATATAGTAAAGGATAGGGCAACTTTATTGATGAAGTTTTTGGCACAGCAAATACAAATGCTCGAAATAAAAAATGATATCCTTATGAAAACGCGTAAGGATATTGATCAACAACAACGGGATTTTTTCTTGCAACAGCAAATCAAACAAATTCAAAGCGAGTTGGGCGATAATTCTATGGAACAAGAAATTCAGGAATTGCGTGATAAGGCTCAACATAAAAAATGGCCAGACTCTATTCGCTTGCACTTTGAAAAAGAAGTAACCAAATTGGCTCGAATGAATGTACAGGCTGCAGAACATTCGGTTCATTACAACTATGTGCAAACTCTTATCGAGTTGCCGTGGGATGAACATACAGAGGATA
>CAZLCY010000172.1:0-5438 GCA_964558075.1 uncultured Bacteroidales bacterium
TATTTTTTTTGAGTTATTTGAAAAAATAAGAGTTTTCTCAGCAGGCACTACTTATCATTTCAGATAGACTTCTATTATGTCCTTTAGCATATAGTTTTGCTTTCTCAATAATTGTCTTTTCTATAGTGAGTGTAAGTTTAGTGTTCATCATTTCCTGTTTTAAATATTTATATACAAATATACATTATTAAAATAGCACGTGCAAATTCTTATTAAAAGACACGTATTTTGCTTAACTCTCACGGTAGCCTGTCTTTATATATGTTTGAGTCTAAAAGTTAACAATCAATATTAACTATATATACTCTCCTTTCTTAGCTGAAACCGGGATAGTATTGTTACAATTTGATAAAGCAAAAACAGATAGTGCGAGTGTGAAGTATAGGATGATTCTTTTCATAACAAATATTGTTACACAACTGCCGGAGTTATTCATTCAATCGCCAAATTCTTCGTGTGCCGTCTTTGTATATGGTTGAGTATTGAAGTAGTTTTATTTCGGGTTCCAATATAGAGATAAAATTATTGTATATAAAAGTATTATTATTAAGATTCAATATAATTGAATCATTATATTCCGGCTTAAAATATGTATGTAATGCTTTTATATTCTGATTGTTATATGTGTAATCGATTGTATCTGTTGTTTGGAGTTCATTTTCAAGTATGTAGTGCTGAAAAACTTTTTCATTTTGATAAAAATTATTTGCTTGATAGATTTCAATTCTAAAATAATTCGAAAAAGTAACGTAGCTAAGTGCAGAACATAAATTATTATGATCGTCCTTACTTGAAAAACATGCATATGGTTTTGTGCTAACTTCACCTAATTTCACAAACACCGTATCTATTACAATACCAAGAGTATCATTTTTAAAGTAAACGTTAGTACTATCTGCGTATGGAATTTTTTTATTTTCCGTACTAATATTATCAACACAGTGTTCGCAATTGCAGTTTGTGAATGCAAAAACAGATAGTGTGAGTGTGAAAATGAGAATAAAATTTTTCATAAAAATGTAATTGTTAATAATAAATAGTATCTGTGTATGTTTCAAACGATTCCACATATACACTATCTATTTTTGTTTTCCATGTACCATTATCGGTAAATAATAATTTATAATATACAAATGAGTCTCCCACATAATATTGTGCTGAATATTTATCAAAAAAAAATGGTGATTTTCCATAATAAATTTCATTAGGATATTGTTCTGCATTTGCTAAATCACCAAGTTCATCAGTACTAACAAATACTTTCAAGGTGTCATTATCAGAATTATTTCCCAACTTTTTAAATATAGGAAAAAATGAACATTCGGCTTCATATTCTATTGTTACATAATGTTTCCCGTAGGGAGAAATTGAAACGACATCATTGTTGTTATACAGTTCCTTACCATTTTTTTTTACAATTCCACGGTTATACCCATCTTTATACCAGGTAATATATGCTTGCCTCTCATCTTCTATTATAAGTTTAAAATAACCATTTTTATCGGTATACGTAGAAGTATAATTATCGTTAGCCGGGTCATCATTCATCCCTTGCAGAAATGGACCCGAATTATACGGATACCCTCCTCGTAGAGTTATGCTTACGCTATCTATCGGTTCTTTACTTCCTGCATTTATTATTTTGCCTTCTACTATATAATCTCCTTCTTTTTTTTTGCATGATATACTAATTACAACACATAGTGTAATAAGCAGTAATAAAAATTGTTTGTTCATATTATTGCTAATTTTGGTATCATATTTTTATAGTATTGCACGGTAAAAATAAATATGTTTTTTAAATAAACAACGTGCACTATGTTTTTTTTCATAATTTCATTATATATACAGCCCCTTACGCAAATAACCAACCATAAAACCCCTCGAAAAAACACAAATTGTGATACATTTCTGTACATTTGTGTATGAGAATATTCTCATATCTAAAAAAGATATACTATGTTTCGTATTTCTGTATTAACCGATAATCACGCCGGTGGTAAATTTTTAGCCGAACACGGCTTGTCGTATCTCATAGAAACTGATAATACCTGCATTTTGTTCGACGCCGGACACAGCAATGTGTTTGTACAAAATGCCGAAAAATTAGGATATTCGCTCACCGAAAAGATTGACTATATTGTTCTCAGCCACGGTCACTGGGATCATGGCGACGGACTACAATACATTAGCAACAAAAAACTTATTACGCACCCTTCTTCGTTTATGAAACGATACCGCGAACGTGATAATTCATACATTGGTCTCAACCGTTCACGGGAAGAAATTGCGGCATCGTTTGAACTAATCGAAAGCTCTGCACCATACAAAATAACAGATTCTATCTTTTTTTTAGGCGAAGTTCCCCGTACAAATAATTTTGAAGCAGGCACAACGTCATTCATTACCGACAATAAAAAAGCTGATTTTGTGCCCGACGATTCTGCCTTAGCAATTGTTCATAACTCATCGCTCATTGTTATTTCGGGTTGTGCTCATGCCGGCATTTGCAACACTATAGAATATGCAAAACAGGTAACAGGCATTTCTCCGGTTCATGCCGTTATTGGTGGTTTTCACCTTAAAAAAGACGACGAACAAACCCGCAAAACAGTTGAGTATTTACAATCACAGCAGATACAACACCTCCACCCGTCTCACTGCACCGAACTGCCGGCTTTATCGGTACTGTTTCAACAATTAGGGGCAACATACCTTACAACCGGAATGGTGAAAGAGTTTTAAGGGAAAACCACTATTCCATAGACAAGCAAGAACGACAGCAGAAACGAGAAGAACGAAAATCAAAAAACGTTGGCGAACGATTTAAATCGTGGATGTATTATGAGTAAGATTACCCCCAAAAACAAGCATGTTTATCTTGAATAACCAGAGTTAAAAATTCATCTAAAGTTTTCACTTCCGGAACCGGATCATATTTATGCCACTTTAAATCACTCCGCATCCAAAAAACTTTCCACACTTGTTTGCTTTGCACCCAACTTGTTTTCGCAATGGGAAACTCAGTTTTTTCATCTGGGTTAATCCAACTTGGACGGACTTCAAAAATAATAACACTTTAATTTTCAATCCTATAATTAACATCTAATTCATGTCTAATATCTTCAGGAGGTCGATGTTTTTTCAAATAATTTTCGAGTGAGATTATTATTTCTGCTGTTTTTACCTCATGAAAAGCCATATCTAAAATATTATTTGCCAATTACTTTTTAATCAAACTCGACGCTTTAAATTTTATTGTAAATTTTTGAAGAATTTCAACTTTTTTCTATATCCAAAAATATAAAAATCTACATCCTACACCTTAAACGTCTTTCTCAATTCCTGCAATTTTTGATTTACCTCTTTTTGCATGTCGGCAAATTTTTCACGAATTGCATCGCGAGATTCAAATGCGGTGAGTGCTTCAATTCGTTTCGCTATGAGATTGTAATTTTTAATAAGAGTCAGCGTAATTTCTTTTCCTTCGTTTAAAAAATCTATGGTTGCATCAAAATATGATGTTTTTTCATATTTCACGGGGTGTTTGAGTCCTTCAAGCAAAACATATTTCAGCTTTTTTTCGTGTGACTGAAAATACAAATTAATGAAAGTTTCAACACCAAACCTTATTTCCCGAATGTCTTCAAGTATGGGTTCAATGTCCTTTTTGAGTAAAGCTCGCTCACCCGTAAGGGCACGAAACGGGTTTATGCGGTAATCTATCATTGTGTCTGATGGTTGCCCGAGAACCATGTCTGCCTCGCCGGAAAAAATCGGTTCAAGCAACAGGGTGAAATGTTCGGGATTAATTTGAGACACATCAGCATCAAAAAACAAAATAATCTCACGAGTCGATTTTTCTACACCATGCACCATAGCCCAGCTCTTGCCTTTATTTTTGGGCAATTGTTCATAGATAAATGTATAGCTGCCGGCGAGTTCTTGCAATAAAGATTCTGTCTTATCTGTAGAACCGTCATCAACAACAATAATTTCCGCCTCCGGATTATATTCACAACATGCACGTACTACATTCGAAACATATTTTTCTTCATTATACGTACAAATAATAAGACTCACATTCTGTTTATTCATAGTTTATGGTGTTGGTTGTAATAATTGTCGTTTTTTATCTGCAAGCACATCAAAATTAAATTCTTCAAAAATAGTGTTAAATTTTCTGCGTATTTCCTCCGTACATAAATTCCCTATACTTCCTTCGTGTGTATGGTTTGCTGACTTATCCGGGTTAAATTTTCCTTCCTGAATTTCCAATCCAACTTGTTTATATGCATCACGAAACGGTATACCTTCCAACACACGGCGGTTTACCTCATCGACACTAAATAAATAATCATATTTTGAATCATCTAAAATGCCATCCGAAATTTGAATATGCGAAAACAATACATTCGCAATATCCATACACGAAATAATTTCATCAAATGCCGGTAAAAAATGTTCCTTTATAAGTTGTAAATCACGATTATACCCAAAAGGCAAATTTGTGGTTATATATGCAATTTCGACCGGCAGAGCCTGTAATTTATTGCATTTTCCACGGATATATTCAAACACATCGGGATTCTTTTTGTGCGGCATAATACTGGAACCGGTTGTAAATTCATCGGGAAAAGTCACAAAGCCAAAGTTCTGACTCATAAACAGACAGACTTCCATTGCCATTTTCGACAACGTACTACCAATAGACGCTATGGCATAACTTACCGTTTTTTCCACCTTACCGCGTCCCATTTGAGCATACATCACATTATAATTCAATTCTTCAAATCCTAACAAATCAGTTGTCATAGTGCGGTTCAAAGGAAACGACGAACCATATCCTGCCGCAGAACCCAGCGGATTTTGGTTAGTAATTTTATATGCTGCCAAAAGCAATTGCAAATCGTCGGACAAGCTTTCGGCATAACAGCCAAACCACAAACCAAAAGAGGAGGGCATCGCAACTTGCAAATGCGTATATCCCGGAATGAGTAAATCAGCATGTTTTTCGCTCAGGCTTTGCAAGCCCGTAAACAGTTGTTGCATAGACGAAACCGTTTCTTTAATCGCATCACGCATAAAAATCTTTAAATCGACCAATACCTGGTCATTTCGGGAGCGACCACTATGAATTTTCTTTCCCACATCGCCCAATTTTCGGGTAAGTAGTAATTCCACCTGCGAATGCACATCTTCCACATCATCTTCTATACAAAACGTTCCTGCCTCAATATCAGCATGTATAATACGCAATTCAGCATGAACCAATTCCATTTCCTCATGCGTAAGCAAACCAATAGACTCAAGCATAGTTGTGTGAGCAATATTCCCCAGCACATCAGCTTCAGCAAGAAGCAAATCAAATTCTCTGTCTTTTCCTACCGTAAATGCAGAAACCTGTTCGTGTGTCTGCGTATTTTTTTGCCATAATG
>CAZLCY010000173.1:0-5423 GCA_964558075.1 uncultured Bacteroidales bacterium
TTTTCAATTTCCAAAATTTTAAGAAACTCATTTCGTCGCACCATATTCAAAAACCGTGAAATGTACATTCCGAGCAAATTAACCGCACACAAAATAATGCTGACAACACTTATCTCAAGTGTAGAAATATTTTGAAATTGAAAAAGTATGAAAACAAATAAAATTGAAGAAAAAACACCTATCAACACTAAATATAATGTATATAAATACGCAAACACATAAAAAAGCAATATGGTTATTGGTAAGGTATACAGATCTATAATTTTAACTGTTTTTTCGGGGTTCAATAAATAAATTATTATGTTAAGAAAAACAGCAAATAATACAGCATAAATAGAAATATGCAAATGAACATGTGTTATTTTATGCGGTTTTTTCCATGCAGTAAAAATCCACACAGCATACAATAACAATAACCCCCGAAGTGCAAGAGATACATATAAATTAAACCCGGGTTCAACACGAAAAAAATCGGTTACCCCCACAAGAAAAAAGACAATACCGGCAACAAAAAGGGCAAAACGATTCCGTTCTTGAATTTCGGGTGTAGAATACACAATATACTTTCGCTCTAAAAGTTTACCTGCAAATTTTCCCCAAAAAGTAAATGTAGAATTAATCATTGATTTCAGTTAACTACATATTCCTACGTTTAAACAAGTTTTTTGTTACAAAACAAAAAAACAGTCATTCGTCGTTGCCATTTCCGTATCGAAGACTCAAAAAATTGATAAATTTCGTGCACGCACAAACTATTCACCGGAGGAATAGCCAAATTGTTTCAAACTGCGATCATCGTCACGCCAGTCTTTTTTCACTTTCACAAACAATTCCAGAAACACATTTTTCCCGACAAACGCTTCTATATCTTTACGAGCGGTAGTACCGATACGCTTAATGCCGGCACCTTTATTTCCAATAATAATTCCTTTTTGTGAATCACGCGAAACATGAATCACGGCACGAATAAAAATACGCGTTTTTTCATCCGTAAATTCTTCAACAACAATTTCTACAGAATATGGAATTTCTTTTTTGTACAACAACAATATTTTTTCCCGAATAATTTCGGAAATAAAAAACCGAGTCGGTTTATCAGTCAAAGCATCTGTTTCGTAATAAGCTTGATTTATAGGTAGCAATGAAATAATGCGTTGTAAAATATAATCAACATTAAACCCCTGCAATGCAGACGCAGGAAGAATTTCGGCACGGGGTATTTTTGTTTTCCACTCTTCTACCAAGCTTTCCAATTTATCTTGCGAACTAATATCGATTTTATTTATTACCACCAACACAGGAACATTCATATTGGCAACCTGGGCAATAAAATTTGCATTTTTATCACAATCTTCAATAACATCAGTTATGTACAATACCACATCAGCATCAACCAAAGCAGATTCTGCTGCTTTAAGCATAGTTTTTTGCAATTTATAATTTGGCTTCAATACGCCGGGTGTGTCAGAAAAAACTATTTGATACGAATCTCCGTTAACTATACCTACTATGCGATGACGAGTGGTTTGAGATTTATTGGTAATAATAGACAATCGCTCCCCTACCAGTTTATTCATTAAAGTTGACTTTCCAACATTCGGATTCCCGACAATTCCCACAAAACCGGCTTTAAACTCGGTTTCTTCAGCTTGTTGATTACTCATAGGCTCCTTGTTTTAAAATCGTCACTTCTTTTTCTGTTAAAAAACGCCATTTTCCGCGTGGTAAATTTTTCTTGGTCAATCCTGCAAAATAAACCCTATCAAGCTTTTGCACACGATAGCCAACCGATTCGAAAATTCGTTTTACAATATGATATTTTCCCGAATGAATTTGAATCCCAATTTCATATTTATCGCCACTCACATATTGTAAATCATCAGGAATTATTTTTTCACCATCAACATCTACACCGGCTGTAATCTTCTCAAAATCAGGTAATGATAATGGTTTTTCGAGGTAAGCATGATAAATTTTCATTTTTTCATGTTTCGGGTGAATTAATTTTTGAGCCAAATCACCATCATTTGTAAACAACAACACTCCGGTTGTGTTTCGGTCGAGACGACCAACCGCTTCGACACTTTGCTTACATGCTCCGGCAATATGCTCATACACCGTCTTCCGTCCCTGTGGATCTTTTTTGGTAGTAATACAATCTTTGGGTTTATTCAATAATATATACACTTTCTTCTGCGAAACCGATTTGGCACCGTTTATCAACACCTCATCTTCCGGTTTCACCCTTACCCCCAACTCAGTTACGGTTTCTCCGTTTACCGTAACAACACCCGAACGAATCACCTCGTCTGCTTCACGACGCGAACAATACCCGGTATTGGCTATAAATTTATTTAAGCGAACATCTTTGGGTTCTTCAACAATCTCCTCCTCTTCGTATCGTTTCGATTGATATTTTTTGGGATATGGTTTTCGTGCATTTTTATCGAATGGCACATGCTCACCGCGTCGTCCAAATGGATTTTTGTCCTGACGAGGTTTTCGATCGTAAGGTACATAATCATCTTTCTGTTCGGTACGTTTTCGTTCAGGACGTATATTTTTATCGTAAGGCTTATAATCAGTTTTATGTTCTGAGCGTTCTTGACCAGAACGTGCGTTTCTCTCGTAAGGCACATGCTCACTGCGTTGTCCAAATGGATTTTTGTCCTGACGAGGTTTTCGATTATAGGGCACATAATCATCTTTCTGTTCAGGACGTTTTCGTTCAGGACGTATATTTTTATCGTAAGGCTTATAATCACTCTTATGTTCTGAGCGTTTTTGTTCTGAACGTGCGTTTCTCTCGTAAGGCACATATTTACCTTTTTGTGCCGAGCGTTTTCGGTCGGGACGGGTTTTTCGTTCAAATGGCATAAACTCCTCATGTTGCTCAGCACCTTTGCGGTTGGGAGGAGAATCATGATTACTCTCTGAATATTTATTGTTATACCCGCCGCGTTTTCTATCAGAATCTGATGTGCGTTCAGACCGTCTCTTCTCATTTTTGTGACCGGAACGCAAATTTCGATCAAAATCTCTTCTATTATCTGTCATATATATGTACTTGTTTATAAACTCGGCAAAGATACATTAATAAAATAAGAGAAACGAACACAAAAAAATATTTACTCTGTTTTTTCTAAAAAAAAATACGCTGTTTTTTTTCTAAAATAATTGTACTTTTGAACAAAATATAAATAGTATTATTATGCCTATTCAAATTGATGAAACAGATAAAAAAATTATAAATCTGCTAACAGAAAATGCACGGATACCTTTTTTAGAAGTTGCACGTATGTGTGGTATATCGGGTGCAGCTATCCACCAACGTGTTCACAAACTCGAAGAATCAGGTCTTTTTAAAGGTTCACGATACATTATAGATGAACGTTCATTAGGCTACGCTACCTGTGCATTTGTCGGTATTCATTTAGAAAAAGGAAACGTATATCAAGCTGTATTACAAGAAATAAAAAGAATTCCTGAAATTGTTGAATGTCATTACACAACCGGAGGATATGGTTTATTTGTTAAAATATATGCACAAGACAATCATCACCTTATGAATATATTAAACCATACCATACAAGAAATTGATGGCATTTTAAGTACCGAAACAATTATTTCATTAGAACAACCAATCGAACGACAAGTATCAATACTATAGTATGACACATTTCAGTACGGAAACAGAACAAGAATCGTCAATTCTAGTTGGTATAATTACCTTAGAACAAAACGAAAAAAAATCACAAGAATACCTCGAAGAACTTCACTTTTTAGCTGAAACTGCGGGTTTGGATGTACGGGCAACTTTTTCCCAAAAAATCAGCAACATCAATCCGAAAACATATATTGGAAGCGGTAAAGTGCAGGAAATACTTAATTATGTAATAGAACATTCCATTCAGGTAATCGTATTTGATGATGAATTAAGCCCTTCACAATTACGAAATTTAGAGCGAGAATTTAAGTGTAAAATTATAGATCGAACCAATTTAATTCTTGACATTTTTGCACAACGTGCACAAACGGCACACGCAAAAGTACAGGTTGAGCTTGCTCAATATCAATACCTTTTACCTCGATTAACCCGCATGTGGACGCACCTTGAACGGCAAAAAGGAGGTATCGGATTACGCGGTCCCGGTGAAACAGAAATAGAAACAGACAGACGTGTTATTCGAGACAAAATATCTCTCCTCAAAAAACAACTCGAAAAAATTGATGTACAAAAAGCAACACAGCGAAAAAACAGAGGAAGTATGATTCGGGTAGCACTTATCGGATACACAAACGTAGGTAAGTCAACTATTATGAATCTTATAAGCAAATCTGATGTTTTTGCCGAAAATAAATTATTTGCAACCCTCGACACAACCGTTCGTAAAGTAGTTATCGACAACCTACCCTTTCTCCTGTCAGACACAGTTGGTTTTATTCGCAAACTACCAACACACCTTATAGAATCATTTAAATCTACACTCGACGAAGTACGAGAAGCAGATTTACTTCTTCACGTTGCCGATATTTCGCACCCGCAATTCGAAGACCATATTGCAATAGTTAATGAAACAATTGCTGATATTGGTGCTGCAGATAAACCTATGATTCAGATTTTCAACAAAACAGATGCCTTTACCCATATTCAAAAAGATGAAGACGATTTAACACCAAAAGAACGAGAAAATATTTCATTGGAAGAATTCAAATCAATGTATTTTGCTCAAAAAACTCCCTGCATTTTTATGTCTGCCAAAACAAAAGATAATATTGAAACATTTCGCGAAACAGTATACGAAAAAGTAAAAGAAATGCATGCTATTCGGTATCCGTATAACAATTTTCTCTATTAAGCTAAAGGCATAAGGCAAGATTCAGCAAGCTAATATCTGATATTTAATATCTCATTTATTTATGTACCTCTCCACCTACAACCTTTTACCCACAACCATTTTATGCATTCATCATTATTAAGCCACTAGCAACCTATAACCCAAAACCAATAACCATCAAGACATAAAGCAAGTGACAAGTTTATAAATAAAAAAAACTTTTTTATATTTCCATTGTTACATTATTCATTAAAAACAAAAAAATATTGAGAACAATCACAATTAATATACGTAGAAAAGTGCATTTTCGCACTTTTTTTTCAAAAAACTTGTTGTTTATAAAAATTTATATGTATACTTGCACTGGATTTTAAACAATCTCTGTTCTTTATAGATTTCCCTATAAAGCAATAATTCCAAAAAAAAAACAATTATTATTCAAATTTTATTCTCTAACTTTTTATGTATCAAGCAGCAGACTTAAAAAAGATGTTGGTTTCAAAATTAAAAGAAATCGCACATGAAATAGGTGTTACCGAAACATCTTCATTAAAAAAAGAAGACTTAATAATCCGCATTTTGGAG
>CAZLCY010000174.1:0-5381 GCA_964558075.1 uncultured Bacteroidales bacterium
TATAGCACCGAATCAACACCAAGAGCCTTTTTGACCCGTGAATCAAAATCCTTAATTTCTTCAAAAGAATAGGTGTTTGCTAAAGAAAGCATCGGATAGGTGTGCTTTTCCTGAGTAAATGATAAATCAATATCATTCCCCACTCGTTGTGTCGGCGAATTGGGGTCATATAATTCAGGATGTTGAGATTCTAAATTTTCCAATTCGTGCAATAACGCATCAAATTCCTGATCGGAAATTGTAGGATTGTGTTGTACGTAATACTTGTGATTGTGTTCATGCAATAATGCACGCAGCTCGGTAATTCGTTCCTTCATAACAAAAATTTAATATGCAATATACGGGAAAATTCATTATAATTGTCATATATTTGAATGGGTTTTATCAACGATTTATTATGAGGAAATACGTTTTATCGATATTATTCTTAGGCATAACGTTCGTTTATGCACAAAACAACTATCTTTTTTTTGGAGCACGCAGTGGTATCAATACCTCAATAATGTGGAAAGAAATTACCCCCGAAGGTTTTACTATTGTAGGCACACACTTTGGATACCATATTGGTCCGACCATTCATTTCGAACCAAAACATTTTTTTGGAATAAATTCAGGATTACTTTTCAACACAACCGGTTGGGTAAACGAAACAGACAATCTTGCCGATACCTTATTGTACCGAAAAGATGTATTTAAAAACATTCAACTACCTCTTACTACAAGCATAAAAATCGGTATTGGCGAATTCGGACGCATTATTATTGAAACAGGAGGCTATCTCAATTTTACCATGTCGGGCTATTCTAATATGAAAGAAGTTGGAGGCGAAATTTACGAAGAAGCTGTTACTTGGTATCGATTTGATGAATCAGACGGAATTAATGATATAGCATACAAACGAACAAATGCCGGGCTGATTTTCGGTTGTGCATTTCAACACAAATTTATTACTGCCGGCACGTGCTACAATTTAGGTTTAATTGACATAACAAAAAACGAATATGTTATGCACAACCATACCTGGAATTTTTATGTAATTTTCCGTACCTGGAAACGAAAAACATAATAACCTGAGTTCGATATAATTTCCCATTTTTTGATTTCAAATAATATTTTTTACTCAAAGAAATTGCATGCAATTGTTTTTTGTTATATTTGCATATACATAAACTGCACATATGAAAAAAATCTGTTATAATCTTATTTTTATACTGTTTATTTCACTCGCACACAGCACCTCAGGACAAGAAGAGAGTTGGCACGAGAACAACAAAAGTATCTATACTACCCAAGAAACATCCCTACATCTTATTGCTACAAGCACACAAATATGTGTAGGAGAATCTGTCACTCTTACCGCACAGGTAAGAAACGGCACTCCACCATATAGCTATGTTTGGAATGAAAAGCTCTCAACAGACAGCACATATACCGTTACACCTACGGAAACCAATCAATATGAGGTTATTATTTTTGACTCAAATCAAAAACGATTAAAAGAAACTATTACAATAGAAGTTTCTGAATATCCCGAAGCAAATTTTACATATACACTGGAACCGAATAATTTTACGGTAACTTTTACTAATACCTCAAAAAACAACATAGTCCAAAACAATATTGCAGTAGCGTTCGATTGGCAATTCAACCATGATGGAGAAAAAATACCACAATCACAATCTAAAAAAAACACACCTCTATACTACACATATAGCGATTTAACAAATTATCGAGTAACATTATGGGCTCACAATAATTTTGGGTGCAAAGATTCAATTTCCAAAACCGTTAGTATTTACGACGTTCCCTTTATTGAAGTGCCTACCGCATTTTCTCCCAATAATGATAAAAACAATGATATCATCCGTGCTATTGGAAGAAATGTAGAAAACATTGAATTTATAATTTATAACCGCTGGGGAAAAGAATTATTCAGATCAGACAAACTGCAATATGGCTGGGACGGAACGTATAAGGGCATTGATATGCCTTCCGGAGTTTACATATACTCTATTCGTGCAACCGGCATACATTCAGAAAAAAACATCAACAAAACAGGTAATATCAATCTTATTCGATGAGAAAAATATTCTACATTATATTAATTTTTCTAAGTAGCATGTTTGTGTGTTATGCACAGGATATTGGTTTTGCACAACACGAACAGTCTGAAATGCTTATAAACCCCTCTCTCACAGGAAATTTCGAAGAACACGGACGAGCAATTTTACTCTATAAGAATCAATTGAAACAAATTAGCGGAACAGCCTATAATACCTTTGGAGCATCAATGGAAGCAAATATAATAGACAAATTTGGTGTAGGAATACAATTTTTAACAGACCAAACAGGACTTCAAAACTATAGCACAAATCAATTTAACAGTTCGTTTTCGATTCAAACAACATTAAACGACATGAATTCACTTGCATTCGGTGTACAAGTTAGCTGGACACAAAAATTTGTTAATTTAGGGGAGCAAACATGGAATAGTCAATATGACGGATTTGAAATAAACAATTCATTAGCAACCGGAGAAGAAAATGTTGATGATATTCAATATGTTGACGCATCAGCAGGCTGGATGTGGAAATACAAAAACCCAACATTATTTAATTTCAGTATTGGACTCGGAGCATACCATCTCTCCCGCCCCAAATACAAACAAGCTGTTGCTGAAACCGTTGTTCCCATGCGATGGACAGGTTTAATGCGTCTTGATCTTCTTCAATGGCAAAATTCTCAAATAAGCTTTCATCCTTCATTACGAATTGAGAATCAAGATAATCTAACCCAAACAACAATAGGAGGATATACCAAATTTAAATTTGGTCTCAATTCCAAATATACCGATTTTTATAAAAACTCATATTTTCAAATTGGAGCATACTATACAAGAAAACATGCAATAACATCATATCTACGACTCGATTATCTGAGTGTTGTTTCAACTACATTTACCTACGATTTTATTATTTCCGATTTGGCAAGGACCTCAAATATGGGCGGATCGGAAATTTCAATAGCATATTATCTTAAGTAGTTTCTCAATAATATTTTCCTTCAACATAAAAATTATAAACAGAGTATTTGTTTGATTCATATTATTCGCATATTTTTGTTGCGTTATGGAAAACTTTATAGTCTCAGCTCGAAAATACCGCCCTACAACATTTGATACCGTTGTTGGACAGTCGTCTATTACAACGACTTTGAAGAATTCTATTGCGACAAATCATCTGGGACAGGCATACTTATTTTGTGGACCGCGAGGAGTTGGAAAAACAACCTGTGCTCGAATTTTTGCAAAAACCATAAACTGTCAAAATTTAAGTTCCGAAATTGAGGCTTGTGACGAATGTGAATCATGCAAATCGTTCAACGAATCAGCATCATTCAGCATTCATGAACTTGATGCTGCGTCAAACAACTCGGTAGAAGATATTCGTTCTCTTATAGAACAAGTTCGCATACCACCTCAAATAGGAAATTACAGTATTTATATTATTGATGAGGTTCATATGCTTTCGGCTTCCGCTTTTAATGCCTTTTTAAAAACATTGGAAGAACCACCCAAACATGCAATTTTTATTCTTGCAACTACCGAAAAACATAAAATTTTACCAACGATTTTATCTCGTTGTCAGATATTCGACTTTCAACGCATAAAAGTTGAAGATGCGGTTGAACATCTTGTATCTGTTGCCGAAAAAGAAGGAATTGAATATGAAAAAGAAGCATTAAATGTTATTGCACTGAAATCAGACGGTGGAATGAGAGATGCTCTTTCTATATTTGACCAGATTGTTAGTTTTTCGGGAAAAACAATTACCTACGAAAAAACAATTGAAAATCTCAATTTTCTCGATTACGAATATTTTTTCAAACTCACAGATTTTTTCCTTAAAGAAGATTATGCTTCTTCGCTGCTTTTGTTCGATGAAATTCTCGACAAAGGTTTTGACAGTCACAATTTTCTCATTGGTCTCAGCGGTCACTTCCGAGATGTATTAGTGTGCAAAGACCCACAAACAATAGAATTACTGGAAGTCGGTGAAAGTATTCGCGAACGGTATTTGGAACAATCCAAAAACTGTTCGGTTGATTTTCTGTATAAAGCCCTTGATTTAGCAAGTAAATTTGATATTAATTATAAAATCAGCAAAAACAAACGCTTGCACGTTGAACTTGCATTGTTGCAATTTTGTTCTATTTTAAAAAAAAAAGCCCTGAATTAACTCCCGAACAACACACACACAAAAAACCTGAACCAACTACTCAGAAAGAAATAAAACAAGCACCTTCTCCTACACAAGAAAGAAACCTAAGCAATACACAAGCAAAACATACAAACAATCAGTCATCGCAACAAGGAGATAATTCCCCATCATATTCGACAGCTACAAAATCTTTTAAAGATTTATTAAAACACGAAAAAACAGAAGAAAAGAAACCAGAAAAACAAGAAGAACAACAAGAAATTGCAGCTGACACTTCGGAAAGTATAAGTATTGAACAAATACGAGAAATATGGTCTCTTGCAAAAGAGCCATTTAAAAATGAACCTTCTTCTCACGCAATTCTTTCTGAAAGTAGTTTTTCTATTACTGACAACACAATCTTTGTCAAATTAAGTGCAGCAACACAACAAACAACATTCGAACAAGATATTGTTCCACGATTACAAGAGAAAATACTTTTTCACTTACAAAAAAAATATAACATACATTTACACCATATCACCATAAAAACAATAGTACCCGAAATACAACAAGATGAGGTAAAACGACCTCTTACACCGGACGAACGGTACAATCATCTTAAAAACATAAATGAAAAAATTGAAAAATTACGTAATGCACTTGATTTAGATATTGAATAAATTATGATCTGTTTTCCACACGCAAAAATTAATATAGGCCTTCGTATTACCGAAAAAAGACAAGACGGGTTTCACAATATTGAATCAATATTTTACCCTGTTACAGACTTATATGATTCATTGGAATGGATAGAAGCACCGGAATTAAAATTTGAGACAAGTGGTTTGCACATCGAAGGAAATACGGAAAACAACACATGCACACAAGCATGGAAACTTCTTCATTCATTGTTCGACATTCCACCGATACACATTCATTTACAAAAACATATTCCCATGGGTGCCGGACTCGGTGGTGGTTCCGCAGATGGTGCGTCTATGCTACAATCATTACAAAATCATTATAATTTACCCATTTCCGAAAAAAAAATGCATGATTTGGCATTATCAATAGGAAGTGATTGCCCGTTTTTTCTTCATACAAAACCTCTGTACGGAAAAGGACGTGGCGATGAATTTTCTGATGTATCAATACAATTATCAGATTATTGGTTAGTTA
>CAZLCY010000175.1:0-5372 GCA_964558075.1 uncultured Bacteroidales bacterium
GTATGGAAGAGCTTTGTTTATGATTACCATTACGGCATCTTGCAGTGCTTCGTATGGCTTTTCGCGACTGCGTTTTTGCGAACACAATGTGAGGTATTCTATACTTTTTGTAGTCAAAATATCCGTATGCAAAAGGGTGGTGTCGGAGAAATCAATATTGTCGAAAAAATGGTTTTTTTCGTACTCATACTTGCTTTGTCCTGACAATAACTCATCACTGTATGGTTTTCGTGAAGCGGAAATAATATGAGAAGCAAATGTGTTTTTATAGGTACGTAAAAGTTCATTGCAAAATTCTTTTTCTTCCTGTATGCGTTTTTGGTATTCTTTTTCAACGTCCGATAAAAAACCGGATCGGGAATATGTTTCATAAAACTCTTCAATTTCAGCAATGTCTTTGGTGAATTGTGTGTAAAATCGTGAAAAGGTGTAATATGCTTTGTTTTCTTCGGAAGTTTCAACATTTACGTGTTCTTGTAAAGTGAATATTTCCGATGAAAAAAATATTTCAGGTTCTTTATTAAAAATAAAGGGGATTTTTAATTGTTGTAATTGAGGAAAAACAAAGGCATACATGCCAATACTTTGTGTGTCATTAAATTCTGTCCGAAAAATCCCTTTCTTATCCGACACTAAAGTGTCAACAATAGCATACGCATCTCCCTCTATTTGTGCGATGTAGATTGTTTGTTGAGGAAATCCGTCAATTTGAAATTGTATTGAGTACGGGGAGCCAATAGATGTGCAACTGTAAAACAAAAATAGTATTGAAAACCAAATAAAATGTTTACTCTTCATACAAAAAAAGTCATTTACTAAAAAATTATTGAGTACGAAAGTAATAAAAAAAGAAACATTATTTGTGAATACAAGATATTTTTTTATTTTTGCAGTGATTTATATGGTTGAAGAATGTTTTAGGGGACTGTGTCCCCTAATTTTTTATAGAATAGTTATATGATTCAAAAAGATGATATACAAATGATTGTACAAGATTTTGTTCAAGAAACAGACATGTTTCTTGTTGAAATTCGTGTTTCACAAACAAATGCAATCAAAGTGTATATTGATTCTTTTTCCGGTGTGGATATTGATACCTGTGTTGAATTGAGTCGTTTTATAGAAGATCGTCTTGATCGTGAAGAGGAAGACTTTGAACTGCAAGTTTCTTCGGCAGGTTTGTCGGAGCCGTTTCGCATTCACCAACAATATGAAAAAAATGTCGGTAAAACGGTAAGTGTGCTTGCTGCTGGTGGAAAAAAGGTTGTCGGGAAGCTCGAACAGGTTGCAGAAGATACAATTACACTTGTGTACACGGAAAAAATTAAAACCGGTCCCAAGGGTAAAAAAAAGGAACAGGAGCAAACAGTTGTTATTCCTTTTGCTGATATTAAAGAAACAACATTAGTTATTACAATAAAATAAATGTTTTAATAAGTATAAAAGATGAAAATTGAACATCAAAATTTAATCGATACATTTTCAGAATTTAAAGAGCTGAAAAATATTAATCGTCCGACAATGATGCATATTCTTGAAGATGTGTTTCGAAGTATGTTAAAACGAAAATTTAATATTGAAGAGGATGAAGAAATTCAAAACAGTTTTGATATAATTATTAATATTGATAAAGGCGATTTTGAAATATGGCACAATCGTGAGGTTGTTGCTGATGAGGATTTGGAAAGCACTACGCACCAAATCTCATTGTCTGAAGCTAAAAAAATAGACGATGATTATGAAATAGGTGAAGATGTTACTAATGAGGTGAAACTAGAAGATTTTGGAAGACGTGAGGTGCTTTCAATCCGTCAAAATCTTATTTCCCGTATTATGGATCTTGAGAAAAATAATGTCTATAATAAATATAAAGATCAAGTAGGTGAAATTGTTGTCGGAGAGGTTTATCAGGTATGGAAAAAAGAAATTTTGGTGCTTGATGACGAAGGCAATGAATTAATTATACCGAAAAATGAACAAATTCCGTCTGATTATTTTAGAAAAGGCGATAATGTTCGCGGTGTGGTTGCTCGTGTTGAAATGAAAAATAATAATCCCTTGGTGATTATTTCTCGCACGTCACCGGTATTTTTGGAAAGATTGTTTGAGTTAGAAGTTCCGGAAATTTTTGATGGACTTATTACTATTAAAAAGATTGTGCGTTCGCCGGGTGAAAAAGCAAAAATTGCGGTGGAATCGTATGATGAGCGTATTGACCCTGTTGGAGCATGTGTAGGTATGAAGGGGTCTCGAATTCACGGGATTGTACGTGAATTGCGGAATGAAAATATTGATGTCATTAATTTTACGTCGAACCCGCAATTGTTTATTCAACGTTCATTGAATCCTGCACATATTACCTCAGTAGTAATTAATGAAGAAGATAAAAGTGCTGATGTGTTTATGCAGCCCGATCAGGTTTCGTTAGCAATTGGTAAAGGCGGTATAAACATTAAGCTTGCAAGCCAAATTACCGGTTATAGTCTTGATGTGTATCGTGACAATATTGAGGAAGAGGAGGATGTGAATTTGGAAGAATTTTCAGATGAAATTGATGCGTGGGCAATAGATGAATTCAAGAAAATTGGGTGTGATACAGCGAAAAGTGTATTGAAATTAACTACCGATGATCTTATTAAACGAACAGATTTAGAAGAGGAAACAATAGAGGATACTATTAAAATACTTAAGTCAGAATTCGAATAAGTATAGAATAGTTATTATTTTTGTTTCGTATTAGCATTTATAAAAGGGTAATATGGCCAAACGTTTAAATAAAATAACACGAGAGTTTAATGTAGGAATCGCAACAATTGTTGATTTTCTCGCCAGTAAAGGACACGATATTGATTCGAATCCTAATACTAAGATTCCTGATGAGTTGTATGAAATTCTCGAACAGGAATATAGTACTGAGAGCTCGATTAAAAAACAATCTAAAGAAATTGATTTAGCTGAAAATAGAAAGAAACAAGAGGTCGTTTCTTTGTCTGATGTTGAAGAAAAAGCTGAAGATGAAGAAGATGAGGAGGATAACGTTGAAGATGAGTTGCCTGAGGCGAAAAAAATAAGTGTTAAGGTGGTTGGGAAAGTTGATGTTGATTCTTTTTCGAAAAAAACTGACAAGAAAAAAGAGGAAGTTTCTAAGAAAGAAGATGTTGAGGAAGAGGAAGAGGAAGAGTCTGAAGATGCTCAAGAGTCTGAAAAAATAGCTGAGGTTTCGGATGATTCTGAAAAAATTTCTGAGACCGAACCTGTTGAGGATGATACAGTTGATAAGGATGCTCCGGATGTTTCCTCTGCGAAAACAACAAGTAAAGAGGATGATGAAGTTTTTTCAACTTCTGAAAGAGAAATAGAAAATAATGTTCGTGTGGTTGGTCAGATTGATTTATCTTCCTTGAATCAAAAAACGCGACCGGATAAAAAGTCTAAAAAGGAAAAAGAACAAGAGCGGAAAGACCGAAAAGTAAAATTACGCAAAGGAAAAGAGGCGGAGGAAAAACCGGTTGCTGAAAAAGGAAAAGAAGAGCGTGCGAAAAAGAAAGAGGAAATTTTTACGCATAAACAAGATCCTGCAAAATCACCGAAAGTTGTCGGGCAAATTAAATTGGAGGATACCGACGATGAATATAAAAACGGCAGAAAAAAACGTCGTAAGCGTATAAAAACCGATAAAATTGATTTACCGCCTAAAGGTGCTTCTCTTGGAGATTTGGCTGACGCTACTCAAAAAGTGAAAGAGAATAAAAAACGAAGAAAAGGGAAATATGTTGAGGAACTTTCGGAGGAAGAAATAGATAAGCAAATTAAGGAGACCATGGCGAAAATGGGGAATCCGAAGAAAACGAAATCCTCAAAATATCGTCGTGAAAAACGTGATGCATTTCGTCATGATTTGGAAGAGCAGACCGAAAAATCTCACTTAGAACAGAAAATACTGAAGGTTACTGAGTTTATTTCTGCCAACGATTTGTCTAACATGATGGACGTTGATGCTTCGGAAATTATTGGTACGTGTATGAGTATTGGATTGTTTATTTCATTAAATCAGCGTCTTGATGCCGAAACAATTCAAATGATAGCCGAGGAATTCGGATTTAAGGTTGAGTTTGTTTCAGTTGATATTCAGGAAGGTATTGCGGAGGAAGATGATAATCCCGAAGATTTGCAATCACGACCACCAATTGTTACAGTTATGGGACACGTCGATCATGGTAAAACGTCTTTACTTGACTATGTTCGAAAAGCAAATGTAATTGCCGGTGAAGCAGGAGGTATTACGCAGCATATTGCGGCATATTCTGTAAAATTGAATAATGATAAACGATTAACTTTCCTCGATACACCGGGGCATGAGGCTTTTACTGCTATGCGTGCTCGCGGTACTCAGGTAACAGATATTGCAATTATTGTAATTGCGGCGGATGACAGTGTGATGCCACAAACAGTTGAGGCTATAAATCACGCTGCTGCTGCTGGTGTGCCAATTGTTTTTGCTATAAATAAGGTTGATAAGGAAAATTCTAATCCGGATAAAATTCGTGAGCAACTTGCTAATATGAATTATTTAGTTGAAGAATGGGGTGGAAAATATCAATCGCAAGAGATTTCTGCAAAATTCGGAAAGAATATTGAAGATTTAATGGAGAAAGTATTGCTTGAAGCTGAATTGCTTGAGTTAAAGGCTAATCCAAATAAAAAAGCACTCGGAACTATTATAGAATCTGAACTTGATAAAGGTTCCGGATATGTTTCTACTGTTCTTGTGAGTTCCGGCACATTACACGTTGGCGATGTGATGCTGGCGGGTATGTATACCGGAAAAGTAAAAGCAATGTATAATGAACGAGGACAACGTGTTAAAGAGGCAGGGCCATCTGTACCGGTTACTATTCTTGGCCTCGACGGTGCTCCCCAGGCCGGTGATAGATTCCATGTATTGAATAGTGAAAAAGAGGCTCGTGATATTGCAAATAAACGTGAACGTTTGCAACGTGAACAGGAATTGAATGCACAAAAACATGTTACGCTCGATGAAATTGGTCGTCGTATTGCTATTGGCAACTTCCAAGAGTTAAATGTTATTATTAAAGGTGATGTTGATGGTTCTATTGAGGCATTGGCTGATTCTATTGTGAAATTGTCAACCGAGGAAATTGTTATCAATGTGAAGCATAAAGCGGTAGGACAAATTTCAGAGTCCGATGTGCTTCTTGCTTCGGCTTCTGATGCTATAATTATAGGCTTCCAGGTGCGTCCGTCTGCAGCGGCTCGTAAGTTAGCGGAAAAAGAGGGCATTGATATTCGTTTGTATTATATTATTTACGATGCAATTAATGAATTAAAAGATGCAATGAGTGGTATGCTTT
>CAZLCY010000176.1:0-5258 GCA_964558075.1 uncultured Bacteroidales bacterium
TGATGGAAGTTGATTAATATTAAGTCCACAGAAGTATAGTAAGGTTGATTTTTTGGCTGGAAACCGAAACCAATGTTGGTCTATTGAAATTGAAAACCCCCCGAATATATCGGTTTCACCTGGCAAGGGTAAGTATGTAGGAAATAATCTTGAAGCTTTTGGATGTTCTAATATTCCGCCATTCTCACGTATACGGTCTATAGCGTAAAAGGCAAGTTGCATTTCAGATTTTGGAGCTGTTGAAAAGTGTGAAAGCTGACCCCAAAGACGACAAGGTGGGTGTGCTATAATAGTATCAGTACCTTTAAAAGTTAGTGCGTTTCGGTCGATATCGTAACAATCTACATTATATTTTTTGTAGTTGCTATTTTTATCTGTGAATAATACTGAAATTTCTGAATGTTTCATAATTGCCTGATTTAGAAAGAAAACCCGGGAGTTTCTCTCCCGGGCTAAATTAACTTGCTCACATACGGCCTAAGCAGTTCGCGGGTTGCTTCCCAGCAGGGCCCGTTATCATCTGTACCGCACTACAAATATAATACAACTAATATCAAAAATCAAGTAAAAAAAAACCCGGCTCAGGCGGGCCGGATTTTTTCGATTAATGTAGAAAATCATCAAGAGGAAAGAGTCCCCACACCGTGGCTGGTATTAGATACAACAGTACCATCCTTACGCCTTGCAGCCAAATAATAAAGAAAAGAATCTCCAGCTTCCATGCTTTCCGGAACGGGTACGGTAACCGAACCATCTGAACGGACGGCTTGAGCTGACTTTACGTTATTTTTGACCTCAGAAACAAAACCAGAATCTACCACAACGGCATAAATTTCGTCATCGTCTGATTCATAAGTACCTGAGTGTGAGGTTGCAAAATCAATTACAATCTCATCCGAAGCAGGTGTTACACCTTCACTTTCAGGGGCTTGCATCTTGCCTCGTGAAATTTCGATGTCTGCATAATGTTCGATAGTACCATCGTTTGCGAATGCATCGATGTTACGTGAAACAAAGGCGTTATAACCGCTCTGGCGCAAGGCGAAGCGGTCGTTTAACGGTTTGATGACGGCGGAGTTGATTTGCGATGCGAAATTTACAACGCCGGCAAATTTTGAACGCTGGTTTGTTTGGTTTGTGGTACGGGGATTTGAAACGCTAAGGGGCATGGACTTAACAACGTCTATTCCCTTCCAGGAGCTTCCGACAACGTTACCGACTCTGCCGCTAAAACCTCCTAGTATCCCTGCTTTGATTTTACCCATAATTATAATTTTTAAGTTTAACAAAAAAGTATAGAACTCCTACAAATATATAACAACACAACCATAATGTCAAGAATAATATGTTGATTTAAGTCAATAAATAACTCAAAAAACAGATAGATATAATATAAAGGACAGTAAGAAAGGTAATTAGAAAGCGTAAAAAAGATTCAAATAAATCAGATAAAAGTAATATTACATCCCAATAATTTAACATATAACCTGTAAATATAAGAAACGAAGCTGTCCATTTGTAACGTTTTAGAAAGCGTTTAACTAAGAGTATGAAGAATTTAATGTACAATTTCATTTTGAAGACCATTTGTCAGATTTAGACTTCCGGAGTTTAATAATTCCAGATTTCGTTATGATAATTGGAGAATATCTGAGGTCTATTTGGTTGGACCGGACCCCTGATTTGGCTGGTTTGGGTTTATTTTTTTCTTTCATAGTGTTGTGTTGATTTGATTGATTTATGGCCTATTGCTTTTTGTATTAACTCGATATCGACCGATTCGGCGGCTAATTGTTTGATGTATATGTAACGTAATGAATGAGTTACAGAAAGGTTTTGACCTGTAACATGTGAAAGTTGAATGTTGTAACGTCGAAATAATCGATACAACCAATAACGGTCCCAATCGTCGCCAATTTTTAGATTTACACCCTGAAAGCGCTCCCATGTTGTGCGAAAAGATATAGGTTGTACGAGCCGGTTATGAGAGTATTTCAAGCCTTTAATTACAATTTTAAGCCCTGGTTTAACATCTATTCCTGATATGTTTAACATCTCTGATACCCTCAAGCCTTCCTGGAACATCAAGGCAATGCCGGCACGGACTATTTCGGGTTCTTGCTGATTTGCCAGCAACTTATGAAGTTGTGTTATTATCCGCGTTACCTGACTGGAACCGGCTTCGCACAGTTCAGGGGTCTGCTCAGACGGAGTTAATACGGATTTGTCGCGTTGTGTAGATGTCAGAACGATATCTGACACTGTAATTTGATGTTTCATGATATCTGTTTTTCCTATTCAAGTCAAAAATACACACGAAATCAGGAAAAAGCAACCGGAATCAGAAAAAAAAATATTCGACGGGTGACGGAAGTTGTCACTCACAAAGATTCAAAAGGGAACACGGTCCTCCAGGACCGAAATTAGAAATTGTTAGATTAACCAGGCAACAGGGCAAAAAGAAATCAAACGAAAAAAGCTGAGCCACTGCCAGCCGGGTGGTTGGGGGTGAGCTGGAGGGTAATTGCACCACCCGGCTGGGAGTTGGCAGCGCAGCGAACCGGTTGCTGTCGAAACGCAGGTAATCCAGCAGAGCGAGCAGCCGGCGGGAATCAGATTAGCATTAGAGGTTAGGCAAAACTATATATATTTTCTATGTCGTATTCAGTTTGCAAATCGAAACAGAATTGACCGAAAGCAGCAGCCCGGCGTATTCCTATTGAGACCATGCTAAGGAGAAAAAAATTTAACATAATGTTAGCATACTTATAGGCCAAACCCTTCAGAACGCATGTAAACAAGCAGTACGTGAATGAAAGTAAGAGAAAAACAATGTGAAATTAAGCAGCAAATGTTTGGACTATAAGATGCATTATGTTAAAATTTTTTCGACTCATTTTTGTTATTCGATGTAAGCGACGATATAACTAACAGCCAGCCGGGCTGCTGCTCTTCCCGAAGTAATGTTTTCTATATTAATTATATATAACAAATAAGATTATAATACAAGATATTGGGCTATTCAAAATATACATGATTATATAATGAAATTATAAAATGAAATGATATTATCAATATAAAATATAATTAGAATCAAATTATTCAAGATAGGTTCTGGAATTGTAAAATGATTCTATTTTTGTTTGAAGGTTTTGTTGTTTTTTAGTTTGTTGGATGTTGTTTTGTGATATTATTTGTAATTCTGATTCTGTTAGTTCGTTTTCAAAATCAAAGTCTGGAGTTTTTGTTGAGAATATTTGTTTTGCTTCTTGTTCATAATACAAGTTGTTTATTTGTTCGTATTCTCTGCTGATTAGGCGTTTACTGGGTTTATGTTTGAAGAGATATATTGTTGCGTAGTCGTGTTCAATTTTTTTTGCGTTGTTATTATTAACTGCTACTTCAAGTAGATATTTGTTGATTGTTTCTGTAATGTATACGAAGTTTTTTGCATGTACCAGGTTATCTGACATACGCCATACGGCCCCGTCTATTTTTCTTCGATTTTCATTTTTCACGAAATATTTGGTTAAGTAGGCTACTGGATTTCTCATTTCTTTCTGGCCTTTCACATCAACACTGTTGAAGTCATTTTCATTGTAATTTTGACAGAAGAAAAACAAATAGTTTTCGCGTCGCATTATATCTTTCCAATATTTTTTGAGTTTTTCTAATTCTATATATTGATCAATCACAATATGAAAATGTATGTTTCCGTTTTTTTGCGGTTCTGCTTTCCACATCCAATTAATTATGCTGTGATTGTAGATAAGCTTCTGAATGAAAGGTTTTAGGGCGTGTTGTTTGAGGTATTTGTCTGTGTGCATTTGTTTGTAGGGTAATGTGAGAGTGATTAATACAAATCTGCGTTCACCTATTAAGTTTTCTGAGTTACATATTCTGTTGTTTGCTTGGAGTAATTCATACCAATATTCAAATCGTTTTTCAATTCTTGTTTTAGCCTGATACTTAATTTCTCCAGAATATTTTTGTTTCGCTAATTCCCTGAGAGCGGTCGTGTCGCGCTGATTGGTCCAATTGCCTCTATCGATTTGATAGTAAGTAATGACCTTGTTTCCCCTGATTGTAATTACCTGATTCATAACTGTTTATTTTGAGTTTCTACATTAATCAATAATTATGATAAATCCATGGTGGAGCTAAATTAATATAATCTAAATAGCTTGTCAATAGTAGTTTTCTGAGGTTAGGGGTTGGATTTTTTAACTATCACAATGAGAGCATGTTAATTGCTGGATTTTATAAGTTGATATATATCAATGTTTTTTATTTGACAATTTAAGGAGATACTAATATAATAGACATATAGAGGTAAGATAGATATATACAGAATGGATAACAAAAGTTGATGAATATCAATATATAAAACTTGACAAATAAAAAAGATACTGTATTATTATGTTTCACGTGAAACATTAACAAATAAAAATCAAAGATTTAACATTTAAAATTTGGAATATTCGATTATTTGTATTAATTTAGTGGCATTGTTAAACTAAAAATATAAATATTATGAAAACTTACAAAAGACTTCCGAAAAATGTTAGAGAAAAATTGCAAGAAATTGTAATTGAAAACGAAAGACTTAAAAATTGTTATTTTTGGAAACCGCCGTTTCATGCTGCATCCAGGAGGCAGCAAGAGTTTAAAAATGAAATTGGATTTATCTACAAAGAAGTAGAATACTACATCTATCAAAAATTAGAAATATCATGCAGGTATTATTATTATAGCATCTACATAACAAAAAATGGAAAACGTTCAAACATCACTGTAATTAAAAATTTACTTAAAAAATTAGAGAGTTAAAAAATAAAGTAAAAACTACAAAAAATAGAAATCATGATATCAATAAAATTAGAAGAAAGCTATGAGTTACGTGTAATACTTAGTCAAATAGACTATGTTAAAAAGAAATTGTATCGTAAAGATAAAAGTATTATAATGCAGTTCTGCGGTATCAAAAGTCTATCGACAATGATAGATAAATTGAATCATCCTGAAAAGCTCACTATTAAAGAAACTAAAGGTATTATAAAATATTATAGGATATACACTTAAAAAAATATAAACGTAAAAAGTAAACCCGGGGCTGTTCAGCTCCGGGTTTTTAACTTGCTCACATCCCGTCTTGGCAGTTGGGGTGTTGCTTCCCAGCAGAGCACCTTATCATCCTTCAGGGACTACAAATATAATACAACTAATATCAAAAATCAAGTAAAAAAAAACCCGGCTCA
>CAZLCY010000177.1:0-5246 GCA_964558075.1 uncultured Bacteroidales bacterium
ACAATGCACTTCAGCTGTTGCCATGTCTCAAACTGTTGCTCAAGACATTCATGATGCTGCTCCCAAACTAAAAATCATAGTGAGTCCTCACCCACTTTACGACAATTTCGGAGAAAAAATAGAAAAAAATGCTGCGTGCACATTGCTCAATTTAGATGCCGACACATCCTATATTTTATTTTTCGGACTGATTCGTGCTTACAAAGGACTCGACTTACTATTACAATCGCTTGCTTTAATGCATACACACAATGTAAAATTAATTATTGCCGGAGAATTTTATGATTCCGAACAAAAATATCGCACTATTATTCAGGATTACTCCTTAGAAAACCAGGTTATTATTCACAACTCTTTTATTCCTGAACACGATGTTCGACTCTATTTTTCGGTGGCAGATATTGTTGCACAAACATACCATACAGCAACACAAAGCGGTATAACACAAATTGCTTATCATTTCGAAAAGCCAATGTTAGTCACAAATGTCGGGGGACTTTCAGAAATTGTTCCTCACAATAAAGTTGGATATGTATGCGAAAAAGACCCGAAAGAAATTGCTGAAGCTTTGGATGACTTCTTTCAAGAAAAAAAAGAAACAGAATTTATTTCCAACATACAAGAACGAAAACATATGTTTAGTTGGGACTATTTTTGTAAAACAATATTTAATAATTTAAAAATATGACGCCAAATTTTACCATAAAAACATTAGGAAAATGTACTGTTACCAATCCTCTCATTCTTTCAAAAATTGAAGGTGATGGTATCTTTGATTATATTCGTGATGAAGAACGAATTTTGTTCTCGACATCTTTACAAGAGATTCAAAAAAACTTCGAAAACAATGCCACCCCCCTCTCTTTTGAACGCCCGGGGCCGAAAGAATTTTTATATTTTGAACCTGCAAAAACAAAAGCCGCAATAGTTACCTGCGGCGGATTATGTCCGGGACTCAACAATGTTATTCGTGGATTAGTAAACCAGTTATGGAAGCGCTACGGGGTAACGAAAATACTTGGTGTGCAATACGGTTATGCCGGACTGAATCCTGAAAATCAATTACCCTTTATAGAATTAAATCCGGATATTGTAGATGACATACATAAAACCGGCGGCTCAATGTTAGGCTCATCGAGAGGTGCTCAACCGGTAAGTGCAATAGTCGATACACTTGATCGACACAACATAAATATATTATTTTGTGTTGGTGGAGACGGCACTTTACGCGGTGCACATGCTATTCACGAAGAAATTGAAAAAAGAGGCTTAAAAATAAGCATTACAGGAATACCAAAAACAATAGATAATGATATAAACTTTATTGAAAAATCGTTTGGATTTGAATCTGCATTTGCTGAGGCTCAAGAAATTATTCTCCATGCACACAACGAAGCAAAAGGTGCTCAAAATGGCGTTGCTCTCATAAAATTAATGGGGCGAGATTCCGGATTCATAGCAGCTAATGCGGCTCTTGCCGTACCCGATGTGAATTTTGTGCTCATTCCCGAAATGGATTTTTGCTTAGACAACCCAACGACAAAAAATGGTTTTTTGAATCATCTTGAAACACGATTACGTAAGAAAAAACATGCAGTGGTTGTGGTTGCAGAAGGTACGGGACAGCATTTATTTGAAAATGAAAAAGAAATAAAAGATGCTTCAGGAAATATTATTCATAATGATATAGGTATATTTTTAAAGAATAAAATTAAAAATTATTTTTCTGAGAAAAATATGAAAATCAGTGTCAAATATATAGACCCGAGTTATATTATCAGAAGCATTCCGGCTAATGCAAATGACAGTAAATTTTGTGCACAACTCACACACAAAGCTGTTCACTCCGCTATGGCCGGACGAACTGATTTTTTGGTGGGATACTGGAATTCTTATTTTACTCTTGTGCCAATACCAACAGCAACGCAAGAACGAAAAAAAATAGACATAGAAGAAGAGTTTTGGTGGAATGTATTGGAATCAACCGGTCAAGCTATGCATATGAAATAATAAATCAAACACTAATTATACGACAATGAAAACACGCTTTTTGTTTTCGATTATGGCTTTGTGTATACGTTCATATATCGGTTATGCCCAATACACCGACCTACCTCACAATCTAACATGGAATGGAGGAAATATTGGTTCGGGAACAGCAACAACGCTTGATATTGAGTCTGGATTCAACACAGCCCGAAACGAAGAAAATTCATTATTAGGCACAAATATTCCACCTATAACTTTTCCGGAAGATGCCGAATGGACAGCAATGTCTCCAAATGCACAAGCTCTGTGGTTAATTAATCAGGAACGCATTGCCCGCGGACTCATTCCTTTTGAAGACACCGCACAAGAAATAATAACTGTTGCTCAAAACTATGCCGATTTTTTATTTCAAAACGATACTACCGGACATTATGCAGACGGATTGAATCCTAAAATCCGATTAGAAACAAATGAGAAAATTGATACTTGCATGTCTGCCTATGCAGAAAATATCGGATACACCTTTCATAGTGGTTACTCAATCCCACCAACACACACACTCGAACGTATGATATTTTGGCTCATATACGAAGATTCTATTGCCGGGTGGGGACATCGTCGTGCTTTTTTTACCGAATCATTTATTGACGATTCGGGAGAAAGCGGAAAAGAAGGGTTATTAGGCACCGGTTTTGTTCTTGGCACAAACTATTCATACAAAGGAACCACATACGATTACTCGGCAATCAGTGTGTTCAATATAGTGGATCCAAAAGCAAACTGGGAATATCCTGAACCTATTATTATTGAGAATGCGACTAACATTAATACGAAAAACAACTCATCTCTAGAAATATACAATAAAACTCTTTATGTAAAAAGCACAGAGGAGATTTCTGAAATTTCTGTTTTTTCTCTCTGTGGAAACATATTAACTATTGCAGATAACACGAACTCATTATCTCTTCGAGAATTACAAGCCGGGGCATATCTTATTAAGATAGGCATTTCAGGGCAGTATGAATATCACAAAATAGTTCTACACTAAATTATAATTACTTTTCATAGACATCTTTGATACAAACACCCTGAGAAAACATATTTCTGAGGGTGTTTTTTTAGGTGAAAAAAATTTGACTTCTCATAAAAAGTTTCGATTTTTGTAAAATAATCATTTTAAATGTACTGACATGAAAAATAACAAAATCGATTTATTCTCCGGAAAACCAATCAGCGATAATGACGACTTCCAATACGCCAAAATAATTTCTGATTTGAAGAATACATTTAACCATGAATTTAAAAAAAATGCCAAAGAATCGGAAAAAATTGACCTCATCATAAGTGCCTGGAATATGGCTTGTATAGATCAAGTATTGCCGGAAAATGCACGTGTAGATTTAATTGAACATAGTGGGTACACAAAAAATGAAAAAAAACTTCTAAAAAAAATAATTGATTTAAAACAAAAAGAATTTGCAGAATTTACCCGATTAATAAATGACTTTTCATTAGAAAAAAAAGAAGAGGGGGGTGAACTTGTGGTAATTACCACAGATATAGAAGATTTTGTAAAGAATCTTGTAGAAAACGATGACATTGATGAGAACATTGATGAGAACATTGATGAAGTGTTTCAGAAAATACAATTTGAAGAAGGTGTTATAAATAGAAATGCAATTATAATAACACCAAAAAAACCATTTTGGGATTGGGCACGAACCTTTTCTCCTTATTATTCAGACTCTGATTCTCAATCAGAAGAAATAAATAATTCAAACACTTATCTTATTGGTAAAGATGTTGATGACTGCAAAAAATGGCTACAAAAACAATATGACGAACTCTTTACAATTGAGTTAGAAGATTGGCACTCTACCAAAAAAGATTGGCCAAAAAAACGTTCATACAAAATGTTTACAGAATGGTTTAGTATAAATTTTTCCACTATTGTTTACGATATAGAGGAACGACCGGTAATAAAGAGATAAGAGCACAATCTACACACGATTTTATATCTATTCTCTGCCCGAAAACTCCAAATACTGCGTTATTCTTCTCACATGTTCTATGTATAAAAAACAATTCATTTAAACTATTATTTTTACAATCTGGTAAAACATTTTTTTTATATTTGTACCATAAAATTGGCAATGAGGTCTGCCTTAAACCGCTCCATTTGGAGCTAATGACATCTACTTTAATGGCTTATGCCAATGTATAATCATTTATTTAAGGCAATATGAATACCGCAAAAATAATAAAATATTTATCCTCATTTGACCAAATCCTCACATTAGCTTATCTTTTTAAATGGATTTTAATCTGCTTGATATTAGGCATCATTACAGGAAGTATTTCTGCATTTTTTCTAATAAGTTTAGAATGGGTCACAAATTGGAGAGAATCTCATTTGTGGATAATAGCATTATTACCCCTTGGTGGTTTTATTATAGGATTATCCTATCACTTATTCGGCAATAGTGTAGTTAAAGGCAATAATTTATTACTTGAAGAATTCCATACTCCAAAAAAAATAATTCCTTTTCGAATGGCACCACTTGTTTTGTTTGGAACACTTGTAACCCATTTTTTTGGTGGTTCAGCAGGTCGTGAAGGAACAGCTGTACAAATTGGAGGAGCAGTTGCCGATAGATTTACAAAAATTCTCAAATTATCAAAACGAGACAGGAAAATAGTTTTGATTGCCGGTATTAGTGCCGGTTTTGCATCTGTTTTTGGGACACCGATAGCCGGTGGAATTTTTGCATTAGAAGTACTCGTTTTGGGAAGAATAAGATTAGATGCAATTATCCCGAGTTTTATGGCTGCAGTTTTTGCTGATTATTTTTGCCAATTGTGGAATGTTTCCCACACACATTATCATATTAATGCAGTTGCTGAAATGACCCCCATAAATTTACTGTGGTCTTTATTGGCAGGCATTATTTTTGGACTCGCTGCAATGCTTTTCTCAAAATCAACTCATTTTTGGAGCAACTTTTTCAAAAAAAATATTAATTATCCACCACTTCGTCCTGTTATAGGGGGAATTGTTTTAGCAATTGCACTATATTTTATGGGAACAACAAAATATATTGGTCTTGGAATACCCACTATTGTTGATGCATTTAATATTAATCTCAATTCATACGATTTTCTTTTAAAAGTTTTATTTACCTCTTTCACACTCGGTGCAGGTTTTAAAGGAGGTGACGTAACTCCCTTATTTTACATTGGGGCGACCTTAGGTAATG
>CAZLCY010000178.1:0-5228 GCA_964558075.1 uncultured Bacteroidales bacterium
GCACAGATTCAACCGGCATGCCATTATATGTTGCTAAGCGAGTTAACGGAATCACTGTTGTTTCACCGTGACCTCCAATAAAAGGACCTTCAATATCACTACCCCGAACTTGCCAAGCGGTGCTTAAATTATATTTTAATTGTGAACTGTCAAGGATTCCCCCCATTACAATAACTTTGTTTTTTGGTAATCCTGAGGATTTTAATGCAAGGTATGTCATCGTATCCATCGGATTACTAATAATTACCAGAATAGCATTTGGAGAATGTTTAAGAATATTTTCTGTTACTCCTTTTACAATATCTGCATTTGTACCGATAAGGTCTTCACGTGTCATTCCCGGTTTTCTTGGAAGTCCTGAAGTTACAACAACAACGTCAGATCCTGCTGTTTTACTGTAATCATTTGTAACACCCAATACACGAGAGTTGAAGTTTAATAATGCCGCAGTTTGCATTATATCCATAGCTTTACCTTCTGCAAAACCTTCTTTAATGTCTAAGAGAACGATATCACTTGCTAATTCTTTTTGAGCCATGAATTTTGCACATGTCGCTCCTACATTACCTGCACCAATAACTGAAATTTTCATGTTTTTTCTTTTTTTTGAGATTTCGTAAAAATATTATTGCTCCAAATATAATTCAAATTCTCATATTTTTGATAATCAAAAGCATAATTGACATCATACTTTTTTATGAATTATCTTCTTTTGAGACTTTGTTCAAAATATATTATTTATTGCTGCAATTCTTAATAAGCCTTCAAAAAGCCTTGTCTTTGAAGTTTTTTATGGAGTGACAGATAAAATCAAGACTTTTTTTATCGGAATCAATTATATAAAAAGAATATGGAGAGGTCGATTTGAGAAATGTGGTTCGGTTATGCTCTTGCAATAGTGTTATCTATGCTCTCAAACTTAACTTGAGCTTAGTTGTTTCGTCTCATGAGAAATGGTATTGTTTCATGCTGAATGTGAAAATTTAAACTGAAATAAATCGTGAAATATTTCGTGATATTTCGATTCGTGTCAGAAACGAATTTATAATTTTTTTGTACAGCTTTATGCCTAATATTTCATCCTCTATACCATTGTCAATATTAGGATTATCATTAATTTCTATTATATACACAGCTTCATCTATTTGTTTTAAATCTACTCCATACAAACCATCGCCAATTAATGATGTTGCCTTTAAAGCAGTTTCTATAATAGTGTCGGGAACCTCTTCAATTGGTACAGTTACGGATTTGCCGGATACGTCATTTTTCTTTCCTTGCCAGTTATATATTTGCCAATGTCCTTTTGCCATATAATATTTACATGCAAATAGGACTTGTTGATCAAGGATACCTATTCTCCAATCGTATGTAGAGGGGATGAATTCTTGACCAATTATCAAATCTGATTTTTTAAATAATTCTTGAATAATTGAATTTAATTCTTCCTGATTTCCAACTTTTATTACCCCTTTCGAAAATGCACTGTCCGGAAGTTTTAGTACTATAGGAAATGGTATTTTTGGGATATTTTTGTGTGCAAAATCTTGTTTATATAGAAAAACACTTTTGGGAGTATTTATTTTATTTAATTTAAGACGCTCTTCTAAATAAATTTTGTTTGAACACCGTAATATTGACCAAGGGTCGTCAATTACAACAAGTCCTTCAGCATATGCTTTTCTCGATATTTGGTAGGTGTGATTATTTACACTTGTTGTTTCTCGAATAAAGAGAGCATCAAATTCACTGAGCCTATTGTAATCATTTTTTGTGATGAACTCAGTGTAGAAACCCATATTTTCCGCTGTTTTTTTGAAAATTCTTAATGCATGTTTGCATGAAGGCGGATTTTTCTCTTCCGGATTTATCAAAATTGCTAAATCGTAGAGGTAATTTTTTGTTTTCTTTTTTCTAAAATATTTAGTATTGAAATATGTTTGAGCAAATTTTTTAACTATTTCAATATCTTCATCCTTTATTTTTTGTAAACTGAGGGGAGTTATTTTTTTTATCAGCCATTTGTCTGTTTTCGAAAAGTTTATTTGAAATAAAGGTGCTTCAAATATTTGATAAATTTTATGTGCTAATACGTTGAATTGTGGGTCGATTGTTTTTCCGAAATACACATTAAAACATAAGTGGTTATGAGGGGTTTTTTGAAGTGTTTGTTGGATAGTTTGGTCAATATCATGTGTGATTGAACGGATAATTTTTATATCCTGAAAATCTCTGATTGTGGTAGCGTCGGGGATAACCCTATGGTCACGAGCTGATGCCAAAAGTGACACATAATAACCTAAGCTTTGATATCGATATGAGTTGCAAAGATTGAATACGCGTATTTTTTTTGTGTGGTACCATACTTCCGGTTTTGAAGTGTATTCTCTTGCCGATATAATATCTACATTTTCAATATTAAGATTCCATTTTTTCGGATCGTTTACTACAATTAAGTTGATTGTTCTGTTGCTTTTCTCTTGTTTTTCAAGTGGTAATGTCATTTTATATGCATGAATACTATTTTTGTAATAGTTGGGTAATGTGTGTGAAATTATAAAACCTTGTTTTGTATACCAATTAACAAGAAGTTTATTTTGACTTTCAACTTCCAATGATATATATTCATGCTGAAGTTCCTGAGCTCTTTTTATAGCATGCCTTACTAATTCTGTTCCATATCCGTTTTGTTGAAAATTAGGAGAAATAGCCAATGAAAAAATACGAAGGCATTTAGAATGGATATGATATATATTTGCACCAATTTTTTTTCTATCCGATGTTTTATCATCAGTTTCTAAAATCCATGTTTCTTGATTCTGACTCGATAAACTTAATTGAAGACTTCGTTTTGAGCTTTGTTGGTAGCTCGGAAAACAAAGACTTTCGAGATGTTCCAAAAACGAAATGTCTGTTTTATTGGAACGACGAATATATGTATTCATTAATGCACTATGCTCATGCTAAAAATTTACTATTCGAATAATATCTGCAAACACTCCGGCAGCAGTTACTTCTGCACCGGCACCGGGACCGATAACGATTAATGGTTGTGTGCGATATCGTGACGTTGTAAATGAAATAATGTTATCGCTTCCTGTTATATTATAAAAAGGATGTGTTGAGTCTATCGCTTTTATTTCAGTTTTTGCTTTTCCGTCTTCGTATGTTGCAATGTATTTTAATCGTTTGGCATTCGAAGTAGCTTCCTTAATTTTCTTTTCGTAAACAGGATTGTCAAATTTTCCGAGAGTTTCCCAGAGTTCATCTACTGTTTTTGTTTTTTGGCTTTCAGGACTTAAGCAATTTTCAATTTGAATGTCATCAAGATTAAATTCACATCCGATTTCACGAGAAAGGATTAATATTTTCCGAGCAACATCTAGACCCGATAAGTCTAATTTTGGATCCGGTTCGGTAAATCCTTTATCACGAGCCTCTTTTACTACAGATGCAAAATCATGCGATTCGTCACAATTACTGAAAATATAGTTTAATGAACCGGACAGTATAGCTTCGATTTTGAGAATTTCATCCCCGCTCTTTATTAAATCTTTGAGTGTATTTATTACAGGCAATCCGGCACCCACATTTGTTTCGTAATAAAAACGGGCACCTGTTTCTGCTGCAATTTTATGAATGTTTTCGTATCGTTTATAATCGCTTGCGTTTGCAATTTTATTTGGTGTTACAATTGAAACACTTTTTTCTAAAAGCTCTTCATATTTTGAAGCTACGTCGTAACTTCCGGTATTGTCAACAAATACACTGTTTCGTAAGTTGAGTTCTTTTATTGTGTTTACAAAAGTATCTAAATCAGGTTTTGCTCCTTGTGTAGTCATAATTTCTGACCAATTCGAAATATCTAAGCCGTCTTCGTCTATTATGTACCCATCAATATTTGAGATGCCGATAACTTTAACATCAATATTACTTTTTGCAATTAATGTGGTGTGTTGAGCTGCAATTTGGTTTATTAATTCATTACCAATTACGCCTGTTCCAACAATAAAAACGTTAAGTGTTTGATCGTTCGATAAGAAAAATGCTTCGTGAAGAGCATTAAGTGCTTTGTTTGTGTTTGTTTTGCTAACAACAACAGAAATGTTTAATTCACTTGCTCCTTGTGCAATTGCATGTACATTTATACCATTTAGCCCAAGAGCATTGAAAAATCTTCCCGACACGCCCGGTATGTTTTTCATGTTTTCACCAACAGCTGCAATTACCGATAAATTGTCTTTTATGCGAATAGTTTCTATTAACTTTGTTTCGAGTTCGCCTTCAAATTCGTCTTCTAATAATTCTTTTGCATTGTGTGCTTCTTGCGGAGAAACGGCAAAGGTAATAGAGTGTTCCGATGAGCCTTGCGTAATAAGTATAACATTGATGTTTCCTTTCGCAATAGCTTTAAATAATCGCATTGAAATACCGGCTTCGCCAATCATTCCACTTCCTTGTACGGTGATTAAACTCACATCGTCGATAGATGAAATTCCCTGAACTCGGTGTTCCGGATTTTGATTGGTGTTTGAAATATATGTTCCCGGTGCTGTTGGATTGAAGGTGTTTTTTATAATCACCGGAATATTTTCTGCCATGGCAGGAATAACTGTTCTCGGTTCAAGAACTTTTGCTCCAAAGTGAGACAATTCCATTGCTTCGGCATAGGTTACTTGTGCCAGTGGATATGCTTTTTTCACTTTTCTCGGATCGGCAGTCATCATACCGTCTACATCGGTCCATATTTCGAGTATTTCTGCTTTGAGTGCTTGTGCAAAAACTGCTGCTGAATAATCAGAACCGCCTCTTCCCAGTGTTATCGTTTCATTGTCGACTGTACTTGCAATAAATCCGGTAACAATATATGTTGTAGAGCCATCACCAATGGCGTTTCGAATATTTTTTTGTGTAACATCAAAATTGATTTTTGCAGCACCAAAGGTTTTGTCTGTTTTTATTACCTTTTGTGCATCAAGATAGTCGGCTTTTATATGTTTTTCTTGTAAAGCTTGTGCTATAATGAATGCCGATAAACGCTCGCCGTAACTTGAAATAAGATCGAGAGACCGCGGAGATAATTCTCTAATCAGATACAATCCGTGGAGAATGTTGTGTAAGTTTTTTATTAAATCATCTACGTATTCAAGACTTTTTGATTTTCGTTCTCCACTCAATAAGGTTTGTATTACGTTCTGATGAATTGTCGAAATCTCTGTTATTGTATC
>CAZLCY010000179.1:0-5209 GCA_964558075.1 uncultured Bacteroidales bacterium
AGTTCAACCGGGAATTCACGCTGGGCATTGCATGCCGCTTGAATTCCTAGTTATTCTAGTTATTACAGGCTGCCATTTTTAATTTCCTCTGTAATTATATAGTTTTTTAATAATCTCAGTCTTTGTATTAATAATTTTCTCATTTATTAGCTCTTCAAATTTAGGCTTATGAGATAAATTTATTCCAGCATCAAAAATTGTATCTGTTAAATGTCCTTGAAGTTCGTCTGAATAATTAACAATTGTTTCGTATAATACATTGTCTATTGCTAATAATGAATCGTAAAATCGTCTTCTTAACTTGATAAACAAATCAGCCACTGCAGAGTCAATTTCACCTTTATTTTCATCCGATAAATTAGGAGTTTTTAACTCATTTAGTTTTGTTTCAATTTCAGAGAATCCCGAATAATAATGTTTTAAATTATGGTCTAAAACTAGAGTTTTCAATAGTTGAAGCTTTCGGTCTCTTTCTTTTTCAGAGTCATCTTTTTGATTTTTTATTCTAAAGACTTTTGACGCAAAATAAACATTGAATAAAGCAATACATACAGTTGCTAATTTAAAAGCTATGTCTAAATAGTCTATTGTTGATTTAGGTTCTAAGTTATAGTGACACATAATTATCCTATTGCCGTGTTTTTTCTTAAAATTCTAGTGATTGCCTCAGTTAGAGGACGCTCGTAATTGTAGTTTCCTAAAGATTCAAAATTAAATTTTTCTCGAAATTTTTCTTTTCCTAATTTCAAAACTACGTTTACGAATAGCTCCTCGAAAAAAGACGGATTTATCGAGTATATTCTATCGGGAATAATAATATTTACCTCTGAATACTTTGCCTCAATTTCGTCAATCTTAGACGCTTTTCTTACATCTTCTCCTCTGTCTCGTCCAGTAAAAACCTTAGCAATAGTACCATCTTTGCCAACAACCCTGAAATCTTCAAGATTTATTGTATTATCCTTACTTTTTTTCATAATTCATCTATTAAGTCGTCTTCGTTGAAAAGTATCTTAGCACTAATTATTGTGCCTGGAAAATAATTATTTACATATTTCACAAACCTTGAATCTGGTTTTTCTTCAATACTGCCAGAATCATTAAAGGTCATGTATTTATATTCTTCATCGTCAATCATTCCGGTGGTAATGTTATATGAACCATCAAAAGTAATATTTGTATTACCTGATAAAATAGTCATTTTTGATACATCATCAAATTCTTTCATTGGACCTTTGATGTTAAAAAAGCTTTCTATAAACTGAATAGAGCCATTTCCTCTCTTTTTATATCTTTGAGGTGCCACAGATGTAACTCCATCTTGCATTGCATATAAAGTCCAAAGTGTTTCTTCTTCAAACTCTTTAAATACGAAAAATTTTCTTTTATTATATTTTTCTGATATAGCACGCATTTTCTGCACTACACTTTGATTGGGGCAATTCGGGTCTTTAAATTTCTCATAAATTGTTTGACCAAAATTCAAGATTACTAATCTGAAAACACCGTAATGTCTGCCGTCTCCATTCATTTCATGGAAATAGCCAATTGAAAATCTATTTTTTGTCGTAGAATGCTCTTCGGCATTTATCAAAATTTCACCAATTACAGTACTTAGGTCATCTAGTTTATCAGAAGTTAAAGTGCGATTTAAAGTTTTTAATGAATCCAAAACATAATCTACCAATTTAGTTGTATCTAAGTCTTTTTGCTCCCTTATCTTAACTGGGTCACCATTTATTTCCCTATCATGAATACATAATTTGTATGGTACAATGTCTTTGTATCGAATAGACCTATTACTTAAAATCACAGGAGAACCAACTGAAAAAAGCAATTTCTGAACGTTCTCGTTAACTACATTTATACCACCAATCTCATCAACTTTAGGGTTTGTCGATTTATATCTTTTACAGCGATTAAAGAACTTAATTACATCTTTTAATATAATGTCGAGAAAAACCTGAGCACCCAATCCAAGTCTTTCACATTCAGAATAATCTAAGTTTATTATTCTGTATTTTTGAGTAATTAAAGCACCCAAGATGTTTTTAATAAAAGTATAACTTTCTTTTGGGTTGTCTAACAAAGTAAATTGTTTGGGCACCTTAAAGATTCCATTGTTGTCAGGAATATTTTTAGTGACTTTATCATAATTGAAATCACTCTCTTCACATGAAAGCAAGTATTTTAAGTTAGAAGGAAGCCATTTGTCGAAAATATTTTCATACGAGGTATCATTACCAAGTGACTTTTTTGCAGCAGTAAAATCAACTTGGTAACTACGTCGTTTAGCTTTCTGTTTCTCCTTACTCTTTAAGCTCCTTTGGAATCTTTTTTGAGCAATTCTTAATTCTATGGCTTTTTTATTTTTCAATTGGTAGCTGTCTGTTTTTTATGGTTGCCTGTAACTAGTATATATCCACAAGTACTTGTTGATATCTCCACTATCTACACAAGCACTATTATTCTGTAAATCAAAGAAATAATTGTTTTTCGTATATAAATTCATGTGAATATATTTTTTATGCGGACAGCAGATATATGTTGTCGTTTTGTTTATGGTTCAAATATACAAAAAAAACAGAAATGTACGTGCTTCGGAAAATGTTTTTTATTGGTACAGCTATAAGTTTGTGTACTCTTAGGTATTGCAGGGCATGCAGGCTTTTGGGTACTTTATACGAACACTCTACTATTGTATATATTTCTGTCAAAAAAAATACCGGGTTTTCGTTTTTCGTAGTCGTTTATTAAACGCTTAATAAGCGTTTATAAACGTTTAATAAACGGCTTTTTTTACAGTTTTTTATAGATAATTGATTTTCTTATTCATTACATAAAGATCTTAATATAACGAAAGTAAAACGGTATTTGAAGTTTTCGGGCAGATACAAATTAAACGTGTGTTTTCTGAAATAACCCCCGTCCTATTCTGAACCCAGAGATTGAGTTTAACCGGGAATTCACGCCGCTACCGCATTCTATACAGATGCGGAATCCTCAAAATCAAGATTTTTCTCGCACGCTGTCTGTAAGGGCTATTCGGCAACAATCATTTCATTCGACAATACTCCTGTGGCTATTTCACGAACCTGACCGGTCATGGTTATATTCCAATCGGCATCAACAGAAATTTGCAATTGCCCGCCGGGCATGGTTATGGTTACATTATGCTGTACAAGATTATTTTTTATCATAGCACACGCCACTGCACAGGAAGAACTTCCGGAGGCAAGCGTATACCCCACTCCTCGCTCGTATATACGAATCTCTACTTCAGAATCTGAAATAACGTTTGCAAATTGTACATTTACGCCATTCACAAACATTGGGTGTTGCTGAATTTTGGGTGCAAAATGCATCAATTCGTCTATATCAAGATTTTCCTTGAGTACCACACAATGAGGATTCCCGACCGACACACAGGTAACAGCAAAATCCTCATTATCGACACATAGCGTTTCATTGACACATTCATCTTTTGAAAAATCTATCGGTATTTCGGAACTCACAAAGCTAGCTTTTCCCATTTCAACACGAACTTTTGACACACGTCCTTCTTGCTTTTCCAAAATCTCACAATGTATCAACCTGCCTAAAATATCAACCGAAAACGTAGACGAATCGGTATAACCATAATCAACTAAAAATTTACTGAATATGCGTAATCCATTACCACAATTCTCTGCAAGAGATGCATCGGTATTATAAATACGCAAACCAAAATCTGCGATATCAGATGGCACTTTCAATAAAATACCATCTGAACCAATTCCAAAATGCACATCACAGATGCGTTGTATACGTTCATTACTGAGTTCGAAATTAAGGTTTTCTGAATCAAGCACAATATAATCATTACCCAGACCGTGGGATTTCACAAAAGAATTCTGTTTCATAGACTGTTAATTTATTTCTACAAAGACACGAGCATTTGAAAGTTAGTATCCCCCCTCCCAGAATGTCTTATTTTTATTTTGCTAAAAAAATCAAAAAATATGCGACTCTTCAAGCAAAACAAAAATAACAAAAAACTGGTAATTAGACAAATTTTAATTTAGTCTTATCTCGTATTTTCGAAAGTTGTACTAATATTTACAAAATTGATAAAGGTGGCAGTAATTATAAGACATTCGATTTATTTATTGCGTTAACCTTCGGGCAGCTAAAGGAGGAATTAAATTACACACTGCTATCAATTGCAGGTTTTTTAAACTATTTGATTATAAAAGCATTATTTTTGTAGTATGAAAGCAGGTGATTTTCGTGCGATGAAGCAGGTAGTTGTGAGTGGGAAGTTATAGCTTAATTGATTATTATAACATAGTATAAATATCCTTGTGGTGGTAATATATTTTTTTTATATATTGTGGGATAATAAATAAAATAAATACATGAATACAAAATTATACAAACTCAGTAATACCATTAAATTTTTTCCGGTTGAACTTCTTACAAAAATAACAGGTAAAAATACTATTTTTCCTTTTTATCATATTGTTTCAAACGACAAAGTACCGCATGTTGAACATTTATATCCCATTAGAACCACACAGAAGTTTGAACAAGATTTAGATTTTTTTCTTAATCATTATACGCCAATTGAAATAGATGATATTATTGATTCTACTCTACATGGTAAACCACTAAAAAAAAATAGTTTTTTATTGTCTTTTGATGATGGTCTTTCGGAGGTTTATGACATTATTGCTCCCATTTTATTACGAAAAGGTATTCCGGCAATTTTTTTTATTAATAGTGGGTTTATTGACAACAAAGATTTATTTTTCAGATATAAAGCAAGTATTCTTATTGAAAAACTCAAAAACGACAATTCATATAATGAAAAACAAATTTCACAATGGTTTCAGAGCAATCAATTTAGTTAGGATACTCGAAGTCGAAGTCTGCTGTCAATAGATTATAATAATCGAAGTTTGCTTGATGAATTAGCAAACTTATTGGAGGTTGATTTTAATGAGTACTTACGACTCAACAAACCCTACATGTCTACAAAACAAGTGCATGAGCTTATAGAAAAGGGATTTTCTGTGGGTGCACATAGTATTGATCATCCCCAATATTCTGATATTGAAAGCAATGCTCAATTAAAACAAACGAAAGAAAGTATTCAATATATAACACAAAATTTAAAGACGAAGTATAAAACATTTTCATTTCCTTTTACTGATGATAGTTTCTCCAA
>CAZLCY010000180.1:0-5174 GCA_964558075.1 uncultured Bacteroidales bacterium
CGTCAGGATAAAAAACAAGAAAAAAACACAGAATTTGATGGTATTATTACCGGTGAAGGAGTTTTGGATTTAATGCAAGAAGGTTATGGATTCCTTCGTTCCGGAGATTACAACTACCTTAATTCTCCTGATGATATTTATGTTTCACAATCTCAAATCAAATTGTTCGGTCTCAAAACAGGTGACACTGTAGAAGGAGCTATTCGTCCACCGAAAGAAGGTGAAAAATATTTCCCCTTAGTTAAAGTAGAAAAAATAAACGGAAAAACACCAACAGAAGTACGCGACCGTGTTCACTTCGATCACCTAACACCTTTATTTCCTGAAGAAAAATTTAACCTTACCGGCAGTGGGCATACCGATATATCTACGCGTATTATCGATTTATTTACACCAATCGGTAAAGGACAACGCGGACTTATTGTTGCTCAGCCAAAAACAGGAAAAACAACCTTATTAAAAGGTGTTGCAAATGCTATTGCAGACAATCATCCTGAAGTATATTTAATTATCTTATTAATTGATGAACGTCCGGAAGAGGTTACAGATATGAAGCGAAGTGTAAAAGCAGAAGTTATAGCATCAACCTTTGATGAGCCAGCGGACAGACACGTAAAGGTTGCCAATATTGTATTAGAAAAAGCAAAACGATTGGTAGAATGCGGACACGACGTGTGTATTCTACTCGACTCAATAACCCGTCTTGCTCGTGCATTTAACATGGCGCAACCTGCTTCCGGAAAAATTCTCTCCGGTGGAGTTGACGCAAATGCTCTTCACAAACCAAAACGTTTTTTTGGTGCTGCAAGAAACATTGAAGATGGCGGCTCATTAACAATTATTGCAACAGCATTAACCGAAACCGGCTCAAAAATGGATGAAGTAATTTTTGAAGAATTTAAAGGTACCGGAAATATGGAACTGCAACTTGACAGACGTATATCTAACAAACGAATATACCCGGCTGTTGACGTTAACCTTTCAAGTACCCGACGCGATGACTTACTTGTTGACAAAACAAGACTCAGCAAACACTGGATACTTCGAAACTTCTTAACAGATATGAATCCTGTTGAAGCTATGGAGTTCTTAAGCAAACGCTTACCATCTACTCGTGACAACGATGAATTCTTACTTACAATGGGTAGTTTATAAAAAACGGTGCTTTGATGAAAATATGACTTATATCATGTTTTCATCAAAGTTTTTTTATCAAATTAAAATAGTAATTCTTGTTTTTATTTCTATTTTTGTGATATAAGAAAAACTTAATAGCTCATGGAATACTTAGAGTTTACAAAACAAGAAGTTACAAACTTAAATTTATCGCTCAAACAAGAATTTTTACGTACAAATCGAGCGGGTTCATACGCATGTTCCACAATTATCAACTGTAATACAAGAAAATACCACGGTTTATTGGTATGCCCCTTACCTGATTTTAACAATGAACATTATGTGCTTTTATCGTCCTTAGACGAAACGGTTATTCAACACAATACACCGTTTAATCTTGCAATACACAAATACACACAAGACTTCAATCCTCTCGGACATAAATATATTGAATCGTACACAAATTCTTCAACTCCATCGGTAACATACCGTGTAGGAGGTGTGTTACTCGAAAAACAAATGCTTCTTGTAGAAGAAGAGGAACGTATTATTATAAAATATACGCTACTCAAAGCACATTCAAAAACAACCCTACAACTTCGTCCGTTTTTAGCATTCCGAAACATTCATGAATTAACACATGCAAACATGCATGTAAATTCAAAATACAAAACCGTTCAAAATGGAATAGCAAGTCGTTTGTACAAAAAATTTCCGTTTTTACACATGCAAATTTCTAAGAAAAACGAATTTGTGTCTGCTCCTGATTGGTATAAAAACTTTGAATACCTCAAAGAAAAAGAACGCGGATTTGAATGTGTTGAAGATTTAATGACACCGGGATATTTCGAATGTACCATAAAAAAAGGAGAATCGGTATATTTCAGTGCGGGTCTTTCGGAAATTAAAACAACAAAAATTGCAAAACTATTTGAATCCGAATTATCAAAACGTACACCGCGAAACAGTTACGAAAACTGCTTACAAAATGCGGCAGAACAATTTATTTCGCGAAAAGGAAAGAAAACCGATATTATTGCGAGTTTCCCCTGGCCGGGCAAATGGGGTCGCGACAGTCTTATAGCTCTCCCGGGGCTTACACTTACATATGGAGACACACAAACCTGTCAGAATGTATTAGATACAATTACTGATGAAATTGAAGGATACATATACAAAAACATTGGTAATATAGAACATGCAAATGTTGATTCAATAGATACGGCTTTGTGGTATATTCGTGCTGTACAGCAATTTACACCGCACACAACCAAAGCTACTATAAAAAAGCGGTATGGGAAGAAAATTAAAGAAATTCTCGAAAAATACCGAATGCCCGATAATAAGACAATCGTTATGCACAATAATGGGCTTCTGTATTTAAACGACAAAAACAAAGCCCTCACATGGTCCGATGCAAAAATTAACGAACAACCGGTATACGAACGATGGGGCTATGTTGTTGAAATTAATGCACTATGGTACAATGCAATTCAATTTGCATTAGAAATCATTTCAGATAAAACATTTACAGACAAGTGGAAAGATATTCCATCAAAAATTAAAGAATCGTTTTCTGCTGTTTTTTGGAATGAAGAACGACAATACCTCGCAGATTATGTTACAGAAAATCATATTGAAGAATCTGTTCGTCCGAGTCAGGTTTTTGCGGCATCACTCCCCTATTCACCACTCGAAAATGATAAACAAAAACATGCTGTTTTAGAAATTATAAAAAAAGAGTTACTTACTCCTCGCGGAATACGAACACTTTCTCCAAAAAACCCTCTATACAAAGGTGAATGTATCGGAAATATTCACGAACGTGATATTGCGTATCATCACGGCTCTGTATTATTGTGGTTTTTAGCACCTTATGCTGAAGCTTATCTTGAACTGCATGGTCGTTCCGGTTTAACAGAAATTAAACGAATCTACGAAGGGCTCGAAGAATCACTCAAAACTCATGGCGTCGGCACCTTCTCAGAATTATACGACGGAAACCCGCCACACGAAGGAAGAGGTGCAATATCTCAAGCTTGGAGCGTTGCTGCCGTATTACGATTTCAGACCTTAATAAATAATTTTGCACAACAAAAAATAACACAGAAAACAATCTGCAAGTACTACTGTTTGGATATTAATTTCCGCCCCACATTTCAGGATGACTTGGAACAGCTTGCTATGGCTTAACAAGAGCAATGGCCCAACACGATTTAGAAATTATTTTTATAGTTCCAAGAACATGTGACGATGAAGAAACAGAATTAATGGATGTTGTAGGTGCAAATCATGTTCCTGTAAGTGTACGAAAATATATTTTTAATGAAGAAGCTGTATCATCTGAAACAAATATTCAGTACGTCGAAATTGACTCGAACATAATACCATATGTTACCACAGAGGAATATTATAACATTATCAATAAACGTTCATCTTCATCGAAGCAATTACAAAAATACTATCAAACAGAACTGGAAGACACTATAAATTTTGAAGGTGGTTACGGAACAAACTTAATCAAAGAAGTAGCAGATTACGCTTATGTAGCCCGCGAGATTGCTCAGAAATTCGAATTCGATATTATTCACTCTCACGATTGGCTTACATACGATGCGGGAATTGCAGCAAAAGAAGTATCAAAAAAACCCTTAGTAATTCACGTTCATGCTACAGAATTCGATAGAAGCGGCATGCACGTCAATCAAGTGGTGTACGATATAGAACGACGGGGAATGCACAGTGCAGATGCCGTAATTACAGTGAGCAATCTTACCCGAAATACCGTTATCAACCATTATGGTATTGATGAAAGCAAAATAACTACTGTTTATAATGGTGTTGATAGTGTACAATTAACCAGCCCAAAAGAGTTTGTAAAAAATACCGACGACAAAATTGTCACCTTTCTCGGACGCATTACTTTTCAAAAAGGACCGGAATATTTTCTTGAAGCAGCAGCAAAAGTCTTGCAACGCAAGAAAAATGTAAAATTTGTAATGGCAGGAAGTGGAGATATGCTTGAGAAAATGATGTGGCGTGCCTCAGAATTAGGAATTTCTGAAAACTTTTACTTTACCGGTTTTTTACGCGGTGACGATGTTGTTCATATGCTTTCGATTAGCGACGTTTATGTTATGCCGTCGGTTTCTGAACCATTTGGCATATCACCCTTAGAAGCAATGCGCTCAAACGTTCCGGTAATTATTTCGAAACAATCCGGCGTATCAGAAATATTAAAACATGCAATTAAAATAGATTTTTGGGATGTAGATTCCATGGCCGATGCAATTTACGGAATAGTGAGTTATCAAGGTCTTGACAGTATGTTCAAAACCTTTGTTAAATCAGAAGTAGACAGTATCAAATGGGACTCTGCTGCAATAAAAGTTAAACAAATTTATCAAGAAACTCTTTCAAAAGCTTAACCATGAGACATATTTGCTTACATTTTCAGATTCATCAACCATTTATGTTACGAACATATCGTTTTTTCGATATTGGCTTAGATCATTACTACTATGATGATTTTTCGAATAAATCGAATATTTTTCAGGTAGCAAAAGATTCATATATACCAATGAATAAATTGTTGCTTGAAACAATAAAAAAACAGAAAAATAAATTTAAAGTTAGTTTTTCGATTAGTGGTTCAGCATTGGAACAATTTGAATTATACACTCCGGAAGTAATTGAGAGTTTTCAGGAATTAGCACAAACAGGTAAAGTTGAATTTACGGCACAACCATATTCTCACTCTCTTATTTCAATTAAATCGGGGGAAGAGTTTACCAAACAAGTACAAAAACATTCAAATAAAATACAAGAACTTTTTGGAACAAAGCCGAGCGTTTTTCATAATACTCATTTTATATATTCCGACTACATTGGGGAATTAATTCTAAACATGGGATACAAAGGAGTAATTGCAGAAGGTGCGAAACATATTTTAGGTTGGAAAAGTCCTAATTTTATGTATTGCAATGCAAATAATCCGAAACTAAAAATATTCTTACGTAACTATAAATTAAGTGATGATATTGCCTTGCGTTTTTCTC
>CAZLCY010000181.1:0-5168 GCA_964558075.1 uncultured Bacteroidales bacterium
CAATTGTACATTTCACACCCCAATTCTCCACATATAGTTTTACGGGGTATTGGATTTAACTTAGCAAAAAAATGGAAACAATTATCTCAGGAAACCGAACATTTTGATATTTGCTTTACCCTGCAAGAAAATTATTTCCGAAACGAACGACGATTGCAATTGGATGTTCGGGATATTCGAGCATATATACCTTAATATTTCACCTGCACCGGTTTATTACTCTATACCGGTTTTCTTAAACAAGATAAAATCTTCGGTGTCAATAATACATGAATACTGATTGCCCTCGCGTAGTTCCTTTATTTTAGCATTATATTTCTTTCGGGTATACGGCCATTTTCCTGCCTTGGGTACTAAAGCAATATATTCCGCATCGACCAATACCGGAAACAAATAAATATCGTCACGAAAAGCTAAATGCGGAACGAGCATGTTTTGTGCAGAAACTTTAGCATCGTCAGGTATTTCATCTAAAAATTCATGTACTTTTTCGACATCAAAATTCCGCTGATAATGTTTTGCCGAATAAAACATAACAGCATTTTTATTATACCATTTAGATTTTCTGGCTGGCATAATTGATATTGTTGCAGCAAAACAAATTATAGTTCCCCCTATCAAAATCCGGGTTTTTAACCGATTGGAAATATGCAATTGAGAAATCCAATAAAAAAAAGAAAGTGTTAAAATTGGCGCAAACTCAATACTATAATGATTATTCACTCCCCATTTTGCAAAATCGGAATGAAATAATTTTTGCACATAAATAGGAATAAGCATTATTAAAAACTGGGGTCTGTAGAGTAAAGCAATACCACCAGACAACAATATTATATAATGTAATTCTGTTTTAATTCCATTATAATTTGTATTAGAGTAATGACTTTCAAACAAGGTAGAAAACATATACTTCGGTCGTAAAAAAACATTTTCCAATATTTCTGATGGAGAATCGCCAAGAGCACCATATTTAAAATGTGCATACGTACGATCAGGATCGGCAAAATAGGGCATTGCAAATTTGAGAACAAAAATAAAATATGCAACTGAAAAAAGTACCCCCAATAAGGAAATTATTCTGATTTCCGAATCTTTAAATTTCCATACAAACAAGCCAAGATAAATAAAAGCAAGCCACAAAGACATATTCTCACGACTCACAAAAATTATAAATGTCCATATTGCTATGGGTATGTATTTTTTTTGTAAAACATACCAAATAAGCCAGGGCACAAACATTGCCGCAACAACATTATCATGATAATCAAATGCTAAAGCAGAATATATTCCCCAAATACTTAAAAAATGAACCATCGCTATTAATGAAAAACGATGATTTTCGGTCAGGAAATTAACTACCTTTTGAATACCCAATGCACCAAAAAGTATAGCTGCTATCTGGAAAATCAATAAAGTCCAGCTCCCGAAAATATACCGAAAGGGAGCAAAAACAAAATGATACAAACTAAAATGATCACTTAATACATTATTGAAACGAGGATGCATTATCGGATTATCATTAATTTGAAATCGCGAATAATCAAATAATGCATTATTATAAATACCTAAATCAAAACCATAGGTTCTGAAATTATAATGATTGACTAAAGATATTAAAATAAATATACAAGCAAATACCAGTAATATATAGATTTTTGGATGTAAAAAATTTAAAACTCTTTTTGCCATTTGCTTAAAAACAGAATTATTATCTTTGCACAAAGATAGTATTATTTTTTATGTATAAAATTGAACTAACCGATAGAATTCGGCTAATATTACATTTATTCTTTATAACACTTGTTTGGTACATTTTTGTTTTACTCAAACTAGAAGATCAATACATGCATTTATGGGATGAATCAAGATATGCACTCAATACCTTTGAATTTTTAAAACATAACAATCCCTTTTTAGTTACAGCATACGGAGAACCCGACTGGTGGAACACAAAACCGCCTATGTCTCAATGGTTGCAAGCAATAAGTGTAAAAATATTTGGCTACAATGAATTCGGCGTACGATTCCCTTCTGCATTTTTTTCCCTCCTTACGGTCTATATACTTATTTTCAATTCGAAAAAAATTTTCTCATCGTATACAATAGGATTGTGTGCCGGAATTTTACTCTTTTCAATCCCCGAATATAATGGCTATCATATTACCCGAACAGCAGATGTTGACAGCATTTTGATTTTTTTCACCACATCGTATATATTTCTTATCTACTATATTATTGAACGAAAACAAAATTCTGTATGGATTTTTATTGCTTTAAGTCTCTCAATTATTGGTGCTTTTTACACAAAATCAATAGCCGGATTTATTCCTTTGGCAGCATGTGTAATATACATATTGCTTTTTCCGAAAAATTATGTCATTTTTAAAAATCCGAAAGTATATATCTTTGGCATAAGCACCATACTCATATGTTTAAGCTATTACTTTATCCGAGATTTTTATGATCCGGGATACATAAAAAAAGCTATACTTTCGACCGAAATGTCAATGTATAATAAAAATAATCGTGAGGGTTCGGATTTTTGGAACAGCATATTTACATTCTTTGACAATAAACTATATTTTTACAGCTATTTTTTATTTCTATCACCCATACTGTTCATTTCAAAAAAAACGAAACAAGCGTCAGTTCTTCTGTACACAATAGGTGTAGGAACGTTAATTGTTGCTATACATGCAGGTTCTGTTGTGAAAAAAAACTGGTATGATATTCCTGCAATCCCAATCTTTATGTTTGGTATTGCATACATTATCTATAGCAGTTATAAACATTTACTATCCTTAACCAATACAATAAAAAAGACCGTGTTACTTATACTTTTTAGCAGCGGTATAATTTTTTCTTATTCAAAAGCAATAAACATTATTTATCAAAACCGATTTGACAAAAAAAATTACGTGAGTGAATATATCCACGACGAAACATCTGCTTTTATTAAAAACAAAATTGAACCACGTAAAGATTTACATACTGTAAAATTTATACCGAGACCAATACCGCAACTTTTTTATGAAAATGTTTTATTCTACTCACATTCATTTCAGGAACAAAACAGAGAACTTACAATAATTACCCTATCAAATATAACAGAAGGAGACACGCTTCTTATGAAAAAAAGGCATCCTGAATATGAAAAAATATCAAAGGGTAAAGAACATATAATAGACACAAAAGTGTTCTCTCTCTTTATCTATTAACTAAAGTCAATATATTTTGAGTTCAGCATTCAGTCCGTATCGAAATAATAATATAAAATACTGTTAAATTAGTATTTCACACAAGACAGCCCGATACCAACGAAAAAAATTATTTCTTTTTAATAATATATCCCGGTCGAGCTTTCACTTCTTCATGAATTTTCCAGATATACTCTGCAACAATAGCAAGGGACAATAAAATTAACCCACTGAAAAAAGACACAAAGGCAAGAATAGATGTCCACCCCGGCATAGACACTCCGCCGACAGAACTTTTTCCCGATAGTTTTATATAAGTCAATAACAGAATTAACAGAATCGAAAAGATAAACGATAATATGCCTAAACGGGAAATAAAGCGAATTGGAAAATTTGAAGATCAAAAATAGTATCGAATGCCAAACGCATTTTTTTCCGTAAAGTCCACCGTGATTTATTTTTTGTTTGTGGTCGTTCAAATGGTATGAAAACCGGGTCGAATCCGAGGCGAAGCACCTCAACGGTAGTCGATGTATTACGAGGAGAAATTTGGGTGTTTAAAATATCAATGATTTCCCTGTCAATTAAAAACCCATCAGCACCACCTTTAGGGAAGGTAACATCGGTAAACGAATTCATCATTTTGTAATATAAATTCGAAAAGGCATCTTTTATCTTCCCGTCGTTTCTACTCATACGAAACGGCATAACAATTTTATGTCCTTTTTCCCAGGTACGATACATTTTAATAATAATATCAACCGGCAATTGTTCGTCATCGGGAATTGAGGTTGCACAATCACCTTTACACACAGAAAATGCAGCAAATTTCGAATAATGACTCGTATAATTTTTACTTAGCTGATATGCACGTACCCGCGAATCTTCTTTCTCAAGCTCGCAGGCAACAACATAAGAATTATCATCAGAACCATCATCCATAATTATAAACTCAAATGGGATTTGCTCGTTTTCAAGAGCTGTACTTACTCGTGTAAATACATTTTTGATGCGCTGTTCACTATAGTATGAAAGTAAAATTATTGAATACATTCGAGTTGTTATTTATTCCACATTTTTCCATGCAAAGGTAAGCTAAAAACTTTTTCTGCCAATACATCGGCTATCGGGAATGTGAAATTTGTAAATTGTTCCTTATATGCATTGGATTTATACGGCGGTATAGGATAATGAATCAAGCATTTATACCCCTGCTCCTCCAACTCCTTCATGTCTGATTCACGATTATCCGATTGTACAACAAACTGATGATACACGTGTTCATATCCTTCGGGAACGCATGGAAATATCCAGTCTTTATGACTCAATTCCATACGAAATATATCGGCACATTCTCTACGTTTTGCATTCCAACTATCGAGATACCGAAGTTTTATTCGGAGCAATGCTGCCTGTAATTCATCTAAGCGGGAATTATATCCTATTTCTTCATTTTGATACCGCACTTCACAACCATAATTACGGAGCATATTAATTTTCTTTGCCAAAAATTCATCATTCGTTGTTATAGCCCCGGCATCTCCATATGCTCCAAGATTTTTTGTCGGATAAAAACTAAATGCATTGATATGCCCAAAACTTCCGGCTTTTTTTCCGTTAACCATAGCTCCATGAGCCTGAGCACAATCCTCCACAACATATACGTTATGCTTTTCCGCTATACGCATTATTTCGGGCATATCCGAAATGAGTCCGTATAAATGAACCGGGAGAATAACTTTTGTCCGTTCCGTAATTGCGGCTTCAATTTTTGAAACATCAATATTATACGTTCGGGAATCCGGTTCCAGAAAAACCGGTGTTGCACCTACATGTGAAACCGCAAGAACCGATGCTATATAGGTGTTTGATGGCACAATAACCTCATCGCCCTCTCTCACATCTAATGATTTGAGAGCTAAAAACAAGGCTTATAATCCATTTGCAACACCACCGCAATAATCTTGCCCG
>CAZLCY010000182.1:0-5150 GCA_964558075.1 uncultured Bacteroidales bacterium
AGCCCTATAATATCCCGGAGCATAATAACTCGGATTTGTACAATCGCACCCACCCCAGGCATCTCCCGGTTTTTGCACAATCATACCATTACAATCAACAAATTCAGAACCCTTCATAGCATCTGCAAGTGCCTCAAAATCTTGCTCATAACCTTCCCCCGGCCATTGATGAACACCAACCAACATGCCCATTGCAGCATCCATATCTCCGTCAGTAGCCGCACCATTACCAGATGCTGAAGTACTACAGCCTGGATATTCCCAATTCATAACACCATTACCATTCTTACGATTATTGTAATAATTCAGTAATTTATCAAATTTGATTTTATCTCCTGCATATGCAGTTATAACCAAACCATACCCAATACCTTCTGACACAGTATTTCCATCATAATCAATTCGTGCCTCAGTATCGGAACATTCAACATAATAAGCGGTAATCCAATCTTGATATTCGTCTGTTGCCTGAGCTGTTGTTATGTTACTCGACATGTATCCATACGGGTGATTTTGACTTTGAGGATACGGATATTCTTGTGCTGAAACCATATACCACAATAATGCAGTAACTACTACTAATAAAATTCTTTTCATATTGTTAATCTATTTAGAATGCATTTTTTTTATAAAAAAAAAACAGTTTACTAAAATACAATATTTTATAGAAAAACAAAAATAATGAGAGAATTATTTTAATTCAAACGCTGGCATTGATGAACACAAGTTATTATATAATCTATTGATTTACATTAGCTTAATTCAACAATCAATTACATACTGCTCTCATAATCATAGCAATTAGTCTCTGACCGAAAACGTACAAACAAATAATTTAGTTTACTAATTCAAAAGAAGAATATCTTTGAAAATTTTAATCTGTGATTGCAGAGTAATGTAAACCGAATTAGTTTTTTTTATTCACATATGCACATAAAAAAAGGCATCATACAATGACGCCTTTTTTTTGAGGTTCCGAGCGGATTCGAACCGCTGTACAAGGTTTTGCAGACCTCTGCCTAGCCACTCGGCCACGGAACCGTTTTGTATTGCAAAAGTAATATAAAATTATTGTATTTGCTATGTTTTTTTACAAAAAAGTTAGATATTGCGAATATTCAAAAAAATAAATATGGCAGAAGAGCTCGGATCACCCAGACAATTTAAAGCTTTAAAAGGTTGGCGACTGCTTATACCTTTTGTTTTGGGCTTAGGTGTGGTAGTTTATTTGTTTTGGGAAGAATTTAATTATGAAGATTTCCAAAATGTTTCTCTTGTAAAATATGGTTTTTTATGGCTTTTTTGTGCTCTTTTAATGATGTTTTTGAGAGACCTTGGTTATGTGATTCGATTACGTATTATTTCCTCATCACAGTTAACATGGCGACAATGCATTCGAATTATTTTTTTATGGGAATTCACATCGGCAGTTACTCCTTCTGCTATTGGGGGAACGACCTTTGCTGTTATTTATATTTACAAAGAAAAAATATCCTTAGGAAAAAGTTCGGCAATAGTTATGCTCACCTCATTTCTCGATGAATTTTATTTTCTTATTATGTTCCCAATCATCGTGTTAAGCGTTAATTTTTCCGACTTGTTTCAAATTGCACAAGTGAGTAATGATAGTGCATGGGGAGATAGTCTTATGTTTTTTGCAATTGCCGGTTATTCGGTAAAAGTCTTATTTGCAGGCTTGGTTTTTTATGGTTTATTTATCAATCCATATGGAGTTAAGCAATTATTATTTCGTCTTTCATATATTTCTTTTTTACGAAAACGGCGTCGCAAAATGGTGAGTATTGGAGCAGATATAATGTTGGCTTCAATTGAATACAAGGATAAATCATGGAAATTTTGGCTCAAAACTTTTCTCACCACATTTTTATCGTGGACATCGCGGTATTGGGTTGTAAATTTTTTGTTTGCTATGTTTTTCTTTGTGTCATTCTCTGAGCATTTTATGATATTTGCACGACAATTGGCAATGTGGATTATGATGATTGTACTTCCTTCCCCGGGCGGAAGTGGTTTTTCTGAGGTAATTTTCTCTCAGTATTTAGGAGAATTTATTCCTTATGCTTTTCTTGTTCCGGTTTTGGCTTTCTTGTGGCGGGGTGTTACGTATTATCCGTATTTAGTAATAGGAATATTTTTGCTGCCGGCATGGGTAAAAGCAAAATTTGGGAGAAAAAAACAGTAAATTATGGACATTACAGAAAAAGAATTATCTCAGTTTATTAATACCGTAAAAAAAAATTCTGCATATGATTTAACAGACTATTCAGAAAAATCGCTTGCTCGCAGAATCGACAAAGTTTTGCTGGATAATACTTGTTCTCTTAATCAATTGCTCCATAAAATTGCTAATGATACTTCATTTTTAGAAACGGTAATTAAACAGATAACCGTTAACACCACAGAATTGTTTCGCGACACTCATTTTTGGCAGGATATCCGCTTCGAATTATTACCAAAAATTGATAAGAAAAAATCTTTGTCTATTCTGCACGCAGGTGCTTCAAGCGGTCAGGAGGTGTATTCTATGTTGATTTTGCTCAATGAACTTGGCTTATTGGAAAAATCGCATGTCTACGCAACAGATATTAATGAAGATATGATTTCTATAGCACAGAATGGAGAATACCCGTACAGATTTTACGAATCGTATAAGGAATCGTTTCTCAGTGTTATTAAAGACAATCCTTTTGGTAAACCTTTTAATCACAAACCATTTGAGTATTATTTTGAAAGTGATGCAAAAAAAACCTATATTCGAACAAATCAAATGTTGCGGGAGCATGTTCATTTTTACACTCACGATTTAGTTTCCTTACAAAATCCGATAGACACATCATTTGATATTATTTTGTGCCGAAATGTTCTTATTTATTTCAAAGCTGATTTACAAAAAAAAATCTATAATTTCTTTTATAAAAACATGCAAGATGATGGCTATTTAGCAATTGGTATGCAAGAAAGTATGGGTTGGTTTATGTCTACAAAATTTCAAAAATTCGGAAGATTTTATAAAAAAATCGTGTTGTAATGTATCAAACAATTTCAGAAAATCAGCGACACGAATTTATAGCAAAACTTCAACCTGTTTTGCCGGAGATTCAATATTATTTACCCTCGTTTCTTGACAGGCGTATACGCTTTGTGATGAACAAAATGGGTTTTGCCGATTGGCACAGTTTCATATCATATCTCGACAATAATCATTCGTACGATGCTCTTTTCTCTTTTCTTATGGTGCCGGCTACAGAATTTTTTAGAGATAGTTTGGTGTGGCACACATTATTTCATACAATTATACCAAAGCTTATTAAAAATGATCCATGTAATATATGGTTCCCTGACTGTTCGTCGGGACATGAACTGTATTCATTGTGCATGCTTCTGGATATACTAAATGTTCGCAACCAAGTTCACATTTACGCCGGATGCAAATCACAACAAATAATAGATAAAATTCAAACAGGAGTGTATTCAGCACAATGCGAATCTATGCTGGTTGCAAATTATAAAAATACCGAAATTCCCTACGATATTTCAAAATATTATACAATTAATTACCATTCGCTTATTTGCAATCCGGAGCTTGTGTCTCACGTAAATTTTATTCATTCTTCTTCTTTATTGGAACAAGAGGTGACACACATTTCACTCATTATGTATAGAAATTCGTTATTATATTACACCCGCGATTCACAACACACCTTTATTACCAGTATGTATAAAAAAATGAATTTTGGTGCCTATTTATTATTAGGTATAAAAGAAGGAGAAAATATATTTGGGCTACCTGCCTTATTTTCGACCTACAATAAAGATTTAGGATTGTATAGAAAAAAATAATGGAGATAACAACAACATATAAACTCATAGTTATTGGGGGTTCGGCCGGAAGTTTCACATCGGTCAATCACATATTACAAGAATTGCCTGCTCATTTCCCTATACCCATAGTAATTTGTATGCATCGGCTCAAGCATGTAAATTCAGGGTTTAAAGAAACATTAGAGATTGTATCGAAAAACAAGGTTGTGGAACCATTTCATAATGATTTATTAGAACCCGGGCATATTTATATTGTACCGGCAAATTATCATATGATGATTCAATCAGACATGAGAATACTATTTTCAACCGAAGAGTTAGTCAACTTCACCCGCCCATCAATCGATGTATTGTTTTACTCTGTAGCACAGTCTTGCGGGAAAGATGCTGTTGGAATTATTCTTTCGGGTGCACATAAAGATGGTGTTGATGGATTACATGATATGTATAAAACAGGTGCAACAACCGTCGTGCAAGACCCACAAGAAGCACAAGTACCAACAATGCCTCAAGCTGTGCTTGATGTAATGAAACCACACTATGTATTTACGCTGAGAAGTATAATAGCTTTTCTCAGGTCTCTTATTTAGTGCCTGCTGAGAAAACTTCAAATACTGTTACTCTCGACTTATTAATTGTAAAATTTGAGCTTCTTTCTTAACTCATATAATAACCTGATTTCGACGTAGTATTGTTTCTCAAAAAGGATTTTTTATACCTCGATTTAATTTTGATACCTAAAACACCTTGTTTGTTTATTCGTTAATTTTCAAGTAAAATTGCAATTCGACATATTTAATATGTATTTTTGCAACACAGGAGGTCGTTCTATCGCTCTGTAGCAATACAGGGAGGAAAGTCCGGACAACACAGGGCATCGTACTGTTGAAAGAACAGATATCCGTGAGGGTATAGTATGGCAGAAGAAAATAACTGCTCACGCCGTGTGCGGGAGTAAAGGTGAGAAGGTAGGGTAAGAGCCTACCGGTGTTGCAAGCGATTGTGACAGCCGTGCCACTTACGAGTTGCAAGACCATGTATACCAACGCCTGAAGGCTGCCCGCCTGATGTTGGAGGGTAGGTTGCGTAGATAAATGATAGAAATTCTGCTTCGGCAGAAACAGAATCCGGCTTACAGACCTCCTGTTTTTTTTATTCCTGCTTCACAATTTTCCAGTCTGTACATTCATTCCGTGTATAACATATACGCAAAACATACATTCCGTGCAGATAAGGAAACATATTAATTTTCGTGTGTATATACCAACTGAAAAGTATCCATAATAACAGCCGAAAAGTATCCACCT
>CAZLCY010000183.1:0-5146 GCA_964558075.1 uncultured Bacteroidales bacterium
CAACCGGTAACCCTGTTTGTTCGTCAATATAAATTGCATCGAAAGCACAAACAGACACACAGTCGCCATATCCAAAACAGCCGAACGAACAGCCACTCTCACCTGCAAAGGTAGAATGAGCAAGACGGCAACTTACCGCCCCATCATACGAAGCTTGTTTATTAGTATGTTCGCACGAACCATTACAGCGAACAACCGCTACTTTTTGTGCTTGAACAACTACAACTTTTCCGGCACGTTCAGCTATTTGCTTCATTACATCAGCACCTCCAACCGGACAATAAAGATTTTCCACATTATCGGACTCAACAAAAACTTGTGCAAATTTACGACACCCCGGATAACCACACCCACCACAATTAGCTGCAGGAAGCATTTCCTCAACTTCATCAATTAAAGGATTTTCAATTACTTTAAATTTTTTACTTACAAAAAACAAAATAATAGCAGCAGCTAAACCTATAGAGCTTAATATAATAACCGGGAAAAACATTGCTTCATTCATTATTTAATTCGTTCAATTTGAAAAGAAAACCGAGATCGCATTATCTGTTTTGAAACAAATAATAACATATAATAAGGTATTAATAACATAAGAGAATATACACCTGCATATAATTCGGTTGTAAATTGTAAAAAAATCAACAATGAAACAAACACAACAAGAAATGGCAAAAGATACCCATAAAATAAAGCCTCAAAACCTTTTTGTTGCGAAATAGAAACCTGTACAGCTTCACCTCGTGAATACTTCTGTGCTTTGGTTGTAAATACTCGTATTGATTTTTCTTTCATATCACCCACATTACAAACAGACTGAGCATGACAACCGGAACACGCAGATTTTGAAACGATAGAAACATCGACAAAATTATCTGAAATATGTTCAACTATACCACTATGACAAATGTGAGAAGACTGCAAATTCATACATTCTAAATTAAAAAAGCAAATGTACGTATTTCACGTAATATTCAAAAAAAATTACGACTGTTTCCGTTTTTTTTATTTACACCTCAATCCGGAACACCTTTTTTATACACTTAATTTATAAAAATAAAAGTTAAAAATAGTCTCTGCCCGAAAATTCCAAACACTCCATTTATCACAATCAGTATTTATTACAATTCATCTTTACGCATTATTCAACACGAACATACCCGATAATACGATCGTGTTGAGAAGAAAAATCATAATAATAGAGCAACACATCATATTCATTTTTTGTTTGATAGAATGATCCTTCTATTTCATATGTCTGCAACCCCCGGGTATTGGAACTGGCATAACCAATAATATAATCATAATATCCCTGTTTGAGGAACAATGTACATTCAAATTGCTTTGTAGCATGATTATAGGTCATTTTGTTTTCCTCAGTCAATTGCCACATATTAAAATGACCACAAACATACATTGACAAGGTGTCTGCAGCAAAAGTATTTTCATATAATAATGAAACATGCACCTTTACATAATCAGCATCAACATCAGAATTATCCGATTCATGATGTGCCGGTAAAAAATAACCGTTCAGGTCATTATCAGACGCATAGGTTTTATACAATCCTATTTCATGAGGCTTGAGATAAACAACAAACAAAGAATCTTCATACTTTATTGTGTGAACATTTTCGTGAGCAACATTGAGATTTTTACAGGAAAAATGATGAAACTCCCTCCCACCTTCAAATACATTTTTGCGTTCATAATCATACACAATTTCATCATTCCGAATATAACTGGGTGAAATACCGCGAATAGCATTATCCCATCTTCCGTTTTGTAAATACGTTACATATAATTCTTCTTGTGGGTTAGTAATTTCAAAACCGAGTGTATGTACCGTCATGTCTAATTCCTGATGCGTATCCATATACTGCACCGCTGAGGCACGACTGAGTGATGCTTCGAGTCGTACCAATTGCTCAACAACAACAAAGCGAGTTTGAAAAGCAAGAGTTTGCATTCCATCTTCTCGAAAAACTTTGAGAATATAATTTCCCGATTTGAGAATCTTCAAATTTTCGTTAGGAAACGTAGTTTTATAATGTACATAATTCACATGAGTATTCACAGAATGCTGCACCTCTTCAAAATAATGGACTCCTATAGAATTCAAATACTCCATCTGCAACAAAGAAGACTGATTCCAATGTTTATCGCATGAGATAATTGTATAAGAAAAATCGGATAAATTCTCACCAAGATAATCAAACTCTACCGTCAAACGAGAGCTTCCCAATAGCTGAATTACAGGCACAGACAATTCATTACCCGACTGAAAAACTTGAACAGATGCAATCTCCGGCAAAAAAACCGTATTTGATAAAGTTTGCGAAAAACCTATGTATGATAGGCTCAAACTAACTATAAACAATTTAATATTTCGCATCATACAGCTCTCTAAAATCAATATTGATTCGCTCTACCCGGTATAAAGAATCGGCATCACCAATCAATTTAAAAGTAAACACAAACTGGTCATCATGCTCATTTCCTATTTTACCGTACCGCAAATCCCGAAAATCAACAGAGCCGTCGTATCGTTCAATTGCAGAGTAATATCCCCGACTAAAACGTTGAAGATTATGTATACGTTCATCATTCAAGTAATTTAACATATAATAATCATTGCGTAAATACAGTTGTGCTTTGCCATTATATTTCGAAAAATTTGACATATTTCGTAACCAAAACCCGTCTCTATCCTGAGCTATACAATTCCACATAAAATTTGAACCTGCGTGAGGAAAAATTTCAGTTTTTTCATATCGAATATCCTCTGCAAGCAAATAATCTTCAAACTCAGACTGAACATATAATTTATTAAGAAATGTAAAAGAGAGATACAACACACTGATAAAAACACCAATCCAAGCATATGCTTTTTTCAATTTCCACCCCGTAACACGTAGAGCAGCAATAAGGACTATAAGTAATGGGATTGTAAAAAACAAATCAACTAACGCAATCGACGAGAGAGCGAAACGCTTACCATAAAATGGTTCAAAAAAACCGGTTCCGTAAATAGTAAAAATATCGAGAACACTATGTGTAAGTAAAATAAAAAATGAAAAACTCGTCCATTGGGCAAGCGAATACATCACATTTTTTTCTATTCGCTTAATTAACAAAGCCAAAAAAGGTGCTATAAGAAGAAAGAAAAAAATTGAATGACTGAAACCTTGATGAAATAACATTGCTTTTGTTGTTTCAAACAAAGGCATAATTATAAAATCAAAATCAGGAATAACACTTACAAGAGCTCCCCATAAAAAAGCTTTGTTTCCATTTTTTTTTGCGGCAATCATTCCTCCAACGGAGGAACCTAAAATTACATGTGTAAATATATCCATGATTATGACTATTAATTTAAACAAAAATAAGACTTTTGTACTATAATTAAAAATGAAATATTGTGAGTAGAAGAAAAAAATTACCGAAATTTGAACAGATTGAGGTTGTAGACGTAGCTGCAGAGGGGAAAGCAATTGCGAAACATGAAGAAATAATTATTTTCGTCGAGGGTGTTGTCCCCGGAGATGTGGTTGATATTCAAATTACAAAAAAGCGAAAACGCTATTTTGAGGGTCGTATAACCCACATTCATTCTTTAAGTCCGGTACGCACCACGCCTTTTTGCGAGCATTTTGGTATATGTGGCGGTTGCAAATGGCAAATGTTGCCCTACGAAGAACAATTACGTTTTAAGCACAAACAAGTTCAAGACCAACTCATACGCATTGGTCACCTTACTATTGAAGAAACCTTACCAATTATTGGTTCTACACACACAACACACTATCGCAACAAACTTGAATTTACCTTTTCGAACAAACGATGGAAAACGGCAGAGGAAATTGAAAAACAAGATATTATTGCCGACAAAAATGCACTGGGTTTTCACGTGCCCCGATTGTTCGATAAAATTGTTCATATAGAAGAATGCCATTTGCAAGCTGACCCAAGCAATGCTATTCGCAACTTTATTTACGAAACAGCAGAAAAACACAACTTGTCTTTTTTCGACATTCGCAATCAATTCGGTTTACTGCGAAATGTAATTATCCGCACCACAACAAAAGGCGAAGTTATGGTGATTGTTGTTTTTTTTGAAAACAATCCCGAACAACACACAGGTTTACTTAATGCTATTGCCGAAAAATTCCCTAAAATAACATCTCTGCTTTATATTATCAATCAAAAAAAGAATGATACCATTCAAGATCAGGAAATTATTGTATATACCGGAAGAGATTATATTTTTGAAGAAATGGAAGGATTACAATTCAAAATTGGACCGAAATCATTTTATCAAACAAATTCTCTTCAAGCATATGAATTATATAAAATTACCCGAGATTTTGCACAGCTCAGCGGAAACGAATTGGTTTATGACCTCTACACGGGAACCGGAACGATTGCGAACTTTGTTGCCGGCACAGCAAAACAAGTTATTGGAATAGAATATGTACCCGAAGCTATTGAAGATGCACAAGAAAACGCAAAACATAATAATATAGCAAACACGCTTTTTTTTGCCGGTGATATGAAAGATGTACTGAACGATACTTTTATTGAAATACACGGTAATCCTGATGTTATTATCACCGATCCGCCACGAGCAGGTATGCACCAGGATGTGGTAAACACCATTATTCGCTGTGCTCCGAAGCGAATTGTATATGTAAGCTGTAATCCGGCAACACAAGCCCGGGATATTGCTTTATTACAGAACAATTATTCGGTACAAAAATCACAAGCTGTTGATATGTTTCCGCATACACATCATGTAGAAAATGTAGTATTGTTAGAACGAATCACTGGATAAACGATTGAGAGGAAAAGGGAGGTTTTAGATATGAGATATGAGATTTAGGGTGGTTGGTTGTAGGTGGTTGGTTGTAGGTGGTGAGATATCAGATATACCTTCCTGGCACGTCATACGTGTGTAGCGATAGCGTAACGTGGCAACCGGAACGCAGTGGAGCTCAACGAAGTTAATCTCTACTATTGAAACACAAACCAAAAAACAATAATAACCGACAGTAGAGGTGCACGAGATCCTCACATTCCGTTTTGCTCCATTACCAATGACGGATTTAGTCAACTGCTTGATTTTGAGTAAATTATTTTTTTATCG